>JAAYDB010000093.1 GCA_012729475.1 Bacteroidota bacterium
ACTCTTCCTGCAGGCCTCCACGTGAGCGAACATCTCAGCCTGGGTGTGTCGTTGGATTTTTCTCATGATCCAAAGCTACGAACTAAGCTGCCATCAAAAAAGATGGAGTTCGTAGGACGGATACTTTTGGAGGCCTAAAAACCGCACAAAACAGGAAAAAGCACTTGAAATACTGAATGATACTCAAACATACAATAATACACTTGGAAACAGGCAGAAGGCAATGGTCGCAATTGACTGACCGGTATCAGCCAATCTTGTTTCCGGTGAGGATATATTCATACATTATAGCCATATCTTTATCATCAGCTTCTTCATAAGATATTATCAGGGTGCTGCCGTTTATAGTAACTTCACATTGCAGATCAGATTCAAATTCCGTTAGATTGCTGATTACAAGGATGGAATCATTTAATGTCCATGTGAAGCTATGTGATTCACTGTCTTTGTAATATGAACCTGAGCCTCCATCTTCAAAGCGAAAAATGATTTTATTCTTCTCCAGATATTCCGTGTGAGATTCTTTCCTGACCCCTTCCTTGTATATATCTACAGTTAATTCCTGTATTTCCCATTCTCCTGTTAAGGCATTGATCAGGGGACTGTCTTTTTCACAGGATGTTATTGTCATTAGTATAATTAATGACAGGGTAACAGGTATAATATTAAGTTTTTTCATTAATATTATAGTTGATTGCCATTGTTATAATTAACTTTTGCAAAATAGCAAAATATAAATGTCAGGTCAAATAACTACTTTTACCCATTTATGGAAACATTCGTAGCAAAGACCTTATACGGGCTTGAAAATGTCCTTGCTCTGGAATTGAGGGAGTTAGGAGCTTCTGACGTACGACCTTCGAACAGGGCGGTATATTTTGCCGGGAACAGAGAGGTGATGTACAGGGTAAATTATTGTGCCAGAACAGCTGTATCTGTTTTACTTCCTGTAGCTACTTTCTCTATCGGATCAAAAGATGACCTCTATCACGGTGCTTTACGTGTACGCTGGTCAGATTTTTTAGACTCCGGTATGACTTTTTCCATTGTACCGGTTGTCAATTCAAAACTTTTCGGACATACCGCATTTCCCGCCCTTGTCCTGAAAGATGCAATAGCAGATTATTTCAGGAAAAAAACAGGAAAAAGACCGGATGTGGATACTCACAACCCTGATGTTCTGATTAATCTTCATATCAGCAATTCAAAAGTAAATATCTCACTAGATTCTTCTGCAACCCCGTTATTTCAGCGCGGTTACAGAGTGGAGCAGGGGAAGGCACCCATGAATGAAGTCCTGGCAGCAGGAATACTTATGCTCGCAGAATGGAATGCTTCCGTCGATCTTATTGATCCAATGTGTGGTTCAGGTACACTGATCACTGAAGCCGGATTAATAGCAAAGAAAATACCTCCGGGTTTTTTCCGGAGTTCTTTCGGTTTTACAAGATGGAAAGATTTTGATAAGGATATTTTTATAAAGGTTAAGGATGAATCGGATAACAAAATAAAACCATCATCTATACATATCTATGGAAGCGATATATCGAAAACTGCAGTCAGAATAGCAGCAGCCAACCTTAAAAGTGCAGGTCTGAGTGATATTGTGTCTCTTAATGTTGCAGATTTTAAGGATGTTAGACCTCCGGGCATTCAGGGGTGTCTTGTTTCTAACCCTCCGTACGGAAAGAGGATAAGCCCCCCGGAAATACACAGCCTTTACAATATGATCGGTTCTACACTGAAACATAATTTCTCCGGTTATAAGGCATGGATCATTACCTACGGTAAAGAATTCATCAATAATATCGGTCTTAAACCCTGCGCAAAATATGTACTCTTTAACGGTTCTTTGCAATGTATTCTGGCAGGATTCGAATTATATGAAGGAACTAAGAAAAACCTGTCTGACAGGCGGTCATAGCATTTTTGGTGTTTGTCATAATAATACTGCTGATTCATCAAAAAAACCACCCTTTTAGGATAAACCTATATGCAGAAAAGTTATAATTTGGTAACTTCACATTTTTATTATATTTGTTTTGTAATAGAATCCATACCCAAAAAAAAGCTTAAATGGGCTTTAATATAGAGAGTTATTTACCAGACCAGTCGAATAATAATGTTATTCTTTTTTATAAGGGTAACGTGGATTCGGATGTCATTAATCAGATACTTGATAAAGTTGAAGATAAGATGATAATGGTAAATGATCAGTCAAAACTCCGTAAAAAAGTTTATAACGTACTTGTCGAAACCCTCCAGAATCTGTATCATCACGTTGATAAGGTGCCGGAAGATTATGAAGACCAGATGTCTGATAAGTTTGGTATCCTGCTTGTAACAAAAATTGATAACGGATACAAAATAACTACAGGAAATTTTGTCAAATCAATTAATGTCGATAAGCTCAAGGAGAAGATTAATAAAATAAATAAATCCAGTCACGAAGAAATTAAAGAACTTTACAAATTTATATTGAATCATCAGAGGATATCCGCAAAAGGTGGCGGTGGTCTTGGCCTTGTTGATATAGCCAGAAAAACAGGAAATAAACTTCATTATTCTTTCAAAGAATATGATGACCGTTATTCCTTTTTTTTCCTGGATGTTTTAGTAAATAAGGATAATTAACCCCCGGAAATCAGATAACCTTAAATTTTATATAAAATGGAACCGATCAATATTGAAGGAACACCCAAAACACCTACCGTAAGATTTGATGCCAGAGAAGGTGTATTTGAGATCAGAGGACGGTCAATCCCCGAAAATTCAGTAGAGTTTTATAAACCTATTGTTGACTGGCTAGATAATTACAAAGAATCTCCTCTTCAAAAGACGGTTGTAAATATCAGACTGGAGTATTTTAATACCAGTTCATCAAAATGTATCCTTGATGTCTTCAAAAAACTTGAAGCAATACATAAAGCTAAAAATGATGTCGAGGTTAACTGGTATTATGAGGAAGATGATGAAGATATGCTTGAAGCAGGAGAAGATTATGAATCCATTATCAGAGTGCCTTTTAAAATGGTAGAGATAGTAGAATAACTGTTTTCAGATTTTTACAGATCGGTTATCAGGATAAGAAAAAGGGTGTCTTTGAAGGCACCTTTTTCTTATCTGCTAAACATTGTAACATAATTGCTGATGATCCGGTAAGCCCTCTGCCTCATCAATGGTGTTTAAAACATGACAGTCAGATAAGGAATTCAACCATTATCTGTTTTATAATCTATTTCAGCCTGGCGGTTCTTTTTTCTGAATAAGCGTTCTCCCGAATCAAGTAATTTTTTAAGAAGTCTGAAATACAATGCTATATATAGCACAAAGGACATAAGCCATAATACTATGATGTTAACATAGAAGGTGTCTGCTTTATAGCCAAAGAACATTTTTACAGGAGAATAAAAATGTGCCTTTATAAATGGATATGCGGGATCCATAAATACCGGATCAAGCTTTTGTATCAATTCTCCTCTGAATTCAAGAATTTTGACCGTTTCATTTTTATTTGTTACAAACTCCTCCAGAGATTCATTGGAGTGGTCATCCCTTAATTTTAAAAATGCCTTATTGTCAATATTTTGCAGAGATGTTATAAGCGCATCTTTTTTGTTCTTTGCGTTGTTCGAATAAGCAACATAATATTTTCTTATGTACTCCAGCCAATCGAGAGCTTCTTCCACCGTTTCATCTGTTACATATTCAGGCGTCAGCCCCTCAGTATTTTCGAACAGGAGTGCAGGATTAACCTTAGCCAGTTTCCGGAATTCATTATATGCAACTAACAGATTGTTATTAAAATTTTCGCTTCTTGTGTTATCTGCCAGATCATTCTTAACATTCTCCAGATTTCCCTTAACCTCAATATACCAGTAGTCTTTCCGGTATTTTGCCTTGCTCATTGCCTCATCATAAATGTATAATTGCTTTTCATACTGATTATCTTTAAACTGTTTAACAGCAAGAGCCTCGTAACCCCATCTGGCTGAAATAAATTCACCATATAATGGTATGGATGCAGGTGAAGACAGTTTGGGATTGAGTTTTTCAAATTTAACCATCACCCCACTGAGGATTATTTGCGGTATAACCAGAAAAGGGATGAGTATATATATTGTCACTACAGCTTTGAAACTGTCCGAAATCAGCAATCCCATAAGATTGGCTCCTGCCCAGCAAGAAAACAGAACAAGCCAGTACTCAAAAAACATACCTTTTATTCCTGTGATGGCATTACCAATCAGAACAAAAGTAAAAGCCTGGATTGCAGAAATACCAAGTTGGACAAATATTTTGGATATGAGATAACTGTTCCAGCTGAGATTCAGAAAGGCCTCTCTTTTCAGTATCTTCCTGTCTTTAATGATTTCTTCTGCACTTACTGTTAAGCCCATAAATATTGCTATTATCACCGACATGAAGATATATATGGGAAGATTGCTGTTTTCATACAGTGTGTAAGTGGGATTAACAGAACTTTCATCGAAATATCTTATCAGAAATGATAAAGCTGCCGCCAGAACTGGAGCTTCCAGTAGTGTTATCATAAGATATTGAATATCTGATATCTTGGACAGAATATCCCTTTTGATAAAGACGCTGATCTGCTTAAGTGGACCCGGAGTCTTGAAATTTATATCCGGCAGCGTTTTTTCAGGTTCTATAATATCTTCCTTTTTCTCTGATTTGTAGAGACTACTCCAGTCAGAAGGAGACAATCGCCTGGTGTCGGTAGGATGCCCGCTCTCAGTAAAAACACGGGCCTCTACAATATTGAAAATCTGTTCGGGATTGACATTGCCACAAACGTAACATTCACTTTCGTTGTAATTGGCCTGCCCAATCTTCTTTTTAAAGTATTCAATAGATTCGATCGGATTACCGTTATAAATAAGGTACCCTCCGGTGTCCAGGAAAATAAGCTTATCGAACATCTTAAATATATCAGAAGATGGTTGATGGATGACAATGAAAAGAAGCTTGCCTTTACGTGTAAGTTCCTTAAGAAGGTCGAGTATATTCTCAGAATCACGCGATGATAATCCGGAAGTTGGTTCGTCAAGAAACATAATTGCCGGCTCACGTATCAATTCAAGAGATATATTCAGTCTCTTTCTCTGTCCACCGCTAATATTCTTATTCAATGGACTGCCGACTTTCATATCACGTATTTCATATAAACCGAGATTCTTCAGGATAATGTCTACTTTTTCTTTGATTTCATTATCAGAGAGGTCATCAAAACAGAGCTTGGAATTATAATAGAGGTTTTCAAATACAGTCAATTCTTCTATTAAGAGGTCATCCTGCGACACATAACCTATCAGACCCTTTAGTTCATCTTTCTTGTTGTGAATACTAACACCATTGATCAGTACCTCTCCGTCGTTTGGTGGGTTGGTCCCGTTCAGAACACTTAAAAGTGTTGATTTCCCTGCACCGCTTGCCCCCATAATACCAACCATTCTGCCCGATTCTGCCTTGAAACTCATGTGATGAATACCTACTTGTCCCGATTTAAATCTGTATTCAATATTGTTTACCTCATAAACAACTCTTGAAGATTTAAAGACTTCTTTGAGGAACTGCATCGTTACATCCCAGAAATAGACAGGCTTGATCTTATAACCTTTTATTGACGATCCCGGACTGAAAGGGTATACCTTATCTTCCTGAAGAAGCTGACCTTTCATCGATAGCTCCCCCGACCCGGCATAACGGAGATAATAGAGCCTTACTGACGGTAAAAAAAGGATCCATATTTGTCCTTTGAGGTTTTCTTTGTATATGTGCCTGGCTTCCTTTAGATATGAATTCTTCTCTCCGTTGATAAGCAGGAAGTTATGATGATCTGGAAAATCTCTGAAAGGACTTAAAACAAACTTTTCGATTGAATGGAATTCTTCTTCTGTGATATTAAGGCCTTCTGCAAGTGTACTGATAAAACCAAGTTCCAGCTTACTTATCTCATCATCTCCCGATTTGCAAAACTCAAGAGCTTGTATCACAGCAACTATTCTTTGTTCCTGATCAAGTTGTCCCTGTTCATTGATCTCATTACACAGTTTCCTTATCCTGATGGCTATAGCTCCTTCACGGCGTTCTGTACTGCTCTTTTCAAGCTTCTTCCTGGCTTCATTGTAGGCCATGTCATATTTTGAAAGATACTTGTTCGTCAACTCCTGATTCAGAAGCCTCTTCAGAAATGCCTCAACAATACCTCTTCTCTCCAGATCATTCGCATGAGGCTTTGCTATTATGGCAAAGAGTTGTATCAGAGTCTCAAGTATCTTTTCACTCATTTGTCGTCTGAATTTATTTCGATATGAAGGTATAAAATAAATACTTTGATGCAAATTTATTGCAGCAACTGCACTCATCTGCGGTTTCATTACTTGTCAGTTTGGCATGATCAATACCCGGTAATATGCCAATTCGTCTTTATCAGCCTGTTGGCAGATATTTTGATATCACTAAACAAAAATATGTAATACTATGAATCTGAATAATTTCACACTTAAAGCCCAGGAATCATTCCAACAGGCATCGAATATAGCAGAATCAAAAGGACAACAGGCTTTGGAATGTGCTCATTTGCTGAGAGGAATTATCAGCGAGGCAGAAGGTATATGCGAATTTATTTTTGGGAAAATGGGGGTTTCAATACAACCACTGATACGCGATCTGGAAAAACTAATATCTTCTTATCCGAAAGTCACCGGGGCAGAAACCTATATCTCACCCTCAGTCTCTGAGGCAGTAAGAAAAGCAAATAAGTATGCTTCAGAAATGAAAGATAAATTCATTACAACAGAACATCTTATTCTGGGAATATTTGACACCACTAATGATGTGTCTCATGTACTTAAAGATCATGGCGTTACGCTTAAGGCCCTGAAGGCTGCCATAGAAGAGTTGCGTAAAGGCGCAACTGTCGATAGTCAGACGGCAGATGATACTTTCAATTCACTTAACAGATATGCTATAAACCTTAATGAAAGAGCACATTCCGGAAAACTGGATCCCGTTGTGGGAAGAGATGAAGAAATCAGAAGAATACTTCAGATACTGGAACGCCGTACAAAAAATAATCCTTTGATGATTGGTGAACCAGGCGTGGGAAAAACAGCTATAGCTGAAGGTATTGCACACAGGATAGTGAGAGGAGACGTGCCTGAGGATCTAAAATCAAAAATTATATATTCTCTCGACATGGGAGCTCTTATAGCAGGAGCAAAATACCGTGGAGAATATGAAGAGAGACTTAAATCGGTAGTCAACGAGGTTATCAGTGCAAATGGCAATATAGTGCTTTTTATTGACGAGATACACACTTTGGTTGGTTCAGGGAAAACAGACGGGGCAATGGATGCGGCCAATATACTGAAACCCCCGCTGGCCCGGGGAGAATTAAGGGCAATAGGCGCTACAACTCTCAATGAATACCAGAAATATTTCGAGAAAGACAAAGCTCTTGAAAGAAGATTCCAGGTGGTGATGGTCGATGAACCAGATCGTGATGATACAGTATCAATACTGAGAGGTATCCGTGAAAAATATGAGGCCCATCATAAAGTGATTATAAGAGATGAAGCTATTATTGCAGCTGTTGACCTGTCAACCAGATATATCACCGACAGGTTCTTGCCTGATAAGGCCATTGATCTCATTGATGAAGCAGCTGCACGACTAAGACTGGAAATGAATTCCGTTCCGGAAGAAATAGATGAGACAGAGAGGATTATCACCCGGCTTGAAATAGAAAAAGAAGCTGTCAGACGTGATGGAGATAACGAGAAAGAGGAATGTATAGCCCGTGAATTGAGTGAATTACAGTCTAAAAGAAGTGAACTTAAAGCAGCCTGGGCTTCCGAAAAGGAAATGATAGAAAACGTACAGATAAAGAAGGAAGAAGTTGATTCTCTTCGCTTCGAAGCCGAACAGGCCGAACGATCAGGTGATTACGGAAAAGTGGCGGAAATTCGCTACGGTAAGATAATACAACTTGAAAATGAAATAAATGATCTCAAGGAAAAAATTGAAAAGAAAAGATCCGGCGGCTCTCTCATCCGTGAAGAAGTTAAGTCGGAAGATATAGCAGAGATAGTCTCAAAATGGACAGGCATACCTGTCTCGCGTATGCTGGAAAGTGAAAAAGAAAAACTATTGCGTCTGGAGAGCGAATTACATAAAAGAGTAGTGGGACAGGATGAAGCAATAAACGTCGTGGCAGATGCTGTCAGACGATCAAGAGCCGGCTTGCAGGACCAGAAAAGACCCGTAGGATCATTTATATTTATTGGAACCACAGGTGTGGGAAAAACCGAACTGGCAAGAGCTCTCGCGGAATTCCTCTTTAATGACGAAAACCTTATGACAAGGATCGATATGTCGGAATATCAGGAACGACATTCAGTATCGAGACTGATCGGAGCACCTCCCGGATATGTCGGTTATGAAGAGGGAGGTCAACTAACCGAAGCTGTAAGACATAAACCTTATTCTGTAGTACTTCTCGACGAAATAGAAAAAGCTCACCCCGACTTGTTTAACCTTCTCCTTCAGGTTCTCGATGAAGGAAGACTGACTGATAATAAGGGTCGTACAGTGAACTTCAGAAATGTCATTATAATAATGACTTCCAATCTGGGATCTGAAATAATCAGAGACAGAATGGAAAAATGGAATAATCAAATGCCTGAAGAGGAAGAAGAAAAATTGCGCAAAGAGATATTCTCACTTCTGAGACATTCTTTACGTCCTGAATTTCTTAATCGCGTCGATGAAATAGTCATGTTCAAACCTCTTATATTCGAACAAATAATAGAAATAGTGGGAATACAACTTAAAAATGTGAAAAATTTGCTGCAGAATAATAATATTGATCTGGAAATCACTGACGAAGCTATGTTATGGCTGGCTGAAAAAGGCTACGACCCTCAGTCAGGTGCTAGGCCTGTGAAAAGGATCATTCAGAAAGAAATAATTAGTGAATTATCCAGAGAGATTATTGCCGGAAACATCCACAGAGACTCCAGTGTTAAGGTGTCTGTGAAAAACAATAAACTTGTCTTCAGTTAAAGAATAGTTATTGCATTAACCTGATGCAGGTCTCACGATCATCGTGTATTTCCAGTATGGTATTCAGATGAAGAGTCCTGAATACTTCCATTACCTCAGGAGTAATACCGGTGAACTTTATTATACCAAGATTATCTCTTGCTGCCCTGTTTATCTGAAGTAAACAACCATATCCGGTACTGTCAATGTATTTTATATTAGCCAGATCAATAACCACCCTTGAATTGCCGGCTTCAAGGGTCTTAATTATCTGGTTTTTTATTTCATCAACGTTCAGAGCATTGATGTTGTCAGTGTTGAATGTTATAATAACAATCCTGTCCTTACTCTCAATGCTAATCATCAGGTTTTATTTAACCGGCAAATAAGTAAATGATCAAGTTCTTTTACAGCCCCTGCAGTGTCGTTGCCAAACTTGTTGATATAGTTTCCGTACTTTTCAGGATTAAGCCCTTCCTTTGCTTCAAGCTCAAATGTTTTGAGGATAGAAGCAAGTTCGTCCATGCCCATTATGGCTACTGACGACTTTGCTTTATGGGCAAGAAGACCAAGAGAGTAATAATCCTTTTCCGACAGGAGTTGTTGCATCTCATTCTTTATCTCAATAACCTGTTCCCTGAAAATATCTATCAATTCCGATATTACAGTATCATCATCCCCGGATACCGAATCTAGATATTCAGTGTTGATATATTTATATTCCATATTATTAGGAAGATAATATTACGGTTTACAGCCTGCATAGTTGAACAAATATAAAATATTTTTTGGCCAAAATGCTCTATTTTCCTGTATGATGACCCGGTTTTTTTTAAAGAAGTAAATTAGTGTTAATTTTATGATTCGAAAAAAGTAAGATATATGAAGTATAATTTATGCATTTTTGTTTTGTTTATAGTATTCTGTTCTTCACCCTCAGTGGCACAGACAGATGTCCGGATAAAGAAAAGTGAATTCAGAAAAGAAAAAGATGGTTTCAACCAGGCCTGGAAACACATTACCGATGGTGACTCTTTTTTCAGGCTGGGAGGTATATGGTATGCTTATGCCTTTGAAGAATATAAACAGGCAGCTCTATACAATGATCTTAATCCTGACCTGAACTACAAAACAGGAGTGGCGGCCTTGTTATCAGATGAAAAGGATAAAGCCCTCCAATATTTTATTAAAGCCTCAGAACTCACAGATGATTTGCCGGAGGATTACCTTCTGATGACTGGACGTGCCTTACAGTATACGGGTAATTACAGAGAAGCAGCGGAAAAAATTAATTCCTATCTGCTGTCTGAAAGTGAAAAAACAAAAGAAGCAACAGATAAGGCCACCAAATATCTGTCAGAATGTAATAATGCTCTTTCTCTTATGAATGATAGCCTTGAGGTTATGATAGAAAATATGGGTGAAAAGATCAACTCTGTTGCAGATGATTATGCTCAGGTACTTACTGCTGGCCGTGATTCAATGTTTTTTGCCTCTCGCCGGAAAAATTCAAAATCACCCACAATATATAAGGATTCGAAATATGATGAGAATATATTCTTTTCAAAATTACTGTCAGATGAATGGGAACATGCAACCACTGCAGGCGATGAACTGAATACTCAATATTGCGAAGCACCTCTATATATTAATGCCCCGGGCGATGAGCTGTATATATATGCCGGTTATCAGCGCAGAGGAAATATCATGGTTTCAAGGATGAAAAATGGAAAATGGAGTAAACCGGGGAAAGTACCATTCAAAATAAATACAAGAGATTCTGAGACTTCCTTCACTTTTTCTCCTTCAGGTAATGAAATATGGTTTGTCACTGACAAAGGAAAAGATTCGTTTGGAGGGAAAGATATTTATTTTGTCAGACAAACAGGTGAAAATAAATGGTCTGAACCTCAAAATGCAGGCCCTAAAATAAATACCGCATTAGATGAGGAATCTCTCAGGTTCTCTTCAGGTGGCGATACTCTCTGGTTCAGTTCAAAAGGTCATAATAGTGTTGGAGCTTACGACATATTTTATAGTGTAAGAGATTCGGCCGGTATATGGGGAGAAGCTGTGAATTATGGAATACCGGTTAATACTCCATGGGATGAACTGTTCTTTTTCCCACCTGAAAAACAATACGATCATTTTTATTTCAGCTCAAACCGACCAGGCAGCCTTGGCGGAATGGATATCTTCACAGGACGGATCCTTCCTCCTGAACCGGATACCTCTTTTCTTGAAGTAGTACAGGAGCCTCCGGAGCCTGTGTTGCCGGATACAGTGATTGTAAGAGATACTGTGGTAGTAATTAAAGAAATAACCCAGACAGTCCCGGTACCTGAGCCTGCTCCTGAACCTGAAGAAAACATTTTTGTTTATCTTACAGGCCGGATAACTGATTCAGAATCCGGCGATCCCATAATGGCTAAAATTGATCTTATAGATATAATGACAGATATTGTGGTTACAACTACTGCAAGCTCTGATATAGACGGGTCTTACAGGATCAGATTACCAGAAACCAAACCCTGGATGATAGATATACGCGCCGGGGGGTACCTTTCTGAAATGAAAAGGGTTATCATACCCGATAATCTCACAGAAGATTTTATACGCCTCGATGTGCCCGTAATTAAAGTGAAAGTAGGAAAAAAGGTGGTTCTTAATAATATACTATTCGAAACAGGAAAATCTGTGCTTACTCCTGGTTCTTCAGCTGAACTTGACCGGTTGACAGATATTCTGGAAGAAAACGAACATATGAGGATTGAAATATCAGGTCATACTGATAATACTGGCAGTGAATCACTTAACTTCCGCCTGTCGGAAAGCCGGGCTAAAGCTGTGGTTGATTTTCTTGTAAAAAACGGTATCGATATTGCCAGACTTGAATACAGAGGATACGGACCACAGCAGCCAATAGCGGATAACACAACAGCCGAAGGACGATCACGTAACAGAAGAGTGGAATTTAAAATTCTTGAATTCTGAGCAATAGTTTTTTTTTGAAAAAAGGATTTATAAAAAACATATTCATACTAATAATAATTAACCAATGAAAAGCACTCCTTTTACTGAATTTCATAAAATGGCCGGAGCAAAAATGGTAGCTTTTGCCGGATATAATATGCCTGTAGAATACTCAGGAATAAATGATGAACATATTAATGTGAGAAAAGGAGTTGGAGTTTTTGATGTATCACATATGGGAGAATTTTGGGTAAAAGGATCAAATGCCCTGGATTTTCTTCAGTATATTACTTCCAATGATGTGGCTCAGCTTTATGACGGAAAAGTACAATATAGCTGTTTCCCCAACGGCAGAGGAGGTATTGTGGATGATCTTCTGATATACAGGTTTAATGAAGAGAAATATTTACTTGTTGTTAATGCTGCCAATATCGCAAAAGATTGGGACTGGTGCGTACAACATGCCGGGAAGTTTGGATTGAAAGAAGGCAGTGACCTTCTAAATGCTTCTGACAGCATAGCTCAACTCGCCATTCAGGGACCACTTGCTATGAAAACAATACAGAAGCTTACTGATACTCCTGTTGATAAAATGGATTATTACACATTCAAAGAAGTGAGTCTTGCCGGCATCACCGATGCAATATTTTCAACTACAGGTTATACCGGTGCAGGAGGATGTGAAATATATGTAAAGAATGAGGACGGAGAGAAACTTTGGAAAGCGGTTTTTGATGCCGGAAAGGAATTTGAAATAAAGCCAGCCGGACTTGGAGCTCGTGATACCCTGAGACTTGAAATGGGATATTGCCTCTATGGAAATGATATAAACGACAATACTTCTCCCTTAGAAGCAGGACTAGGTTGGATCACAAAATTTGCAGATGAAAAGGATTTTATTGATAAAGACTTTCTGCTGAAACAAAAGAAAGAGGGAGTATCGAAAAAACTTAAGGGATTTGTAATGATTGACAGAGGTATCCCGAGACAACATTATGAAGTAGTCGATTCTAAAGGTAATGTGATAGGAGAAGTGACATCGGGCACTATGTCGCCCATGCTCAGACAGGGAATAGGTATGGCCTATTTGTCGGATAGTCACTGGAAGGCTGATACAGAAATATTTATTCGCATCAGAAATAAGGATCTCAGAGCAAAAGTTGTTATTCCTCCTTTTTATAAATCAGTATAATATCAGAAACTTTTTTTCCTTTCAAAGTTTAATGATCACTTTTGATCATTAAAAAAGATTATTTCTGAAAATTCTTACTTCCATGTTATATTTGTTCCCTGAAAACTGAATAGTGATTCTTCTTAATATTATATAACAAATGAATTACAGAAAACTTGAAACCTGTTTTTCTCCATTACTCTTTGAGCCTGAAAACCATAAGGGTGCAATAGTGGTTATTATTGATATCTTAAGGGCAACATCAGCTATATGTACTGCATTCGGGCACGGAGCAAAATCAATCATTCCGGTCAAAACGACAGAAGAAGCAAAAGAATATAAAAAACAAGGTTATCTTGTTGCAGCAGAAAGAGATGGTTATGTCCTCGATTTTGCAGATTTTGGTAATTCACCTTTCAATTTCACTCGTGATAGGGTAGAAGGCAAAACAATCGTTTACAGTACAACCAATGGGACAGGTATTATTAAACAGGCTTCAGGATCAGGATCTGTAGTAATAGGGTCTTTTCTTAATTTCTCTTCTCTTATAAGATGGATACTGAATAGAGATAGTGATGTTGTCCTTTTTTGTGCAGGATGGAAAGACAGGTTCAATCTTGAGGATACAATATGTGCCGGGGCTTTTGCAGAGAGATTAATGCAGAGCTCCAGATTCGTAACAGACTGCGATTCAACACTCGCAGCTCTTGATTTATGGTCTGTGGCAAAGCCTGATCCTAAATCTTATATTGATAAGGCAGCCCAGAGATCAAGATTGCGCGATAAAGGTCTGGATGATTGTATAGACTTTTGCCTTACAATGGATTATACAGAAAAGATCCCTGTAATCCAAAATGATATTCTTGTTGATAATATTTTATAATTATATAATTTTACTGTTATTTCTTTAACAATTAAGTTCATTTTTTAATTATTTTTGCGAAGCTTAAAACAGATTTTTTACCTTAAATAAATCAAACCATATTATGAAAAAGCACAATTTTTATGCAGGACCTTCAATTTTACCACAGTATACACTTGATAAATCAATTGAGGGAATCAAGGATTTTGCAGGTACCGGATTATCTATTCTTGAGATTTCACACCGGAGTAAAGAATTCATAGCTTGTATGAACGATACTATATCTTTATGCAGGGAATTGTTGGATATTCCTTCCGGTTACCAGGTGGTTTTCCTTGGTGGTGGCGCCAGTACCCAGTTTGCTATGGTCCCTATGAATCTTATGGTTAAAAAATCAGCATATTTAATTACCGGTTCATGGGCCAGTAAAGCTTTCAAGGAAGCTGGTTTCTTCGGTGAAGCTGTTGAGGTTGCTTCTTCTAAAGACAAGAATTTTAATTATATCCCCAAAAACTATAGTGTTCCTTCTGATGCCGATTATTTTCATATAACAACAAATAATACAATATTTGGAACTGAGTTGAAAAAAGAACCGGATGTAGCTGTTCCCCTGGTGGCAGATATGTCTTCCGATATATTCAGTCGCCCGGTTGATGTATCGAAATATGCCGCTATTTATGCCGGTGCCCAGAAGAACCTTGCCCCGGCAGGTGTAACTATGATAATATTAAAAGAAGATCTTCTCGGAAAAGTTGATCGTCCGATACCTTCAATGTTTGACTACAGAACTCATATAAAAGCAGAATCAATGTTCAATACTCCTCCTTGTTTTGCTGTTTATGCAGCCCAACAGACACTGCAATGGTTAAAGGACCTCGGAGGTGTTAGAGTAATGCAGAAAAAAAATGCAGAGAAAGCTGCTATTCTTTATGATGAGATCGACCGCAATAAATTGTTCGTGCCTACAGTAACCGATCCTGAAGACCGTTCCGTAATGAATATCTGTTTTATTATGGCTGATGAGTATAAAGAACTGGAAAAACCTTTTAACGAATTTGCAAAATCAAAAGGTATGATAGGAATAACAGGGCACAGATCTGTTGGTGGCTTCAGAGCCTCAACATACAATGCCCTTCCGAAAGAGAGCGTTCAGGCTTTGGTTCAGGTTATGAAAGAATTTGAGAATAATAATTAAAAAAATTTATCAGGATGAAAATACTTGTAGCAACAGAAAAACCATTTGCACCCCTCGCAGTAAATATGATTCGTGAAGTAACTGAAGCAGCAGGACATGAGCTGGCATTACTGGAAAACTATACAGATGTTGCAGATCTCCTTTCTGAAGTAGCTGATGCAGATGCTCTTATTGTCAGAAGCGACAAGGTTACAGCCCAGGTATTGGATGCTGCCAAAAATCTGAAGATTGTCGTCAGAGCCGGTGCCGGTTATGATAATCTTGACCTTACAGCCTGTTCAGCTAATAATGTAGTAGCAATGAATACCCCGGGCCAAAACTCAAATGCAGTAGCTGAACTGGCATTTGAAATGATGCTATATCAGGCCAGAGGCGGATTTGCAGGAAAAGCTGGTACAGAACTGAGAGGAAAAACCCTCGGATTGATGGCATTCGGAAATGTTGGGAAATATATGGCAAATATTGCAAAAGGATTCGGGATGGATGTCTACGCCTTCGATCCTTTCCTTAGCGGAGAAGCCATTGAAAAAGCCGGAGTAAAAGTATGTAAGACAGTTGATGATCTCTTTTCAAAATGTCAGTACGTATCTCTTCATATACCTGCTAATGATGAAACAAAAAAATCAATAGGCTTTGAACTTCTTAAGAAAATGCCTAAAAATGCTGTATTGATTAATACTGCAAGAAAAGAAGTCATAGATGAAGACGGACTACTTAAAATCTTTGCCGAACGAGGTGATATCAGCTATCTCTCCGATGTCGCCCCCGATTGTAAAAATGAATTCGAAGAAAAATATAAAGACAGATTCATCTTTACTGCAAAAAAGATGGGAGCACAGACCAAAGAAGCGAATATAAATGCCGGAGTAGCAGCTGCAAGGCAAATTGCTGATTACTTTAAGACAGGAAACGAAACGTTCCGGCTTAATAAGTAAAACATAAAACATATTATATGGCTATCGTTAAACCTTTCAGGGGATTGAGACCTCCCCATGAAGTAGTAAGCTCATTGGCCTGCCTGCCATATGACGTTATGAATACTGAAGAGGCTACAGCTATGGCCCTGGGAAAAGATTGCTCTTTACTACATATCACCAGAGCTGAAATAGATCTGCCCCAGGAAACAGATATTCATTCCGAAGAGGTATATAAAAAATCCTTTGCTAACTTTCTGCTGTGGCAGAAAAAGGGCTGGCTCATCCAGGACAGGAAACCTTCTTATTATATCTACGGACAAACAATGAAGGGCAAAACCCAATATGGTATCGTTGGCTGTGCGGCTGTCGATGATTATCTTAATGGTGTTATTAAAAAACATGAACTCACCAGACCCGATAAAGAACAGGACAGAATGATCCATATACGTACCAACAATGCCAATATGGAACCAGTCTTTTTCGCCTATCAGCCTGTGGAAGAACTAGATCTGATAGTAAATAAAATAATTAGTGAAGAAAAACCTGAATATGATTTTGTGGCAGATGATGGGTTCGGTCATCATTTCTGGGTTGTCAATGACCTTGCCACAGTTAGGAAAATTGAAAAACTTTTTGCTGAAAAAGTGCCTTGTACTTACGTAGCTGATGGCCATCATAGAACTGCTGCTGCCGCCCTTGTAGGAAAAGAAAAGAGAGAAAATAACCCCGGTAATACAGGTAGTGAAGAGTATAATTTCTTTATGGCAGTTCATTTTCCGGCAAATCAGCTTAGAATAATTGACTATAACAGGACAATAAAAGACCTGAACGGGTTGACTTCGTCTGAGTTCATATCTAGACTTGAAAAAAGTTTTTCAGTTAAGGAAAAAGGAACTAAAACATATAAACCCACAAGGCTGCATAACTTCTCAATGTATCTTGACGGAAAATGGTACAGCCTTACAGCTAAGAAAGAAACTTACGATGATAATGACCCTATTGGAGTTCTCGATGTTACAATACTTACCAATGAAATACTCGCACCTGTTCTCGATATACAGGATCTGAGAAGATCAAAACGTATTGATTTTATTGGGGGTATTCGCGGACTGAAAGAATTGAAAAAAAGGGTAGATAGTGGAGATATGAGAGTCGCTTTTGCCCTGTATCCTGTTTCAATGGAACAACTTATTACTATAGCTGACTCAGGAAATATAATGCCACCCAAGACAACCTGGTTCGAACCGAAACTGCGGAGTGGACTGGTGATACATAAACTGGACTAAAATATCCGGGAGAAATTTTGTCTGAGGCCGGGTTAAGTTATTTTTGCCTTTATTAACAGGTAATCTATGTCGGATATTGCCGGAAATATAATTGCTGTAAAAAAACAGATACCCTCACATGTTAAATTGGTAGCTGTTTCGAAACTGAAACCGCCTGAAGATATACGTGAAGCTTATAATTTTGGTCATAAGATATTTGGAGAAAACAGAGTTCATGAACTGACCGGAAAAGCTGTCATTCTTCCCGATGATGTTGAATGGCATTTTATTGGTCATCTGCAAAGCAATAAGGTGAAATTCATTGTCCCTTTTGTACACATGATACAATCCGTTGATTCCTTTAAACTTCTGAAAGTAATCAATAAAGAAGCATATAAAAATAGCAGAGTAATTGATTGCCTTCTGCAGTTTTACATAGCAAAGGAAGAAACGAAATATGGTTTCAGTCCTGAAGAAGCAGCAGAGATGCTGCAGTCAGATGAATTCCGGGAACTAATGAATGTAAGAATTTGCGGTGTCATGGGTATGGCATCCTTTGTTGATGATCAGGAACAGGTAAGAAATGAATTTATTAATCTGAGAAATATCTTTCAAATATTGAAAGATGAATATTTTTCCGGTAATAAGGAATTCAAAGAAATATCTATGGGAATGTCCGGTGATTACAAGATAGCTGTTGAAGAAGGCAGCACCATAATACGGCTGGGAACAATGATCTTTACAAAAATGAGTTAATTTGGAAGCTTATTCCTTTTGTCAAAGTATGATACAAAGAGTTTAAAAACAACATTATTAAATGTCTGCTGTTCTATCGTTGTGGGAGAAACTTACAGAAAACAAATACAGAATTTATTTATTCGGATATTTCATTTCCTTTCTGATAGTTTTAAAGGAAGTCTCGCGGTTGACGCATAATAATTTCCAGATATTTTCTTATGGTTCCCTGGATTTTTGGGCCGGAATCAACCCCTACATTAACTGGGACCATTTATCCCTCCTGCGAGAACCTCTTGACCTATTTCTTTATGGCCCGCTCTTTTCTATTTTATTTACTCCTTTCGCCCTTCTCCCTGAAATGCTCGGACCTTTCCTATGGAATTTATTTACTTATTCTCTCTTTTTTCTTTCTGTCTTCACTCTCCCCTATAAATTCGATTTTTCAGATAAAAAATTTATATTCTTTTTCTCAGCACTGACTCTGGCATGTACTCTCTTGTCGGTTCAATATAACCCGGTTATTGCAGCTTTGTTTCTTTTTTCATTTACTCTCCTTGAGAAAAATAAAGGTTTCTGGGCTGTATTACTGATCCTTCTGTCTGCTTTTACCAAAGTATATGGTATTTTTCAGCTTTCAATGCTTTTATTCTATCCTGAATTCCGGAAAAACATACTGTATGCATTGGCTATAGGTATGGTTATGCTCTTCCTTCCCCTTGTTAATATGTCCTTTCCAGAGCTTTATGACTATTATCTTTCATGGATAATGACAGTAACAAACCATTCCGATGCCTCAAGATTCTACAGTATTTACCGTCCGCTTTGTATTTATTTTAAATCTATCGAACCATATATGGGGTTTATTTCACTTGGGATATTCATGCTTATTTTTTCTTATACACTGCTTAAAATAAAAGCTTTCCGCGAATCATTCCGCCTACGGGCACAGTATCTTGGAATAATAATGAGTTGGATTATCCTGTTCGGTCTTAGTTCGGAACGTCATACTTATGTAATTGCATTGGTTGGCTATGCTATATGGTATCTGAATATTCAAGCAGTTAAGCTTGACAAGATTCTTTTATGGACTAATTTCGTGCTGCTTGGCATAATGCCTGTAGATATTATTTGTCCGCCATTTATTTCATCTCTTATTTTGGGAAAATTACATTTGGGAGTAATAGTATTTGCCATAACATGGTTTATTATGGTATATAAAACGTTTGCCATTCATCTCCGCAAAGAGAATAAGAATTTACAACGTTTTTTATTTACTCCTCAATAGATTATATTTGAAAAGATAAAACACCTAAACCTATTTATATGGAAAGACTTTCTGTAAAATATCTTGGCCTGGGTCTGAAAAGCCCTCTTATTGTAAGCAGCAGCGGACTGACATCAAGTCTCGGTAACCTGAAAGAAGCTGAAGATAGCGGGGCCGGAGCTGTGGTACTTAAGTCATTGTTCGAAGAGCAGATTAACAGACATGTTGGCTTCATGTCATCTGCAACCGGATATCCCGAGGCCGATGATTATCTGGCCGGCTATATTAAATCACATTCTGTTGATGAGTATCTTAATCTTATAAGAAAAGCAAAAGAAATATTAAAAATACCTGTGATACCGAGCATTAACTGTTTTTCATCGGAAGGATGGATTGGTTTTGCAAAAGATATTTCAGAAGCCGGTGCAGATGCTCTTGAGATAAATGTATTTTTTCTTCCTTCCGACAGGAAGAAATCATCTGGCGATTCTGAAAAAGTGTATTTCAACCTTATAGAAAAGCTTAAAAAGACAATAAAAATCCCGATTGCCATAAAGATTGGCTACCGTTTTTCCAATATCCTTTATATGATTGATCAGTTCTATCTGAGAAGAGTAGAAGGTGTGGTAATGTTCAACAGATTTTTTGAGCCGGATATCGACATTAACCAAATAGATGTTGTCCCTGCATCAGTATTCAGTACTGATAGTGAGAGAAGACTGGTGCTTCGCTGTATAGGGATGGCCAGTGCCCAGGATATTAAGATAGATATCTCGGCATCCACAGGGGTTCATAGTGGTTCCGATGCCATCAGATACCTTCTTGCCGGAGCTGATTCTGTTCAGGTCTGCTCAGTACTGTATGATAAGGGAATAGCTTTTCTGAAACAAATGAACGGGCAGATCATAAACTGGATGGATAGAAATAAATTCGAAAGTATTAATGAGTTTAAAGGACGGTTGAATTATAAAAATTATTCTAAACCTTTTCTCTTTGAGAGGACTCAGTTTATGAAGCATTTTGCTTCTCACGAATAGATCTTTTATATCCTTTACCAGCCAATTGTCAAGGATTTGAAGAATACAAGTTCATGCAATGGTTTTATACACACCTGTGACTTGTCAGGATCGTTTAACAGGCACTTGTTCCGAACCTTGCTTATTTTTCCAGTATCGAAATAAGCTCCTGGGTAAGACTGTTTTTTTCATGTGTGAAAGCCAAAGCACTGTTCTGAATAATACTGATGATTTTATCTTTTTGTTCTCTGGAGCTCTTATTAACTGATTCTTCTATCAGTGTAAGACATTCAATGGCAGTGCAATAGTCACCATTAAGGAATATGGCTGTAATATCAGAAAGGTAATCACTGTAATCAAGACCTGATTGCCAGCATGATGAGACCAGCATGCTGATTGTGTCCTGCTTCCATGGCTTACATATTTCTTCAATTATCTCCGGGCACACCGCCTGGTGTTTTATATCATTAAAAAATTCCTGAATAAGTTTTGAAAGAGACTTGTCAATATTTGAGTCATAAAGTTTTACAAGCAGGGAAATAGCACCGGAAAAAGGCTCCTCATCCCTTAGCTTTCTTATCGCCTGATCGATATCAATATTATTCCCCTTTGAGAGGACAGTATCCAGTTCTTTTAGTTTTTTATCTGATTTTATCATGCCGCTTAAATTTTCACAAAGTTAGAAATAGACTCAATAACCTTTTACTCTTTTTGAAAAATTAAATTATTATACTAATTTAGTCGTAGATTTACACTCTACACTTAAATATTTTTATCATGAATAGGAAGTACGGTATTGGTTCAGGTATTTTGTTGTTATTCATGTTTGTCATGATTCTTTTCAGTGCTTGCAGGGGAGGGAAGAAGAGCGGACAGGAAGAATTTACTGTTGATATTGATGACAGAGATGCAATACTGGAAGATATAAGGCAGGCAGAAAAAATTTTTCAGGCATTACCTTCACCTCTGGAGTCGGCTATGCTCATCAAATCTGCCGGAGCAGGATTTGATCAGAAACTGCTTAATCCTGTATCAAATGTAAATAATTATGTTACAAGCAAATCAATGGCTCTTAATCTGGGTATATATACCTGTGACCTGAGTTTTGCCAGTTTGCATGAACAAACCCAGTTGCTTATTGATTACATGGAAGCTGCAAAAAAGATGGCTGACGGTCTGGGAATCCTTGAAGCTATTGAACAGGAAGATATTGATGAACTGGAGGAAAATATTAATAACAGTGATGTAATTATGAGGATCGTTTCTGAAACATTTATGAACTCAAATTCGTATCTTGAAGAAAATGATCAGCCGGCTACTGCTGCTATGGTACTTGCAGGAGGATGGATTGAAGGTCTTTATATCTCAACCCAACTGGTAGATATGGATAATTTCAACAGTAATAAACTTGTAAGCAGAATAATCGACCAGAAACTTTCCATAGACATCCTCCTTAACCTGTTGAGCAGCAGCAAGGGTAATCCTGCAGTTGATGAGCTGATGGTACAGGTTGTTAAACTGAAGAACGTGTTTGATAAGATTAAACTCGATACTAGTCCTGTCAGACCTGAATTTGATCAGGTATCCGAAACAACTGTACTGAAATCAGAGGTTAAAACAGATATGACTCCCGAAGTATTCAGAGAGCTTTCTGAGACGGCTGCTGAAATAAGAAATTCATTTGTTAAATGATATAGCTATGAGAGCATTGAAAATAATACCTGTAATTGTATTTCTGTTATTTGTCTCCTGGGAGTCTTCCAGTGCACAATGTAAAGCTTTTGCTAAAAGAGATTGCCTGCCAAAACTCAGTGGTTATACCCATGACGGGAATTATCATGCAGCTGTACTTGTGGAAGGAGAAGAAGCAGAACTTTACAAGACATTCTATTCAGATATGGATTACAGGGTTGCAATAGTGGGAGATGAAAATCTGCCACCGGTCGAATTCAGAGTCCTTGACGCTAACAAGAATGTTCTCTATACCAATAAAGATAAAAATTATGCCAATACCTGGGATTTTAAACTGGAATCCAGCCAGCAGCTTAAATTAGTTATAAAAGTAACATCTTCAGGTCAGTCGGCCGGCAGTTCACCAGCAAACGGATGCGTGGCAATAATGTTCGGTTTTAAACTGAATAATTGATTATATTAATAATCAGATAGATAGTTGTTGTATAGAAGGGTTAATTCAAAAGTAACCCTTTCTTATTTCAGCTTGTTTTTCATGAAAGAGCCTGTATATGATTCTTTGCATTTAACCAATGCTTCAGGTATACCTTGAAAAACAATATTTCCGCCAGCCTCTCCGCCCTCCGGACCAAGATCAATGATCCAGTCACAACTTTTTATCACTTCCTGATTATGTTCTATAAGAATAACTGAATGACCGTGATCAACTAATGCATTTAACGACTTTAATAATTTGTTGATGTCGTGAAAATGAAGCCCTGTCGTTGGCTCATCAAAAATAAAAAGTATATGACCTTTCTCTCTTTCCTGACTCAGGAAATAAGCAAGCTTTACTCTCTGGCTTTCACCGCCCGAAAGAGTACTTGATGACTGACCCAGTTTGATGTATCCCAGTCCTACATCAGAAAGAGGCTTCAGTTTGTCAATGATCCTGCTTTCTGTTTTGCCATTTTGACTGCCGAAAAAACTGATAGCATCATCAATAGTCATTTCAAGAATATCATAAATATTCTTCCCACGATATTTTACTTCCAGTATTTCTTTCCGGAATCTCATTCCCTTACAAGCTTCACAAGTCAGTTCAACATCAGCCATGAACTGCATTTCCACTCTTATGATACCTTCACCCTGACATTCTTCACAACGACCACCATCTACATTGAAAGAAAAATGTGAAGCTTTATAGTTATTCTGTACAGAAGCCTGTTGCTCTGCAAAGAGTTTTCTTATTTCGTCATATGCCTTTAAATAGGTGACAGGATTTGAACGGCTTGATTTTCCGATAGGATTCTGATCAACCATCTCAACACCTGTAAGAGTGTTTATATCACCAATTATTTCCCTGAATTGCCCGGGTTTTGTATTACTGCCGTTGATCTTTTTGTCCAGACAGGGATATAGAATATCTGATACAAGACTTGATTTGCCCGATCCGCTGACCCCGGTAACGGCAGTGATGACATGCAGGGGAAATTTAATATCAATATTCTTAAGATTATTTTCCCGGGCACCAGTTATCTTTATAAAACTATTCCATTTTCTTCTGATAGGAGGTATAGCAACTTTGAGTCTGCCATTAAGGTATGATGCAGTAAGCGATTTATTTTCAACACTGCTGTCAAGACTGCCCTGGAATACAATTTCTCCCCCCAGCCTGCCAGCCTCCGGTCCCATATCAATGATTAAGTCGGCTGCACGCATTATCTCTTCTTCATGCTCAACAACAATGACCGTATTGCCCATGTCACGTAGATCTTTCAAAACCTTTACCAAAAGGTTTGTATCCCTGGGATGAAGACCAATACTGGGTTCATCTAGTATATACATCGAACCAACAAGATTACTTCCCAGTGCTGTAGCAAGATTTATCCTCTGTGATTCTCCACCGGATAGACTTGAAGATAACCTGTCAAGTGTCAGGTAGGAGAGGCCTACATCAATTATTAACTGAAGCCTTACATCTATCTCCCTGAGTATTCTTTCAGCAATTTTTATATCTGAAAGGTTAAGAGAAATATTTTGAAAATGTTCATAGAGCTTATCTATGGGAAGACTTACCAGTTCCTGTATAGTCTTTCCGGCCACTTTTACAAAGCCGGCTTCTTTTCTCAGTCTTGACCCACCACATTCGGGGCAGATCGTTTTACCCCGGTAACGGCTCAGTAATACCCGGTATTGTATCTTATATTTCTTTTCTTCCAGATGGTCAAAAAAACGATTGAGACCATAGAAATATCGGTTTCCTTTCCAGAGAAGAGCCTTCTGTTCTTCAGTAAGCTGATAGTATGGCTTATGTACAGGAAAACCAAAATGTTCGGCGTTCGAAATAAGCCTCTCTTTCCATTTTTTCATCGTTTCACCTTTCCAGCAAACAATTGCATCTTCATAGACAGAAAGATTCTGGTCGGGAATGACCAGATTGGGATCTATGCCAAGTATTTTGCCATAACCTTCACATAAGGGGCAGGCCCCCAGTGGATTATTAAAACTAAAAAGGTATTCTGAAGGTTCCTCGAATAAAATCCCGTCTTCCTCAAATTTATTGGAGAAACTCTCCCTTCTAATTTTATCATTATTGTATACCAATACCTGACAGTATCCCTTACCCGTCTGAAATGCTGTCTGAGCTGAATCTGCTGCCCGGCTGAAATTATCTGATGAATGACTGATAATAAGCCTGTCAACAACTATGTTTATCTTCTGTCCGGCCTGAAAGATCCCATAATCTTCTATCTCATCAGTTCTTATAATACTACCCTTTAACTCTATTCTGTTAAACCCTTGTTTTTCAAGAAAGATGAAATACTCATTAACGGACATCTTTGCAGGTATCTCACCACATGATGAGATAACAACCTTGGTGCCTTCCGGTAAGGATGCCAGATAATCAACAATGTCGTCAGTAGTATGCTTCCTGACTTCTTTGCCCGATATCGGTGAATAAGTCCTGCCTGTCCTGGAATAAAGAAGCCTCAGATAATCATATATTTCAGTTGAAGTACCTACCGTGGATCGGGGATTACGAGAGCTAACCTTCTGTTCTATTGCAATAGCCGGAGGAATACCGGTAATAAAATCCACATCAGGTTTGTTCATCCTGCCAAGAAATTGTCTTGCATAGGAAGAAAGACTTTCAATATATCGTCTCTGGCCTTCAGCATATATGGTATCGAATGCCAGAGATGATTTCCCCGAACCCGATACTCCGGTTATCACTATCAACTTGTTTCTTGGTATCTTAAGGCTGATATCCTTTAAGTTATGTACCCTGGCACCACGGATTTCTATACTACCGTTCATCTGTCTCTTAAACTGCTATTGTTAAAAAATTGATAAAAAATCAAAAGTACTATTTTAAGATTAAAAAAATTTTGTTTTCTTTGATGTTGTATTCAATAAATAATTAAAGGAGGACTGCCTATAAAACAACTCTACTCTTGTATCTAATAAAAGAATAGAGCTATGAATAGAATGATTCCCGATTATGAACTTATTCAAAGGTTCATTAAGGGTGAGGAGTCCTGCTTTGAGCAACTAATCAACCGTCATAAAAATAAGGTTTTTGCGTATATAAGCTTGTATATACGTGATCAGGCATTGGCAGAAGACCTCTTCCAGGATACTTTTATGAAAGTAATCCAGTCTGTTAAATCAGGAAAATATCAGGATAACGGGAAATTTATTTCCTGGGTAATGCGTATCGCCCATAATCTGATAATAGACCATTTCAGGAGAATTAAACAGATGAACACTGTTTCAAATGATGACTATGATTCTGATCTCTTCAATTCAAAAAAACTTTCGGAAGCAACCATCGAAGACAGTATGATTAAAAAGCAAATCCAGAAAGATATCCGAAGAATGATAAGTGAACTTCCCGATGATCAGAAAGAAGTTGTAGTGTTAAGACATTATGCAGGCCTGAGTTTCAAAGAGATTGCAGAAATAACGGATGTAAGTATTAATACTGCTCTCGGTCGAATGCGATATGCCCTGATAAACATGAGAAAAACAATGGAGGAAAAAAAGATAAGCCTTACTTTGAGCTAGGCAGTCTTTCTTCTTTCTCCTATCTGTTGTCTCCACATAGCATAATAGAGACCTTTTCTCTCTATCAGTTCTTCGTGTCTGCCCATTTCAACTATGCGACCCTTTTCCAGAACATAGATGCGGTCGGCATGCATAATGGTTGACAGCCTGTGTGCTATCATTAACACAATTTGTTTTTTCCCTGCCGATATCTCTCTGAGAGTAGCAGAAATCTCTTCCTCTGCTATGGAATCGAGAGACGATGTGGCTTCGTCAAATATCAGAATATTTGGATTTCGTACCAGTGCCCTGGCTATTGCCAGCCTTTGTTTTTCACCTCCCGATACTTTTTTCCCTCCTTCCCCAAGAACAGTATCAAGACCATCCGGAGAATTTTCGGCAATTTTTAAAGCTGAAGCCTTCTTTAAGGCAGTATATATCTCCTCATCATTAGCATCCGCTTTTACAAAAAGCATGTTTTCCCTTATAGTGCCTGAAAATAACTGGGTATCCTGGGTAACAAAACCTAATTGCCTTCTTAAACGGTTAATACGAATATCTTTTGCAGAAATATCATCATAGAAGATTTCACCCCGGGTAGGTGAATATAACCCTACAAGAAGCTTTACCAGAGTCGATTTGCCACAACCGGAAGGTCCTGCAAAAGCAATTGTCTCTCCTGTTTTTACCCTGAAAGAAAGGTCCTCAATAGCATTATGCCCTGACTTTTCGTAACGAAAACTAACACGTTCAAAACACAAATGTTCTATATTGCCTATTTCAACAGGATCTTCAGGCCTGTATTCAGTTTCTTTCTTCATCAGATCGTTAAATATCTGAAGTGATGCTTCAGCTTCCCGGTATGACATAATTATTGAACCAAGATTCCTTAATGGAAACATTATTCTCGTCGTAATGAACTGCATTGATATGAGCTCACCTGTGGTGAGAAGATTTCTGAAAATTAACCATAACAACATGAAAAGAACAGATTCTTTAATCAATAGAAGTACACTGCTCTGAAAAAAAGAAAGTTTCCTTATCTTCCTTACCTTATTCATTTCAAGATCAAAAATCTTTCTTGTAAATATCTTCAGCCGCTTTATTTCAGGCCAGGTAAGTCCCAGACACTTAATTAGTTCTATGTTTCGTAAGGATTCAGTGATAGCACCTCCCATCTTGTTTGTTTCCTGTATTACCGAGCGCTGCACAGATCTGATTTTTTGACTGAGCATACCTGTCAGACCCCCTAATACAAAAACTCCTGTAAGAAAGACAGGTATGAGAGCCCAGTGCATGGTGACAGCATACCATATAAGAAAAGCCATTCCGACAACCGTTGAGAAAAGAGAACTGATAAATGAACTGATAAAACGTTCATTATCATTTCTTACTTTCTGAAGAACAGATAATATATGGCCGCTGCTTGTTTCTTCAAATTCATGATAAGGGAGACGAAGAGTGTGCTTAAGACCTTCATCAAAAATGGAAAGACCGAACTTCTGGACAACAAGCCTGGTCACATAATCGGTAAAAGCCTGTGCCAGCTTCGCCATAAGAGCTATAAAAACTGCCAGAGCAAGAAGCCTTAAAACACCTGTTGTTAGTGCTTCCTGACTACGCCCGTCAATGTTGACAGTATAATTATCTATTATCTTCCCAAAAATAATTGGATCAATAAGCTCAAGAACCTGAGCTATGGCAGCAAGTAACATTGCAAGCAACAACCAGTTACGTAATGGACTCAGATATTTCCAGATGATTTTCATTTGATTACAGATTATTATTTCGATGATCTGTAATGTAATTATTTTAAGTAAATAAATACAATTTTATGATCATATGTACGTTTGAAAAAATAAACAAAACAATGAAGCCTATGGGATTAACCTCTACACCTTTTCTTTCATATCGTGATATTGATACCACAGGAACTGATCTCTATGACGATGCCTGGGGTTTTTATCCTCAGTTCAGCGATGTGATAGAAACACTTAAAATTCTTAAACCTGCACCGGATAAAGTGGTAATCCGAAGATTGTTTAATAAGCTAAGGCAGGTGAAATAAAAAAAGAGGGTGTCTCTTATGAGACATCCTCTTTTTTTAATGTTTTTGTTCAGGGATGCTTTCCTCCTGATTTAAAAAATATATGGAATGGCAGGCAGCAACACCTGCCGTTTCACTTCTTAACCGGCTCTTACCAAGATGAACAGACTTATACCCATTCCGGAGGGCGAGAGATATCTCATCATTGGTAAAATCACCCTCAGGCCCTATAAGTATAACAGTATCTTCACCCTTTTTATATGTGTCTTTGATACTTTTTCGGTCAATATCATTGCTGCAATGAGCAATCATAAGTGATTCGCTGTTCACATAATTAATAAATTCCTCAAAATTCACGGGCTCCTGTAATAAGGTCAGTCTGGTTTTTAATGATTGCTTCATTGCCGAGATGATCAATCCCTTTATCCTTTCACTTTTTATTCCGGGTTTCTCTGTACGCGAGCAAATAACAGGAGTTATCTCATCAACTCCAATCTCGACGCTTTTTTCAATAAACCATTCAAACCTTTCCATATTCTTCAATGGAGAAATCGCAATGTGAAGAGAATAATCCCTTTTCTCAAAATCATTTGTTACAGAAGTAATTTCTATGATACACCTCCGGGAATCAGGTTCTTGAATCACGCCTTCAAATAAAGAGCCTCTCCCATCAATAAGGTTTACAATAGTCCCCTTTTTCATCCTTAATACCTTTACACAGTGCCTGGACTCTTTTTCATCAAGAGAATAGTATTTATCAGTAATATCAGGAGCAAAAAAAATGTGCATCGATAAGAAGAAAGATTAAGATAAATATTATTGAACCAGTCTGTCGAGATTTAAAACTTCATCCTCCGGCAGATCGTTATTTGTCATTCTCATTATGAATCTGTTTATTCTGTCTTCAGCAGAGAGCATATAGGAATAAGGTTTGCGTGAAGATGAATCGGGATGTTTCCTGGCCCTGGACCGGATGCTTCCAAGCAGTATGTTGTAATTGCTGTTGCCTGAATAGCTCATCATATTACCCCTTACATAGGAGAAATAGTAAAATGTTGATTCACTTGCCTGAAGATATATATCAAACATGTCGCCTGATCTGCGGCGCTGAATCTCAACCATTCCGTCAACGTACACATTCAATGGCTGTTCTCCAATATAGCCTATTCCAATTTTTCCTTTTGATCTGAACGAGGACGTGGCTTCATTCCAATAAAGGGTCACATCATTGAGGAGAATTTCAAAATTAAACTCCTTTGGAAGATCGCCGGAACCTCCAAAAAGATCGAGCTGTTCTTTTACTTTCATGGCAGCTTCAATACCTATGAGATCTTCCATCCCGTTTTTATAGGTCTGATTGTTGAGATTAACTGTTTTTAGTGATGGCATAAGCCTTATCTCATCACTCATTATTTTAAGGGCATCAGATGAAAAATGGAAATCGAATCCAAGCATGGTTTTTATTTCAATTTTACCGGAGTCCATCTTATGGGAAAAGCTACCACCCCCCGTCAGATTCACAAAATCAAAAGAAGTCCCCAGATTTATCCTGCCTTCACCTGATAATGTACAATTAATATTGTCATATGCTATCATGTTACCTGAAAGACCTGGGTCTGCAATTTTTTCCAGGGATGCAATAAGATACCTGTTTTTTACTTTATCATAGTAAAGATACCCCTGTGAGTTAACCAGTGCGACATCGGACCATGATTTTTGTGGAGAGAGGAAGGCTGGATAAATATGCACTGAATCGATATTTATAAATGATCCTGTGAAAAGAAGATTATCATTTATATCGCGTGGTTTTTCACTAACGGGTATCATAACTCTTTCAGGATCAATTTCTGCCTTAAACTGAACAGGATAAGTCCGGAATGTATTACAGTTGTTTACTATTCCCGCAGCGCCGGAAAAAAGCAGACTGTCTTTATCAGCATAGAGATTGACATCCCCGGAAAATGAAAATGCCGGACTAAGTCTGAATCCCTGGTTTTCAGGGATGAATCCCCGTGCACTGGTAGCCATTGATTCCACAGTTATATCAGAGATATTAATACCCTGTATCTCTTTATTTTCGTCGATATAATCGTAAATGCCACTGCCGCTGTATTTTTTTGTTGATTCGATATCTACTTTTGCAGAGTGTAATATATGTTTTTTGTTAACAGCGATCAGGGCATTCTGTAACTGGTCTATACGGCCCCTGCGATTAATCATCATTTTCCCTTTATCCGGCTGAATGAGGGCATCAGCTATATGTATATAGTTAATATTCTCAGCTTCAATATATTCCTGGTCAACATGGTAGCTTGCCCTGGACGATGAGAAGGAAATGGTGTCGTCAATAACGTTGGTTGCGTAGAAAGTTGGTTTCTCCAGCTGTGCAGGGTCTTGTGCGAGCAATTCTTCACGAGTGAGAAGTTCTGATCCCGATTTCCCTGCCTGTTCCATTGAAAGAATTCTTGTTCCCTGATTATATGTAAAATCGGTCATTGTGCATATATATTGAATCTCAGGGAATTTAACCATTGATGTGTCGGTGTTAAGATGAAACCTTGTTTCCATCAGATCGAAGTTTATTTCCATCTGGGTATCTTCTGCTATAAAGGCATAACCACTGGTGGAGGGAGATTTGAAATTATAATCACAGGAGTCGGCTGTAATCGAATTAGAGCTGAAACTGTATGTGTTTGATGTCACTCGTGAGTCGGTAGTGTTAATTATACCTCCTCCCTTAACACCGGAAGGGGTAATAACAAGGTTCCCGTCCAAAGTTGTGCCATTATCGAACATATTGAAAGAATTGTCCATACTGTTTACAGCATACAGTTCATCATCGGGAATCAACCATCTTATAGCAACTTCCCTGCTTGAAAGGATGGGATACAATCCGGTAGTATCCCTGTCCATGTTGAATTGTGATGCCTGAGTTATAAGAGAGTCAGGATAGATCTTCATGTTCTCGGCAACTATAGTGGAAGTCAGATGCTTCAACGTACCTGTAGCCAGAAGTCCCTGATTGCTCATACTGAAAGTATTGTATAACTTTCCCTTATCTCCGTAGATATCAATGCCTTCTTCCGGGATGATTACATTAATGCCAAGAGAATTGTTTTGCTGGATAGTCATATATTGGCGGGTCGGTTTAAAAATATTCCCGGCAAAAAACTCTCCTGACAGCTCAACGTCATCAATTGTGAAGTGATCAATATTTTCGTATGTAAAAGGATCAATGATGAAATAGAAATCTTCTTTTGGATATATGTTTTCAAGTCCCGGAATATCGTCAAAGAAGATATATGAACTTTCCAGAGCATTGATTATTGGGTATTGTTTAAGACTTCTGAGACCTGATTTATTGTTCGGATCATCAATATAAAGTTCAGCAGATGCAAGTTGGATTATATTTCCGATATTCCTTATTAGAGGGTTGCCATAAATGTCTTTATTTTCTGTTTCCACAGCAAGACGTATTGAATCAATTTCTGCCAGGTTTATTTTAAAGGTATCGTAATTAAATGCAAAATCATGTCCGAAGAAAGTCATAAGTCCGGCTTCAATCACTCCATCAAAACGTATACTTCTGTTATTGCCAATAACTAACTGACGATCATAGGGGTAAAAAGCTACTCTCTGTGAATCGGACAGATAAACACGTGAGACTCCGTTAATTTTAAGATCAAAGCTCTTAAGATCCAGTATGGCATTGTCAAGCGGAGCTTTTGTCTCACTGTAAATTCTGATTACATCGTAGTCCTGTTTTTTACTGAAGGAGTTTAGATAGTCGTCAACTTTTGGTTTGAGTGTAATTTCATTGAATTTACGGTCATAGAAAACAAAACCTTTATTAGCCATATCGATACACAAACCTGTAACAGCGTCAACAGGTTTGTTCAGCCATCTTGCAAATTCTTCAACAGGGAATGTAGTTGAATAATAATATTCGGCGAAATTTTTGAACCTGACCAATGGATGATAATCATCAATACCTGCCAGTTTCATGAAATAATCTGCATTAAAGAATGACACAGATTCAAATTCAGCTTGTCCCAAAGCAGCTCCTTTTGCTCTGGAAAGAAGTACTTTGGACTCTTTCATATTCCATGATAGGAGTTCGAAATACATGTCGAGCCTGTGAAATGAATCAAAATACGGGCTTTTTGAAACAGGATTATTTGCCCTGAAAAGGTTTACCTGTTGTTCTGAAGCGTTGAAAGAAAAACCCAGGTTTGAGTGAAAGATCGAATCTTTATCAAGATAGAGTGACATTGATACTTCTCCACTGGCCAGTCCGTCTCTTGTAAAAAGAAATTCTCCGGATCTTATTCTGAGATAGAGAGTGTCATTTCTGTGAAATGTCAGTTCAGCTGATAAGTTTTCTCCACCACTGCCTTTGACCGTTGAGCCTTCAAAAGCCAATCCTCCTGTGTAATTTATCCCTTCGTAGATATTTTCCAGTCTGAAACTTTTCGTGTAGGTTTCAAAGCGGGGATAATTAGCTCTGGCAGGATTGGTGATTGGTACCGTTTGCTCAGAAAGAAAACCTTCAATAGGCGTTTCAAAATATGTTTTGTGAGTTAACAATACCGAATCGGCTGTGAAACTGTTTTTTGCAGTGTTAATGAAGAAATTTCCAAGATCAGCATATACTTCATCAGCTGAATAGCCGGCCTTTTCCCAGGTGACTCTCCCGCTGGTTCCATGAAATTGCTGGAACTCAGGATAATAAGTTCCTGATACATTGTATATCTCGCTACTGTCTTTCTGTGAATAACAGGTAAGGGTGGCATTGTTAATTATTGCTTTAAATACTGTGTCATGAAGGAAACTGAGTTTGCTGTTTTTTACTTTCCATTGCATTCCGGATATATCAGAAATAATATTGTCAGTGATCATTAAACCGGTATTTTTTATATACCTGTCTATATTCTCAGAAGGATATCTGGGGTCAAATACTATTTCACTTAAACCCGTAAGCCAATTGCTTAAGAACTTCGGATCAGTTTTCCATTCGATGAATTTATTCAGAGTTATCACGAAATTGTTAAAATGGGGAACAGGTCTCATAAAACGGCCATAAAGCTGACTTATAATGTCAATTATCTTTACTTTGTTTTCTTTATTGTAAACAGTGCTGTCCCATTTGACCAGAAAAGCTTCAAGACTTGCCTTTTGTTCATCATTGAGGTTTGGCCCCATAAAGCTGGTGAGTTCCGTCCGGAACTCAGAGAAATCACCTGAAAAAGGTGATTTGACCTGAGCCAGCAAATCGCTCCCTGAAAAAACCAGGAAAACCAGAAAGAGCAAGGTGTATTTCTTAAGCATATTTTAGTTTTTTTCCACCCTTTTAATTACCCTGACAGTTTCTTATCCTGCTTCAACAATAGCTACGAAATCATCTTTTTTCAATGAAGCACCTCCTATAAGACCACCGTCAACATCAGGATTGGAGAATATCTCAGCTGCATTTGAAGGTTTGCAGCTGCCCCCATATAAAATCGTCATATTATCCGATACAGAATTACCGTATTTATCTCTGACAAGACTCCTGATGTGTTTATGCATCTCCTGAGCCTGTTCAGGAGTAGCCGTTAGTCCTGTACCTATTGCCCATACCGGTTCATAGGCAATAATAATTTTCTCCATTTTCTCAGCATCCAGATTGAAGAGTCCTTCCTCCAGCTGACATTTTACTATATTGAAATGTACTCCCGCTTCTCTTTCATCCTTAACTTCACCACAGCAGAAAATTACATTTAAGCCTGTGTCCAGAGCTATTCCGGTTTTCTTGCTCAGCATATCATTATCTTCATGGTAATAACTACGTCGTTCAGAATGACCGATAATGACATATTCAGCACCAGTGCTTTTTATCATTGATGCAGACACTTCTCCTGTAAAAGCACCGGAAACCTCTGAAGCACAGTTTTGTGCTCCCAGTTTAATGCTGCCTCCTTTTATAATATCAGAAACTCCCGTAAGATGGATGAAAGGAGTACATATTATAACCTCTGTTTTTCCCGATGGGGTATTCCTGAAATACTGATCCAATGATCTGGCTAAAGAAAGCCCCTCTTCAAGATCCATGTTCATTTTCCAGTTACCGGCCACAATAGTCTTTCTCATAAGTCTTTTCTTTAAAATTAGTTATTTTATTATCTTTTTATAATTTGTCCAATTCTTTCGGGTGAAGGTATATTAGCCCATGACCACTTATCAATAATTGTACCTTCTTTTAAGAGCATATAGCCCGGATTAGATCTTATCATCGTTTTTAGTGTTGTTTCATCAGCCTGACAGTAGATCATTTCCTTATTGTATTTATTGATTTCTTCTGTAACTGAAGCAGTAACAACATAGAAATCAATACCTTCCTTTTTACAGTAATTACCCAGTTCAAATCCCTTGATGAGATTATCACTTTCAGCTTCCTGAAGTTTAGTTGAAATCATGAGTATTAAAGGTTTTTTTGAACTGAGAATATGTTCGGTAATATTTTCATTTTTTATGGTGCTTATAACGAAATCGTGAATAGGAGGCTGGTATCCCTTCGACACGAGAATGGATTTCTGATCAATAAATTTCCATGTTGTATCGTCGGAAGGATAATTATCGAGGGTGAATTCCTGTCTTTTCCCGTTTTTTTCGTATATGAATGTTGTTTCGTATCTGTCAAAGGAACTTCCTTCCGGAACTACCATTTTATCAGGTATATAAGTGCCTTTTTTATAGGGCAGGAAGTCTATGGCAGGAAGATGCCTGAGATTATAAAGAATAAATACTATGATCAGGATTGTACTCAATAGTATTATAATCATTTCTTTTCTGAAACCGTTGAAAGATATATGTTCGTGGCGTTTGATGAAGAGAAACAGGACCGGAATCAGAAGGATGATATTTTTAGCGAAGGTTTGCCAGTTGGTAAGGTGTATGGCATCTCCGAAACATCCACAATCAGAGACCGGATTTGTAAGTGCAAGGAAAAGAGTAAGTGGTGTGAATAATATCATCATAATTGCGACGAGCCAGATGCCGGTTCTCTGGCGTACATTGAACAATACTGATATTCCTGCAGTAAACTCCAAAGTGCATAAGGCCACAGTGAAGAACAGACTATATTCTTTCAGAAATTCCAGATTAAAGGCAGTGAAATAATCCTGAAATTTGTAGGTTGTCCCAAGAGGATCTACCGCTTTTACTGTACCCGAGAAGATAAATACAACACCTGTTATTATTCTGCTTATGTATTTCAGCATAGTCATTTCAGAGCAGCCCTCTTTCTGTTATTAATTCAGTAATCATTGAAGATATTTTTTCCGGACTTAGCATTTTCCCTTTCCCGTTTTTGCAATCAATAACACAGAGTTGTTTATCCGTTTTTGAAACTTTCACATACATATCCCTGACTTTTTTCTGGAAAGCTAAAGAGTCCTCGTGAATATCTTTTGTGCCGTTAAGGTAATTACGGTCTTCTCCTGACCGTGAAGAAGAGAGTTTATCTTCAGTGAAGGAAAAAGGAACGTCCAGAAAAACACTAAGGTCAGGGCGTGGTATGGCAAAATGACGGAACTCAAGATCGTTTATCCATTTATACAAATCTTCTTGATCTTTTTCTTTGTCAAGTTTTGCACACTGATAGGCAATATTGGAGTAAGTGTATCTGTCAAGGAGAACCATCTTGCCTTTTTTAAGCCATTTTTTTATTGTTTCTGAAGCATCTTTCCTGTCGCCGGCATAAAGCATGGCAACCAGCCATGGGTCTACCTGATCAAGAGCTCCAAATTCTCCTCTGAGAAAACGGGCTATCAGTTCTCCAAAAAACGGAGCATTCGTACGGGGAAAATGAAGATATTCACAATCGTATCCCTTTTCCGACAAATAATGCCTTAATAATGCTATCTGAGTTGATTTTCCTGATCCGTCTATGCCTTCAATGACAATTAGCTTCATCCTTAATAATTACTTTATGTGCAAATGTAATAAGCCCGTCCCAAAGTTTAAAACGAAAGAAATGCATAATTGTGATTACTTTTAAGCACTTATCAACCTCTTTCACTTTTCAGGCTGGAAAAAACCTGTTATTATATTATATTATATGCATCCATGGATAAATTATTTAATAATACATACTATCCTTCCCACTGTTTTTGATAAATTCATTAATTTCGGCAATTATTATTTGAAGCTTGAAAGATAAACCCAGATATATTAATGCGGGAGGCAGACTTCTTGACCTCAGTAGTCCGAGAGTGATGGGAATACTGAATGTTACTCCTGATTCCTTTTATAGTGGCAGTCGTGTTATGGCTGAGAATGAGATTGTTAAGAAAGCCTTTCAGATGTCAGAAGAAGGAGCGGATATTATTGATGTGGGAGGTTATTCCTCACGGCCCTATGCTGATCAAGTGACGGCAGAGGAGGAGAAGAGAAGGGTGTTAAAGGCAATAAAAATAATTAAACGTGAACTGCCCGGTATAATAATTTCAGTTGATACTTTCAGGTCTGAAATTGCCAGAGAAGCTGTATCCGTTTGCGGGGCAGATATGATCAATGATATATCAGCTGGCAATATGGATGAAGAGATGTTTAATCTCATTGAAGAGCTCAATGTCCCTTATGTCCTTATGCACATGCAGGGTACCCCAGTAACTATGCAGGAAAATCCGTTTTATGAGGATGTTGTTGCAGATATATTGAAACAAATGAGTCATAAGATAGTCAGACTTAAGTCTGCCGGCGTGAAGGATGTAATATTTGACCCGGGTTTTGGCTTTGGAAAGACAATTAAACATAACTTTGAATTGCTGAGAAGATTAAATGAGTTTGAAATAACTGATCTGCCTTTAATGGTTGGAGTGTCAAGAAAATCAATGATCTGGAAGACTCTTTCGATAACACCCGGCGAGGCTCTTAACGGGACTGTCGTTCTGAATACTGTAGCTTTGCTTAACGGAGCTGATATTCTCAGAGTTCATGACGTTAAAGAAGCAGTTGAGGCAGTAAAACTTGTAAATGAATTAAAAAAAAGCTGATATTTACAGCATATATAAGTACAATAAACAATGCTAGTACCGGTTACCTTCCTTGATGTTCTTGATATTTTAATAGTTGCTTTTATTTTGTATCAACTGTATAAAATAATCAAAGGCACTTCTGCTGTCAGTATCTTTATTGCTGTATTCTTTTTGTACCTGTTCTGGCTTATAGTGAAGGCATTGAATATGCAATTGGTTAGTTCGTTGCTTGGTCAGGTGATGGGTGTTGGAGTTATTGCTCTTATAGTTGTTTTTCAACAGGAAGTGAGACGCTTTCTTCTTGTTATTGGAAACAGATACATACAGAATACAAAATATTCACTCAAGAAATTTTTTAATTCAGGCACAGAAGAACAACCGGCACTGGCTATTGCCGATGAACTGGTCAGAGCATCAGAGTCGATGGCCCGTAAGAAAATTGGTGCACTGATTGTGATAAGTCGCGAAAGTAAACTCACAATGTATTCTGACGGAGGAGAACTAATTAGGGCCCAGATAAGTGCTGAATTACTGGAAACGATTTTTTTTAAAAATACTCCTTTACACGATGGAGCAGTAATAATTGAAGATAATTTGATTATGGCAGCACGATGTCCGCTGCCTGTTACTGACCAACTGGTACTCTTACCCCACCTTGGGATGAGACACAGGGCAGCAATAGGAATGTCTGAACAGACAGATGCTCTGGTAATTGTTATTTCAGAAGAAACAGGCCGTATATCAGTGGCTGATTCCGGAGAACTGAGAGAAAATGTCAAAGCAGATGAACTGAAAAATATTCTCCTGATGGAAAAAGTATGGTGAGAATAATGTGGGTTTTGAGAATAAGAAATACTTTCTCTATAGAAATTATATAATCGGATACTAGAACTCTTCCAAAAGTGATACGACAAGATTTTCAAGCTCTTCTTCGGTACTTTTTTTACCTGCCCTGGCAAAATTCCTGGAAATTATTTCTTTTTTTCCGGGAAAGAGTTTTATAAGTGATCTTCGCGTTAGTTGTACCTGATAAAATACTCCTCCAGGTCCTTCAATGAAATATTTGTTTTCCGGACGGTATTCATCAAATCGACGGTCAATGGTGTAGGGACCTTTATATTCTGCCTGAATAAATAATTTATCTGGTACCTTGATGAACTGATTTGGACTATCTTTTAAAACCTGGTAGAATTTATCCTCTTTCATGGTCTTTTCAAAGCTGATCTCACCTGTGGTTCTGAAGATTATATCTCCTCTGTCTGTGCTTATTATCAGTTCTTTAATATTATCTGAAGATAATTCCATAAGTACACCTGTTCGGGGATGGAGAAACAGCACATTATTATTCACTATATCCAGATCACTCAAAAACTGAATGTATTTTTCATCTCCCCGGGGAAGCATAAGAGAAGCAAATAGCGTATCGAAAAGTCTCGGACTCCCTTGTACTCCTTCATATCTGTTATCAAAACTGACAGCTCCCGCTGAGCTTGGATTAAGACTCCCGATAGCGCGCAGATTGAGGTCGCCATTGATGCCACCCTGATAGGTGCTTGCTGATTGTGGAAATACAAGACAACAGGGAAAAAACAATACAATGAAAAGAATAATACTTCTCATCAGTCTGAAATATTTATTCACTATAAAAGGGTTGTGTTCTGACATATACTTAAAATAAATTGGATGGTTACGAAATCCCCTAAAAATAGTCTTGTCCGTTTTGTCTGTTATATAACGTTATCATTATGTCAAAGCTAACAAAAATATCCTCTTAACTTGTATACGTTGAGACATATTCCGCATAATCTTTAATGCATATTGATCATTGTTTGTTACTTCATACAATAAAAAATCAAGGATAGAAAAGATTTATTTAAATTCTGTCTTTTGTTCTTACTTCATTTGCCAGCCACATTTCACAATTATTGTTTTTTTCTTATATTGTGATCCTGAATAAATAATTAATCAACAAGGTTTATACAAGTATAATCTTAATATTTTAAATCATTTACAAATGCAAAACTTATTCTCAAAAATCATGGTAGTGACTGTTTTTTTAGGCCTGTTTGGCTGTAATGGCTCCGATGACCCATCAACATGGAGTGAAAAAAAAATTGATGAATGGTTTGAAAAAGGCGATTGGCTTAATGGTTGGCAGGTCCAGCCTGACGCTACTACAAACCGTAAAGAAATGGTAATATCCTATTTCAAACATAAAGAAAGATGGGATAAGGCTTTCCAGTGGCTGAAGAATACAGATCTGCAAAACCTCGGGAAAGCCCGTATTGATATTGATGGAGATAATGTTTATGCCTTACCCAGTGAGTATATCTCAAAAAATGAAGAAGACACACGTTTTGAAGCACATGAGGTATATGCAGATATACAGTATGTTATTTCAGGGAAAGAACTTATTGGTGTGACTCCGAAATCTGAACTTAATGAAATAACAGAACCTTATAATCCTGCCGGGGATATTGTTTTTATGACTGTTAATAATTTCAAAGATTGTCCGGCTAATCCGGATAAAGTATTTGTTCTGTTCCCCGATGATCTTCACAGACCCGGACTGAAAGACGGAGAAAATGCACCTGTTAAAAAAGTTGTACTTAAAGTTAAGTTAAACTAAAAGGTAGCTCAAATCTTTATTTGGAGCTTTCTTTCAAAGCTATTCTTTCCTTTAATCACAGAAAAGAATAGCTTTGATTTTGATTCAAATGCTGCTGTCTTTAATGACAGAATAAATATGTTCAACTTTTATTCGGTAACCTGTTGTGTTATGCCTGGGCCTGAATGGATAATATTTATGATATTAATAAGCCGAATATAAAGATTTTATATTTGATTAAAGTAGATTTTTGCTTTAAAACAACTGAATGCCAATGAAGAGAAGCGAAATAAATCACATAATAAAAGAAGCTGTAAGGTTTTTTACAAGCCATCAATTTATGCTTCCCGAGTGGGCTTTCTGGTCGCCTGATAAATGGAAGGGTTCTTATAATAAATGTTCTGAGATAGTTGACAACAAACTTGGTTGGGATATCACTGATTTTGGAAGCGGTGATTTCTGGAAAACAGGTCTTACATTATTTACTGTCAGAAACGGTAATCTACAGACTCATAATAAGGTTTATTGTGAAAAAATCATGATATCGGGTGAGGAACAGGAAACACCTGTTCATTTTCACTGGAACAAGACAGAAGACATTATTAACAGGGGAGGAGGGAACCTTGTAATTGAACTATGGCACGCCACACCTGATGACAAACTTTCGGATGAGGATGTGATAATTAGCATAGATGGAATAAGAACAACAGTGAAACCCGGAGAAAGGCTAATTCTTTATCCCGGACAAAGCGTTTGTCTGCCCCCACGTCTGTATCATAAATTCTATGGAGAAAAAGGACTTGGCAAAGTACTTATTGGAGAAGTCAGTGTGGTTAATGATGATGATAATGATAACAGGTTTTTTGATAACATAGGAAGATTCCCTCAAACAGAGGAAGATACAGAACCCGTACACCTGCTCGTTAAAGATTATCCGAACTATCTTTAGAACAAAGGATCATCTTTTCAAACAAAGTTTAGCTCAATAATATTACATGAGAAAGATAGCTGCAATCATTCTGGAAAATGATAAAAAAGAATTATTGTTATATCTCCGTGATAATAAACCTGATATTCCTTTTCCTGATTGCTGGGACTTGATTGGAGGTCATGTAGAAGAAGGAGAAACACCGGAAGAAGCTCTGATCAGGGAGATAAAAGAAGAATTGGACTATGAAATCAGAGAATATAGTTTCTTCCGTAAATATTATTGTTTTGAGGGAGATGCTTACCCGAATATAAAATTTATCTATTCCGGGAAAATAGACCTTCCAATTGAAAAAATAACCCTTTACGAAGGAGTGAGAGCTTGCTTTTTTAACGTTGAAGAAATAAAACATATAAAATTTGCAAATATCATTAAGAGTATAGTGATTGATTATCTTGATAACAAATAAAACTGAACAGTGCATTGTGAAATCTAATTATTATATTGATCTCTGCAATAGCACTTTCTAAATAATCACCCCGGATTGCTTTATTCTCGTTAATATTTAACAGGATAACTTATAATAGCTTAATTTTGTTAAAGTGTTGCTTCTTTTCTAGATTGTTTCATCCTTATTAATACGGTATATATATGGCAAATAAAGAAAAAGTTACAGTAAGATGGCTGGACAATATGGCCTTTGAAGCAGGGATTAATAACCATAAAATTATTCTTGATGCAGAACGTGCTGTAGGTGGAGAAGATCGTGGGCCTCACCCCAAACCATTTATGCTTATAGCCCTGGGAGGTTGTACCGGGATGGATGTTATTTCTATCCTTAAAAAAATGAGAGTGGAAGTTGAAAAATTTGATCTGTATATTGACGGTGAACTGACAGACGAACATCCAAAACAATTTACAAGCATCCATGTGGTATATGAATTTACAGGTAAAAACCTGCCATATGATAAAATAAAGAAAGCTGTGGATCTTTCTGAAGAAAGGTATTGCGGTGTAACAGCCGTTTATAAGAAAGTAATCGATATGTCTACTGAAATAAAAATTATTCAATCATAAAAGATTAAGGAAAATAATCATAATCCTTATCTGCTGAAACAAATTGGGTTATTATAATTTTTGCTTTGTTAAACTGAGCATGGCTGAAAAGTGATAGTTTCAGTCTTTTCATAGATAAATTTTCATTATAGACCTTTACCGGATACATGTGTTCCACAATCCGGACAATGGCTTTTTTTAATGAAATTATGTGATACACCAAAGCCCGTACGCTCGATGAGCAGAGAACCACATTGAGGGCATTTGGTACATGAATCGTTAGCTGATAATACATTGCCAACATAAACGTAATATAGCCCCGCCTTTAATCCGGTTTCTTTTGCACTTAACAGGGTTTCAACCGGTGTCGGTGGAACTTCTTTCATCTTATATGAAGGGAAAAAGCGACTGATATGCCATGGTACATCGCTCCCAAGTTCGTCAGAGACAAAAGCAGCCATATCGCTTATCTCCGCAGGATCATCATTAACCCCAGGAATAATCAGACTGGTAACCTCGAGCCATATACCCAGCTGTTTTATCTTTTTAAGATTATCCAGAACAGGTTGTAGCTTTGCCCCCGTGAAATGTCTGTATGTTTTATCACGGAATGCCTTTAAATCAATATTGACTGCATCAAGATACGGATGAATCATATCTAGCATCTCGTAAGTCATATAACCATTCGATACATATATGTTTTTTAATCCGTTTTCTGTTGCCAGACGTGCAGTGTCAAAAGTGTATTCAAAAAAAATAGTTGGCTCTGTATAAGTATAGGCAATGCTTGTGCAACCTGATCGTATCGCATCACTTACAATTTGTTCCGGATTTGCTTTTCGCCCTGCTGTAAGAAAATTCTTATCTGTTAACTGCGAAATATCACAATTCTGACAAAAAATACAATGAAAATTACAGCCGGGTGTGGCAATACTATAAGCCATTGAACCGGGGAAAAAATGGTACAGGGGTTTTTTTTCAACAGGATCAACATGACTGGCTATAGTACGGCCATAAACCAGAGTATACAGTGTCCCGTTGTTGTTTATGCGTACATTACAGATGCCGGCTTTACCTGACGGTATGACACAACGATGGGAACAAAGATTACAGATTACCTTTTTATTATCTTTTTTCTGATATAAAAGTGCTTCCATAGTGTTTCCGGGTAAATGATTACGATTTAAAAGGACAAATAACTTGTTACGGACTAGAGCAACAAACCAAAGGTATTAAGTATTTACATTTGTATTCGTGAATATGAGAATTTTGATTTCCTGGTCAGGAATCTCTTTCTCCAAACAATATAGTTCCAATGCGCACTATGTTTGCACCTTCTTCAATGGCTATTTTATAACTATTACTCATTCCCATTGAAAGATAGCGCATTTCTACATTGGCAATATCTGAATCTTTGATTTTTTCAAATACCGATCTTGTGGCCTTAAAGTAGGGTCTTGCGTCTTCAGGATTTCCAAAGCGTGGGCCCATGGTCATGATACCCTGAATTTTCAGATTTGGTAAATTGCTTATCTGGTGAATTAACTTTTCAACATTCTCAGGTAAAACCCCTGTTTTATTCGATTCTTTTCCACTGTTAATTTCAATAAGAACAGGCATTATTTTCCCTTCTGCCACACATTGTTTATTTACTGCCTGAGCAAGTTCAACAGAGTCAATAGTCTCAATCATGTCGAAAAGCCTGACGGCTTTCTTTACTTTATTCTTTTGCAAATGTCCTATCATATGCCATTTTACGGATGTCCCGATTATCTCATAAATGCGTTCGGCTTCCTGTACATAATTGTATCCTAATGTGTTAATGCCTGCACTAATAGCAGCCTTTACTTCTTCAGGTAAACGGGTTTTCGCTGCTGCAACCAGTAAAACACCTGGTGGTAACGAATGTAGAATCCTGGTTATTCTCTCTTTAATGTTGTTTAAGTAGCTGTCATTCATTGGGTATTATTTAATGTTTCTTATCGTTTCTCACTTTCTTAATTTTGGAAAAAGCCGATTTGTTTTTTACGGTATCATCAAAATGCAGGGGCTGCTATCTCTGAAATAAAAAGTTGTGCAATATTATAAGGAAGCCCCAGTACAATTTCCTGTTCCTTTATTCCTCCATATTTCCTTGATTCAGACCATCTCAGTTTGCATATTTCATCATTTGAATTATTTTATTCCTGTATTTCTTTTATCTCAAAAACATTGCCGCTTTTATCGCTTATAAAGTATGTGTCATTGACCGGATTCCTTTTAATCAGAACCTTGTAATTACTTTCAACTGCCTTTTTATAAATAGCTTCTGCTTTAGAATAGCTGAGACAAATATGTGAGAATACCTTGGTTTCTTTTCCCTTACTATGAAATATTTCGAACTGAGTACCATCATGGTCCATAAGGTATACATCCGCCGCTTTTTTATGGTTAAAGAAATACATGGCTGTTTCACTGTTTATGGAAAACTTTTTTTTCAGGCTGAAAAGCAGTATTTTCTTAAAGAAATTATTTATGTCTTCAGGCTCATTTACTGTTAAGGCAATATGTGTTAACATAACATGTGTTTACCGACAAAATTATATGAACTTTTGTTCAATAAAAAATTATTTAGATTAATTTTAAATAAAGACAGGACTGCTCATATGAAATTCATGGAGTTAATAAATGAGGAATTTTAAAATTATTAAGACTAGGATAGTAGCTGTACCAGCATCGGATAAAAACATTGATTCATTGATAGATGAACGTTTTGCTTGTAATGAATAATGAACAAACTATTAGTGAGACAATTGATTTGTTAAAACCATTTTCGCTATTACGGGTTTTATGAATAAAATATTCAAGATGATTACCTTCGGTGATCCGTCCTTATCCTCACTTCGTTCGGAATATGGATTTTGTTTTTACGCTTATAAAAGCAGAACTTTTAACGCTTAAAAAA
>JAAYDB010000094.1 GCA_012729475.1 Bacteroidota bacterium
AAAGGGTAATTTTTTCTTGTAAATATGGGTGTCTTTCGCACAAAACAGTACAGAAAGTTCTTCAGCCCGGAGGGCTGGACTTCCAATAGTACAGGTTCCACCGGGGCAGTGGCAATAAAACCGTTTCAACCCCCTTTCTTCAACTTCTTCAACTTCTTCAACTTTTTCAACCGAGGGAAAGCTACCGTCAGTCAATTGCGACCATTGCCTTCTGCCTGTTTCCAAGTATATTGTTGTATGTTTGAGTATCATTCAGTATTTCAAGTGCTTTTTTTATTACCATATCGTTTTCATTAATTATCCTATAATACTCATTAACCTGCCATATATTACTAGCAATAAGAGCTTTAAGTATTAACAGGATCTCATCCTTTGATTTATTATACTGACTTTCAACAAATTTAACACCCAGTTCTTCTCCTCTTTTTATGAATGAACTTATTTCATCTCCGGATAAATAAAAGTTGTTATAGAAATCTTCAAAACGTGGATACTCTTGCAGTATTTTTTTTCTGTTTTCATCAGTGTACTCCAGTATAAATGATCTGAAAACATCTCTACGAACGAGGGCTCTGTAGTAGTCTGAATTATTTGATGTATCGACAGCCATGAAAACATCGGGCATAATACCTCCTCCCCCATAGACTGTTCTTTTATTTACAAGGGTAGTATATTTCAATGAATCAGGAAACTGAATACTATCCGGTGATATCATTTCACCGTTTGAATATCTCTTATAGAAATCACTTATGTACTTCTCATAACCTTCACTGTAGGACTGTTGTATAGATCGACCGGTAGGAGTGAAATAGCGGGCAATAGTAAGACGTATCATAGAACCATCAGTCAGATAAAAAGGATTTTGAACCAGACCTTTTCCGAACGTTCTTCTTCCAATTATCACACCGCGGTCCCAATCCTGCATTGCTCCTGCAAAGATCTCACTGGCCGAAGCTGAACCTTCATCTGTCAATACCACAAGTCTGGTTGCAGAAAGATCGCCTGATCCTGAGGATTTGTAATCTCTCCGGGGATACTTTCTGCCGATAAGATAGACCAATAGTTTCTGGTCTGAAAAGAAGTGATTAGCCAGGTCAATTGCTGCTGCCATTATACCGCCGCCGTTATTTCGGAGGTCAATGATCAGGTTCTGCATATTATTCTGATGGAGATTCTTAAGGGCATTTTCAAATTCCTCATCTGTGGTAGCAGCAAATTTGTTCAGCCTCACATAAGCAGTTGTCGGGTTCAGCATATAGGCTGCATCCAGACTGTTAATAGGTATTTTATCGCGAATTATTGTAAACTCAAGATTTTCTTTTTCTCCCTTTCTTTTTACTGTTATGTTTACGACAGTACCTTTAGGGCCCATCAAACGGCTTCTTACACCGGAAGTTGAGATATCTTTTCCTGCAACTGGTTCACCATTGATTTTTACTATTCTGTCCCCGGGCCGTAATCCCACTTTTTCTGAAGGGCCTCCTGCTATAGGTTCTATAACTATTATTGTATCGTGGAGAATATTAAATGAAATTCCTATACCTTCAAAATTACCTAAGAGAGGTTCATTGGCATCCCTGACATCCTCTGCAGAGATATATGTGGAATGTGGATCCAACTCTCTCAGCATATCAATAATGACCTTTTCAGTTATTTCTTCTATGTCGGCTGTATCTACATACCAGTTATCTATGAGATTGAGAGTTCTTCCAATTTTCAAAGTCTCGCCCGATAAAGCCTGGGCAAAGGTATTGTTCTCTGTAGTGCCACAGATAAGAACCAGGGTTAGTGCAAATATTTTTATGAGTTTCATACTGTATTTAATTATTATTTTTCTAAACGAAGTGAATCTGAGTTTTTCTTCACTTTATAAGCATCCTGTTCTCAAATGAGTCTTCACATCATTCAGGTTCAGAGATATATATTAAAAAAACATAAGTGTTCTAATTTATTCCCATTCAATTGTGGCTGGTGGTTTTGAACTTATATCATAGACCACCCTGTTTATTCCTTTTACTTTATTAATTATTTCATTAGATATTGATCTGAGGAATTCATGAGGCAGGTAGGACCAGTCGGCTGTCATTCCGTCTGTTGAGTTAACAGCCCTGAGGACTACTGTATTTTCATAAGTCCTTTCATCGCCCATAACACCAACTGACTGAACAGGCAACAATATTACTCCGGCCTGCCACACCTTATCATACAGGTCATGTTTCTGCAATCCCTCAATGAATAGTTCATCTGCCATTTTAAGTATTTCCAGATTTTCTCTTGTAATAATTCCGACAATACGTATAGCAAGTCCGGGGCCGGGGAAAGGGTGTCTTTTCAGAATTATATCCGGTAATTTAAGTGACTCACCGACTCTTCTGACTTCATCTTTAAATAGCAGTTTGAGGGGTTCTATCACTTTAAGGTTCATTTTTTCCGGCAGGCCACCAACATTATGATGTGATTTTATCGTTGCTGACGGGCCGTTAACAGATACAGATTCGATAACATCAGGATAAATGGTACCTTGTGCGAGCCACTTTACATTCTTCACTTTATATGCTTCTCGCTCGAATACGTCAATAAATGTTTTGCCTATTCTTTTTCTTTTTTCTTCAGGATCGCTTATTCCTTCAAGGGCGTTGATAAATTCATCTGAGGCGTCTACTCCTGTTACATTCATTCCCAAATCTCTATAGGAGTCCATTACTTTCCTGAATTCATTTTTTCTTAAGAAGCCATTATCAACGAATATGCAGGTAAGATTCTCACCAACTGCCATATTCAGGAGGGCTGCTGCCACTGAAGAATCTACTCCGCCTGACAGTCCGAGTATTACTCTATCATTTGCGAGTTTTTCCCGGATAGACTTGAGGGATGACTCTATAAACGAATCCGGAGTCCAAACAGGAGCGCAGCCACAGATATCGAGGACAAAATTCTTCAGTATTTTTGTACCCTGTGTTGTATGGTACACTTCAGGGTGAAACTGAATTCCCCAGATATTCTCAGCTCCGGAATGATATGCAGCTGCTTTCACATCTGCTGTTGATCCGGTAATAGTGTAATCAGGAGGTAGTTTTGTGATTGTGTCAGCATGAGACATCCACACCTGTGTTCCCTTGTCCACTTCTTTCAGTAGTTTATCTGTAGCATCAACATGGATCAGTCTTGCTCTTCCGTACTCTCGTGTATCTGAGCGCAACACTTTCCCGCCGTAATGATGTACGAGTATCTGAGCACCATAACAGATCCCCAGCATTGGTATCTTACCTTTTAGATGGGACAGATCAGGCCGGGGTGCATTTCTGTCGTGAACCGAAGCCGGACTGCCTGACAGGATAACACCTTTAACAGTATTATCAGGTTGGGGAAAATTATTGTATGGGAAAATTTCACAATAGACATTTAATTCCCTTATTCTTCTGGCTATAAGCTGAGTATATTGCGAGCCGAAATCGAGTATTAATATTTTATGGTCCACTCAAGATAATTTTGTACTCAAAGAGGCCTCAAATATATGAATTCTTTTTTTACGGGTCATCAATGTATCCTATCTCATACGTTTTACCGTCTATTGCAGGGAATGTCCGGGGAAAAATTTCTCTGGCTTCTTCTACCAGGGGTTTAATATCCTTATATCTTGAAGAAAAATGTCCTATGATCAATGTTTGTGCATTTGCATCCATAGCTGTTTTAGCAGCATCCTTTGTAGTGGAATGACATGTTGCAGTGGCGAGAGAGCTCAGGCTCCTATCAAAAGTTGCCTCATGATAAAGGAGATCAACGTCTTTAACGAAAGACATAAGACGATTGGAATATTTTGTATCACTGCAATATGCGTAGGATAGAGATTTTGGTCCTGGTAATGTGATATCTTCATTTCTGATCAATACTCCGTCATCTGTCACAAAATCTTCTCCTTTTTTTATTGCCGGTATTCTAACAACAGGTATCTGATATCTGCTAATACATTCCTTTATTATATTCCTGTCGTGAGGTTTTTCTCTGAAGAGGAATCCGAAAGCTGGTATTCTGTGTTGAAGGGGGAAAGAAGTAACAGTTAAATACTTATCATCCAGGATTATTACTGGGTCATTGTTTTTAAGGGGAGTAAAAACTATCTCAAAATTGAGATTAATATCAAAATCCTTAAGATGAGAGAAGAGCAGTGAATCGTAATTCTGTGGGGCATACAGGCATAATGGGTTTATACGCCCCATCAGGTTAAATGTTGACAATAATCCATATAATCCAAACACATGATCTCCGTGGAGATGACTGATAAATATATGGTTTATTTTTCCGAAACGAATTTTGTTTCGTCTTAGTTGTATCTGGGTACCTTCACCGCAATCGATTAAAAAGATCCGCTCATGTGCATTCAGCACATGAGCGGAAGGAAATCTTTCTGATGTGGGCAATGCAGAACTACTGCCCAGTATTGTAAGCTTCATCGGCATTATACAATGCTGATTAGCTCAGGATATTAATTTTTCAGCATCAACCACTGAACTGGTTATAGTGAGCACAGTATCGAGCTGAGATATTGTAATAAGTCTCTCAACGGCTTCATTAAGACCACAGAGGACAAATGTACCGCCTGCATTCTTGCAAAGTCTGTTAGCTACAAGGATAGCGCTCAGGCCAGAAGAATCGCAGTATTGACATTTTTCTAGATTGAGAATAATATTTTTCTCTCCTTTTCCTGAAACCAGTACAAGTTCAGATTTAAGTGCGGGAGCTATATGAGTATCAAGCTTTTCAGACTGTATCTGAATTACCGTACTGTTATTCCGGCTTTCAATGTTGAAATCCATAATACTTAAATTTTTAATAGCCCCAATTTAATAAATATTTCTATTTTTTAGAAGTTTTATTCTCTTTTTCTTCCATTTCTTCCTTCAGGGCTGCTAATTCAGTAATATCTCCCAGTGTAGTTTTTTCGATATTGGATTTTGATTTTCTGGAAGATTTTTTAGAAGAGCCGCTTTCTGCCTTTCTGTCGGGTGCTTCTGAAGTTTTCCTTTCATCTTCAAAAACCCTGCTGTGAGAGATAATAATTTTCTTGGCTGATTTATTAAATTCTATCACTTTGAACATCAGTTTCTCATCAACTTTTGCAGCTGTTCCGTTTTCTTTGACGAGATGTTTTGGTGTTGCAAAACCTTCGACTCCATAAGGAAGAGCTACAATAGCACCCTTATCGAATACCTCCATTACAGTACCTTCGTGAACAGAATCAACAGTGAAGAGAGATTCAAAGACATCCCATGGATTTTCCTCGAGTTGTTTATGACCAAGGCTCAGACGTCTGTTTTCCTTATCTATTTCCAGTACAACAACTTCTATTTCAGCATCTATTGAAGTAAATTCAGCCGGATGTTTAATTTTTTTAGTCCATGAGAGATCTGATATATGAATCAGTCCGTCTACGCCCTCTTCTATTTCTACAAAGACTCCGAAATTTGTGAAATTCCGCACTTTTGCAGTATGTTTTGAGCCAACTGTATATTTATCATCAATATTCTGCCATGGATCAGGTTTGAGTTGTTTTATACCGAGAGACATTTTTCTTTCTTCTCTGTCGAGAGTAAGGATAACAGCCTCCACTTCGTCTCCTACTTTCATAAATTCCTGAGCGCTTCTCAGGTGTTGTGACCACGACATTTCTGAAACATGAATTAGTCCTTCCACGCCTGTAGCTATTTCAACAAAAGCACCGTAATCGGCCATAACAACAACTTTTCCTTTAACCTTATCACCTATTTTCAGGTCAGGGTCTACGGAATCCCATGGGTGTGGAGTAAGCTGTTTAAGGCCAAGTGCTATTCTCTTCTTATCATCGTCGAAATCAAGGATAACAACATTGAGTTTCTGATCAAGCTGAACTATTTCTTCGGGATGATTAACTCTTCCCCAGGAGAGATCGGTAATATGGATCAGTCCATCAACACCTCCGAGGTCGATAAATACACCGTAAGAAGTGATATTTTTAACAGTACCTTCGAGGACCTGGCCTTTCTCGAGTTTGGCAATGATCTCTTTCTTCTGTTGTTCAAGTTCAGCTTCGATAAGTGCTTTATGTGATACGACAACATTTTTGAATTCCTGGTTTATCTTTACAACCTTAAATTCCATCGTCTTTCCTACATATACATCGTAGTCGCGAATAGGTTTGACATCGATCTGTGATCCCGGAAGAAAAGCTTCGATACCGAAAACATCGACAATCATTCCGCCTTTTGTACGGCACTTAATGTAACCAGTAATTATTTCGTCGTTTTCCAGTGCTGCATTAACACGGTCCCATGAATTTATTGCACGGGCTTTCTTATGTGAAAGCAGCAGCTGTCCTCTCTTGTCTTCCTGGCTTTCAACATATACTTCAACAGTGTCACCAACTTTGAGGCCCGGATTATACCGGAACTCATTAAGGCTCACCACGCCCTCGGACTTATAGCCTATATTGATAACCACCTCGCGTGCAGTCATTTGTATTACAGTCCCCTGTACAACTTCATCAACAGCAACTGTTGAAAGAGTTTCATCGTAAAGGGCTTCATATTCTTTATGTTTTGGTGAGTTACGTAATTCATCATTTTCGAAACTTTCCCAGTCAAAATCTTCGTTAGAAGCAGCGAATGAGGCTGTTAAATCTTTTTCTCTTTTTTTCTCTTTATCTGTCTTTTCCGTTTCTGAACCGATCCCAGTTATTTCTTCTTCATCGCTTTCACTTAAATCAGGACCAAAAGATTCGTCATCTATTTCATCCTTTTCCTCTTCAATAAAATCTTCTTCTTCAATCTGGTCATCAGTCATTTCTGTATTAAGACCGTTAATTTCCACTTCAGGTAATTCAATTTCCTCAAATGCTTCTTCAATAAGTTTCTCTTTTGAGTCTTTGATTTTGTTTTTTTTCACAGGTTTGATTACATCCTCGTTTTTGTCAACAACTTCTTTTTTGGTTGTTTTTTTCTTGTTTTCAGTCATAATTTGAATTTAAAAATTCTAATAATTAATAAGTTAGACATTATTTTTAATAAAAATGGTGTGCAAAGATATGCATTTGTTTGAAATATTTCCATAATAATAGTAAGATTTTCACAGCTTTATTCACTTTTTTCTCCTGTTTATAATCTCATTTTTCAAAAATGTCTTTTGAGACACAAAGGGTACAGGCAGGTTTGGTTTAGAGAATATCAAAATCAGATAAATTTCCTCTGTGTTTTGTCATTTCAGGACAGTATTTTGCCACAGTATTCATAATAGAATAATCCGTCTTCAATATGAGAATCTTTTAGGCAATCACGGTAACAATGCAATAAATAGCACAGAATAGGAATATCATTAATTTCAGAATCCCGGGTGTTCTATTATCTTTGTAGTTATGGAACTTTACTTTAATTGATTCGGGATTATGAAAATTGCCGTTGTCGGTACCGGATATGTAGGACTTGTAACAGGAACCTGTTTTGCTGAGACAGGAGTATCTGTTACCTGTATTGATAAGGATACTAAAAAGGTCACTCAGTTGTCAGAGGGATCCATACCCATATACGAGCCCGGGTTGGAAAGTTTGATACGTACAAATATTGGTAAAAAGCGCTTATTCTTCACTTCAGATGCAGGGGAAGGCATTAAGGATTCTGAAGTTGTTTTCATTGCTGTGGGTACTCCTGCCGGAGAAGATGGGTCTGCTGATCTTCAGCATGTTATTAATGCTGCCAGGGACATTGGCAGGACAATGACTTCCTATATGGTTATTGTCACAAAAAGCACAGTGCCTGTGGGCACATCTGAAAAAGTCAGAAAAGCCATCCGGGAAGAACTTGAAAAAAGAAAAATGAAAATCGATTTCGATATAGCATCCAATCCGGAATTTCTTAAAGAAGGTGCTGCTGTAGAGGATTTTCTGAGACCGGAAAGGATTGTTATAGGAGTTGACAATGAGAAGACAAAAAAGATAATGAGTCGTTTATATTATTCTTTTGTCCTGAATAACCACCCTATCTTTTTCATGAATATTGCTTCAGCCGAGATCACAAAATATGCAGCAAATGCTATGCTTGCAACACGTATAAGTTTCATCAATGAGATTGCAAATCTCTGTGACATACTTGGAGCTGACATCAACGAGGTTCGTAAAGGAATAGGCAGTGATTCCAGGATAGGGAATAAATTTCTGTATCCTGGCACAGGATATGGAGGGTCATGCTTCCCGAAAGATGTTAAAGCCATAATAAAGACAGCTGATGATCACGGGTATGAGTTAAATGTCATAAAAGCTGTTGAAAAAGCAAATGAATATCAGAAAAACGTCATTTTCAGAAAAATGATGCAGTTTTTCAAAAATGACCTGAGAGGCAAAATCTTTGCTATTTGGGGTTTGTCATTCAAACCCAAGACGGATGATATAAGAGAGTCTGCTTCCATTTATCTCATTGAGCGTTTATTAAAAGAAGGAGCTGAGATAAGGGTTTATGACCCTGCAGCCATGGAAGAGACAAAAAAGAAATTGGGTAACAGTATCACTTACTTTTCTGATCCTTATGATGCGGTCCAGGGAGTTAATGCACTGATTCTCATGACTGAATGGCCGGAATTCCGACTTCCTGATTTTTATAAGATGGAGCGAATAATGAAAGAGAAAATTATCTTTGATGGCAGGAATATTTATGATCCCGGTATGTTAAATAATATAGGCTTCATTTATTTCGGCATAGGTAGAAGACAGACTTTTTAGTTTATTTATAACACTCTAAATTCATAACCACATGAAAGGTATTATATTAGCCGGCGGCTCAGGAACAAGACTGTATCCAATCACCAGTGCCATGTCCAAACAGATGCTTCATGTATATGATAAACCGATGATTTATTATCCTCTCTCGGTTCTCATGCTGGCTGGTATCCGTGAGATTCTTGTTATTTCTACGCCCCGTGATCTTCCTGTTTTCAGGAATCTTCTCGGCGACGGGCACTCTCTGGGCTTGCATTTTGAATATGTGGAACAGCCCAGACCTGAAGGTTTGGCACAGGCATTCATTTTGGGCAGTGAGTTTATCGGCTCTGACACTGTTAGTATGATATTAGGTGACAATATTTTTTACGGACACGGATTTGGTGACACACTTCGTAACACTGCCGGGATTAAAAAAGGCGCTTGTGTTTTCGGCTACTACGTAACTGATCCTGAGAGATATGGCGTTGTGGAATTTAACAAAGAAATGAAAGCCACATCTATTGAGGAAAAGCCCACCAGACCAAGATCCAACTATGCTGTTACGGGTTTGTATTTCTATGACAATACAGTAATAAGAAAGGCCCGGTCACTTAAACCATCGAAAAGAGGAGAACTGGAGATAACCGATCTGAACAGACTTTACCTTGAAGAAGGAACTCTTGAGGTTAAAGTTATGGGGAGAGGTATGGCCTGGCTGGATACGGGAACCTGTGAAAGTCTTCTTCAGGCTGCAAATTTTATTGCCACACTTGAACAACGACAGGGTCTGAAAGCTTCCTGTATCGAAGAGATAGCCTACAAGCGAGGATTTATTGATAAAGATCAATTGATTTCTCTTGCAGAACCGATAAAGAACAGCCAGTATGGTAATTATCTTCTCAGAATTGCTCATGATGAAAACACTTTTTTTTAAAAATCAGATATTATTTTATAACAGTAAAAAATGGAGATAGTAAAAACCGGATTTACAGGACTGTTCATCATTAGACCGTCTGTATATGCCGACAGCAGAGGTTATTTCTTTGAGAGTTTCAATATAGAACGCTACAGGGAAGCAGGTATCAATTTCATACCGGTACAGGATAATGAATCACGGTCATTAAGAGGTGTAATACGAGGATTGCATTACCAGCTGAAACCATATGATCAGGCAAAACTTATTAGGGTAGTGACCGGTAAGATCTTTGATGTATCTGTTGATTTACGGAGAGATTCAGGTACTTACGGAAAATGGTTTGGTGTTGAACTGGATTCTGAAAGCAAGATACAGCTTTTTATCCCGAGAGGATTTGCTCACGGTTTTTCTGTACTGGAGGATAATACAGTTATTCAGTATAAAGTAGACAATGTATATAACCGGTTGTCAGAAAGGGGCATTGCATTAAACGACCCTGAGCTCGACATTGACTGGAAACTCGGAGACACAACTCCTGTAATAAGTGATAAAGACAGGGTTAATCCTGTTTTCAGCGAAGCCGAGAATAATTTTTAATACTTAAAAGTAATGGCAGATATTCTCATCACCGGCGCAAACGGACAACTTGGGAACGAGATCCGTAAAATTTCAGAAAAATATTACGGTTACGACTTTGTCTTCACTGACATTGATACACTTAACCTGACGAACAAAACACAGGTTAATGATTTCATCCTTAAGACAAGTCCCGACTGGATTATTAACTGTGCAGCTTACAATTTTGTAGATAAAGCAGAGAGTGAAACAGAAAAGGCTTTTCTGGTCAATGCAGAATCAGTTAAGAACATAGCTGAGTCGGTTAAGGGCACTGATTGCAAGTTTATCCATATATCGTCCGATTATGTATTCGACGGAAAATCAAACCTTCCCTATACCGAAGATTCTCCGGTCAATCCGTTATCAGTATATGGAAAGTCGAAACTTACAGGTGAAGAATTTGCTTTGAGTCATAATCGTACTATGATAATCAGAACCTCCTGGCTATATTCTTCTTTTGGCCATAATTTTGTCAGAACCATATTAAAGAAATCCAGGGAAACGGATTCCTTAAGAGTTGTATTTGATCAGACAGGGACGCCTACTTATGCGGCTGATCTGGCAGAGGCTATTATAGAGATAGTATCGGGAGTAATAAGAAACAAAATTGCTTTTCACGCAGGGATTTATCATTATTCAAACGAAGGGGTTTGTACATGGTATGATCTTGCTGAAGCCGTAATAAGTGAAGTCGGCTCGGAGTGCCAAGTGTTTCCTGTATTATCTGAAGAATATCCAGTTGCAGCTCAGCGTCCGGCTTATTCTGTCCTTAATAAATCAAAAATAAAAGAGACCTATAACATTGATATACCCCACTGGAGAAAAAGTCTGGCTGAATGCATGAAATTGCTCAAATAGTATTAAATTGTGGCTTATAAGGAATTTCCCGGCAGAAAAGAAATTATTAGTGTGAATATATATTTACGAAATAATTAAATCAGGACGATATGTTATCGATTGACAAAATAAGAAAGAAAGCCCGTATATGGCTGGGAGATGATTTTAATGAAGAGACCCGGAGAGAGGTAACAGAAATGCTTGAGAAAGATGAAAAACGACTGATCGATTCTTTTTACCGCGACCTTGAGTTTGGGACCGGGGGTTTGAGGGGAATCATGGGGGCAGGAACGAACAGAATGAATATTTACACTCTTGGCATGGCCACTCAGGGTCTTTCAAATTATATAATCAAACAATTTGGGAACAAAGGGATCAGGGTAGCTATAGCCTATGATTGCCGGAACAACAGCAGCTATTTTGCAGAAACAGCTGCTGATATATTTTCTGCTAACGGTTTTGAAGTATTTCTTTTCGAATCTTTGCGCCCTACACCTGAACTGTCTTTTGCCATACGCTATTATAAATGCAATAGTGGAGTAGTAATAACTGCTTCACATAATCCATCGCAATACAATGGCTATAAAGCGTACTGGAATGATGGAGGGCAGGTCGTTCCTCCTCATGATGAAGCCATAATAGAAGAAGTACGGAAGATACAATCGGTAAAAGAAATTAAATTCAACGGCAAAAGGGAAAAGATCAGAATAATTGGCAAAGAGACAGATGATGCTTTTCTTCAGGAGGTAATAAAGATGAGTATCAATCCGGACATAATAAAGAGATATTCTGATCTTGGTATTGTTTTTACACCTATTCATGGGACAGGAATAAAACTGGTACCACCAGCCTTAAGGCTTTTCGGTTTTCGTAATATTTTGAATGTTCCGGAACAGGAGGTTCCCGATGGAAATTTCCCCACTGTTAAATCGCCCAATCCTGAAGAACAGGGAGCACTGCAACTGGCAATAGAGAAAGCTGTTGAAAATGGTTCAGATCTTGTTATGGCCACAGACCCCGATGCCGACAGGCTTGGAATCGCTGTAAGGAATAAAGAGGGGAAATTTGTGCTTCTGAACGGCAATCAGACATGTGCCCTTCTTATTTACTATATTCTCTCACAGTTTAAAGAGAAAAACAAGTATGAAGGTAATGAATACATCATCAAGACAATAGTAACCACCGATCTTCTTGAAGATATAGCTGATAAATATAATGTCGAATATTTCAATGTACTGACAGGTTTCAAATTTTTTGCCGAGATCATAAGAAAACTTGAAGGAAAGAAGAAGTTCATCGGAGGTGGAGAAGAGAGTTATGGCTTTCTTCCCGGTGATTATGTAAGGGACAAAGATGCTGTTGCTTCGTGTGCTCTCATTGCAGAAATTGCAGCATGGGCCCGTAGTAAAGGAAAGACTCTGTATACTCTTCTGATCGATATCTATCTTGAGTTTGGTCTGTATAAAGAAAGACTGATTAATATTGTAAAAGAAGGAGCTGAAGGAGCAAAGGAGATAAAGGATATGATGAAGCAATACAGGAAAAGCCCACCTAAAATAATCAACAAAAGCAGAGTGGTCAGGATAGATGATTATAATAATCTTACTTCAACCAATTGTCTGACAGGAGAAAAAAGCAGTATCGACCTGATAAGATCGGATGTTCTTCAATTCTTTCTGGAAGACGGTTCCAAGATATCTGTCAGACCGTCAGGGACAGAACCCAAGATAAAGTTTTATTTCAGTGTAAAAAGCGATCTGGAATCGGCCGATAAATATGAAGAATCAATGGCTTATCTTGATACACGGATTGAAGACATTATAAAAGACATGAAACTGACATAAGACATTATTTTTTATCGAGGGTTTTACTCTCCTATAATTTTTACAAGTACTCTTTTTTTTCTTTTCCCGTCGAATTCTCCATAGAATATTTGTTCCCATGGTCCAAAATCAAGATGACCTTTGGTAACAGCACACACTACCTCCCGGCCCATTACCTGACGTTTCATGTGTGCATCGGCGTTATCTTCAAATCCATTATGACGGTATTGAGAATGTGGTTTCTCCGGAGCAAGCTTTTCCAGCCATACCTCATAATCGTGATGAAGACCTGATTCATCGTCATTAATAAAAACCGAGGCGGTAATGTGCATGGCATTACAGAGTAACAATCCTTCTTTTATGCCCGATTCGAGCAGACACTTTTCCACTTCTGAAGTGATATTGATAAATTCTCTTCTCCTGGATGTTTCAAACCAAAGTTCTTTTCTGTATGACTTCATAGGTAAATGATTTAAATATTTACTGTAAAGAAGAAAATAAAATTTTATCCGGCAAAGAACTCATCCCGGAAATTGACCAGATACACTTTGTTTGTTGACCTGGTGAGTGCAGTATAAAACCAGCGGAGATAATCCATAGTCACGTCATTTCTGTTAAAAATACCCTGATCGATAAAGACTCTCTCCCACTGGCCTCCCTGGGCTTTGTGACAAGTTACTGCGTATGCAAATTTTATCTGGAGAGCATTGAACCAGGGATCATTACGGACGGCTTCATATTGTTTTCGCCTGGTTTTGATATGCAGGTAATCGGCAAGGATATTATGAAAAAGTTCGCTATTCCTATCCGGAGGAAGGGATGGAGTATCAAGATGGAGTACATCAATCAACACTTTTGATTCTATTTCAAAATCATAATCGGGGAACCACAGTGTCATATCAGCGAAACGAAAGCCGTAACGTTCTTCGTATTTCCTTATTCTTTTAATCTCTGCAATATCTCCGTTAGCTATAAACCCTGGACCTTCTTCTTCATCTTCTTCAAGCAGGAAATAATTGTTTTTCACTATCATGACCATATCACCCGGACTGATCTCTTCTTCTCTGAAAAAGATACTGTTTCTTATGCCCTGGTTATATCTGTTGGCCTGTTTGTTGGAATTAACTACTATTATTGTTCCTTCCAGTCCGCAGCTACCGTAGGACAGAGACAGTTCTTCAATCAATTCTTCTCCGTTTAATCTTATAACATCTTCATAATTAAGGCAGTCAACTGATGGATGAACAAGATTATTTTCGGATATCTGCAATCGTACTCTTGTGGCATTCATCAGCACTCCGGATGATTCATTCTGCCTTACAACCTGTTTCAGCTCACATGTATCCAAGCCGAAGCCGTATCCTCTGAGTAATTCTGTATCAAGAGCCGGACTTAAAGGAGATCCGACAGGGGGTAGCTGGGCAGGATCTCCGACAATAATCAGTTTACAGTAGGTACCGGAATATACATATTCGATCAGATCATCGAGCAGTTTACCGGTTCCGAATAATGAATTATCAGAAGCTGTATTGGATATCATTGATGCCTCATCTACAATAAAATAGGTATTTCTATGGAGGTTCCTGTCAAGAACAAAATTGCCCATACCATCTTGTGAGGATTTTTGCCGGTAAATTTTTTTATGTATGGTATATGCATGTCCCTGGGCATAAGAGCCCAATACTTTTGCTGCTCTTCCTGTGGGCGCAAGAAGAAGTGAGCGCATTCTCAGCGATCTGAGAGTTTTGACAATTGAACTGATAACACTTGTCTTGCCTGTTCCTGCATAACCGGTCATGACGAATATTACATCATTGGTATCATTGCATATATAAGTGGCAATTTTTCGCAATGCTGCAGCCTGGTCGGGTGTTGGATCATTCCCGAGATTATTGCAGAGCTTATTGTAGATAAGTGAATCACGCATGACAAATCAGTAAGGATAAGCAGAGGCTGTTATATTTTTTTTAAATTTGTCGTAAACTTAATCATTCCGGGTTAAATATGCACTTAACAGTATAACTTCACAAGTTTATCAGGTTAAACATGGGATGCAAGAGAAAAGATAAAAATAAAAAACAACTGAATGCCATTTCTGGAACTCTTTGATGAGACACTGGATATTAACTCCACTCATAATTACGGACTCTCGGTTCAGATCAGTCGTGAGGGACTTGCCTTTACCATCATTGATGACACAAGGAATAAATATATTCTTCTCAGATCATTCGAAGCTGATAACAACAGATTTTTCAATGAAGATGAAATAAAGGAGATAATTGAAAAAGATGATTTTCTGAACAAGTCTTACAAAAAAGTGAACATAATAATACCCACATCTAAATTTACTATCATACCTTCCCCACTGTATGACCCTGCAAGAAAAGAAGATTATTTCACTCTCAATCATATAAAAGAAGAAAACGAGACAGTTGCAGTAAACAAAATACCTGAACCGGATGCCATCATTGTATTCTCAGTTGTGAGCACTCTGTTAGAATTGTCTGAAAAATTTTTCCCTGCAATATATCCCTGTCATCATATTAAACCACTACTTAACCAGTCAGGTTATTATAGTAAAAATGAACAGGGTTTATATGTTCATCTTCATCTTGAAAAAGATTATTTCAACATCATTATCATAGAGAAGAAGCTATTAAAATTCATCAACACTTTTAACTACCGGAATATATCGGACATTCTCTACTATGTACTGAATATTTTCAAAAATATGGAAATAAGTCACGATACTCCTGTGTATTTCAGTGGACACACAGAGAAATACGATGATTTGTATTCCGGTTTTGCCTTGTACCTTAAGAATATCAGGTTTGCTGAACCCTCAGGAAATTTTTCTTTCAGTAACATCTTCAATGATATTGCTCTTCACAAGTATATTAATCTCTTTAGTATAATAAATTGCGAATAACCGGGGGTAAATACGGAAGCAGGATCATCAATCCACCGGCAGGACTTAAAGCGCGGCCAACCACTGATTTTGCAAGGGTTGGTTTGTTTAATATACTTAACAACCGCATTATTTATGAAGAATTAAATGTTCTGGATCTTTTCTCAGGCACAGGGAGCATAAGTTTTGAATTTGCTTCACGGGAAGTCGCATCTGTTCATCTTATAGAAAAAGACTCAAGAAATATATCAGGCATAAGGAGAATGATACGGGAATTGGGATTTGAAAATATTAAAGCCATTCATATTGATGTGAAGTCATATCTGAAGATTTGTAAGATAAAATATGACATTGTTTTTGCAGATCCTCCTTATGATCTGCCCTGGCTGGAAAATTTACCGGATCTTGTTATTGATTCTGGAATAATTAAAAAAGATGGATTTTTTATTCTTGAGCATCCCAGGAAAATTAAATTCAGCAGTCATAGGTTATTTTTTGAACACCGTAACTACGGAAGTGTCAATTTTAGTTTTTTCAGACAGGGATAAGGGGGAAATTTGTTAGTGCAAAACTAATTTTATATATTTATGTATAATTTTATATGGTAATCAGGTATTTGATTGGTCGTAGAAACCATATGAATAAGGATTTTTTTCATATTTTAATGCACTGCTTAGGAAGGGTTAAGATTATTTTTCTATTGACTGGGTATTTTTAATTTCAAATGATGAAAAGAAAATTATTGCCACTTATTATTTTATCTGTTTTTCTAACTCTTCCGGCCGGTAGTCAGACTGTAGGAGTAAGAGGAGGATTAACTCTGGCCAAGGGTTCATATAAATATTCAATGGTGAAACAGCAGACTCATTTCATGCCAGGATTTTGTACTGGTTTGGCTGTTGAATTTCCTTTATCGGAACCTCTTTATCTGAATTCAGGATTTTTATTTATAAAAAAGGGTACCAAAAGACATATATCTGATGTAGACGAGAAGATACCTGTGAGGTATCTGGAAATACCTGTTAACATTGTATACAAATTTGATTTCATTACCTGGCAATTATTCGGAAATGCTGGTTTATACACCGGTATTGGCTTATCGGCAAAATCCAAAAGAGGAGATGACGTTGAAAAAATTGAATTTGGCACCGATCTCGGACAGTTCAGGAGGATGGATTACGGCATCAATCTGGGTGCCGGTATAGAGATTGATAATAATGTTCAGTTCATTGTCAATTACGGATATGGATTCAGAGACATATCCAGAAGATATGATGAACGGATAAAGAACAGGGTATTGAGTTTCACCGTTGTTTATCCCCTTGAAGAACTTGTATATTTTATTCAGTCGTTATATTAGAAATACCAGTAATAATCTTTACCTGACATAATTCCACAAAGAATCTTCCCTCCTTTCCAGGGGGCATATTCTTTTTTATATGAGAAATACATTTTATAGATAAGCTATTATTATTCAGCAAATTCAAGTAATCCGAAATGGCAAGGCTGGTGAACATCCTGTCTGAGATCAAAAACAGGGAATAGCAGGGATGTTGAGCGGAAGCGATCTGAAACCAGGTTCCTGTCCTGTCTGACTGCCTGGAATGCCCATCTGACACCTGGTTTTGCAGGAGCGAAGCGATAGAATTCATTAAAGCAGGTAAAAGGGATCTGCATTTCCATCTGCCATCCTTTATCCTTATCGGTATCGTCATTAATTGTCCCGTCATAAGTAACTCCGACTGAATATTCCGGATTATATCCTGAGATAAAAATAGTATTGTCATTGTAATATTTCCACAGGACAATAAAGTCGAAAGCTGCCTTGTATAAATTAAGTTCAAATCCGTAATGGAAATAAATACTATCTGCAACGGGGACACAAAAAAATTCGACACAATCGTCAATATGAGGTATTCCGTCTCTTTTCGTTTCCCTGGCAGTAAGTGAAGTATCCTCACACTGATAGAATAAATAAAGGTTTTTATCATCCCACAGCATACGAAATTTTGTTTTTTGTTTTTCGAGGTTGCCTCTTAATCTGAAAAAATAGTCGAAAGAACATATTTCAGCATTGTCCCAGCAACTTTCATTCATCCTGCCGTCTATTATGACTGGTTCTGTTGTTTTCGAGACCATATACACAGGAGTTTGTCCCATAACGATACGTTCTTCTGTCTGAGCTGAGACAAACAGATCTGACATCATGAAGAAACATAAAAACGCGGCAATAATTTTAATATTGATTTTCATAGAAGACTGGTATTACATTTATTCTATAATTATTCAAATATAAACAAAATCCCTTTGGTTACGTATAAAAGAGAAAATTTGACAAAAAGTGACGGGGAAGTGGTGAATGGCGGGAAATTGTATATTAAATGGCTGATCTGTATTAACGGATCTGTTGGCATGAGTAAAGGATCGGGATACGACAGTCGGGGAAGCGGGAAAGTCAATGTATAAAATAGTGTTTCATTATCTGTTAATGGTTTTGAAATAATGAATTATTAAAAACCGGAGACACATGAAAAGATGGTTTCTGAATATTCTTCTAAGCTTTCTTTCAGCAGGTATATACGGGCAGAATTGCACTATTCTGTCAAAGGCCAATAATATTACTCCTGACAGATTGTGTTCTCCGGTTACTGCGACATGGGAAGTTACTTACACAGGGGTAAATGATGGAGGCACTCCTGTCAGTATCAGGTACGACTGGGATAATGGGATAACGGAGACGATACCGGCCATAGAGACCAGTCCGGGCCTTTTCACTGCTGTTTCAAGCATCACATACACTTCATCGGGTAATAAATGCAACTATCATCCGCAGGCTACATTAATGGTTAACGGGGTTCTTTGTACTTCAACATCTCAGGAACAGATAGTAACAGTATGGGATAATGATGATAATAATGGTGGCATCATGAGTATCAGTCCTGATATATATCCTATTTGTTATGGTAACAGTGCATATGTACGTTTTCAGGATGTAACAAGGTTTAATTGTGTACCTCCTCAGGAGATAGATAATCCCAATGTTAACACCCGGTGGGTACAATGGATTTATGGGACTGACATTACTATGACGGGTGCTCCGGTAACTGTTGGAGGTAAGCCGAGAATTTTTGAATATTACGGTGATATAGTCGAATTAACAGGGCCGGTGACAGGTTCTGGTATCTGGTCTGATGTAATCTATGTAGCTGATGACAAAGATGTCGGACAATACTTTGAGGTAACTCTCAGGAACTGGAATTACTGCAATCCCTATGATGACCCAAATATACCGGGCAAGCCTGTAGACAAGCATAATGGCGACCATCCCCCTGTTGAAACCACAGCCATCATTCTTATTGTTGATTATCCTGATGCTACAATAACGCCTGTAGCTCCCATGTGTGCCAATGCTCCGTCTGTTGTTCTTACTGCTGCAACTTCAGGGGGCACGTGGTCGGGCAACGGGGTTTCCGGTAATATTTTTGATCCTTTTATTGCAGGTCCCGGAAATCACCAGATACGGTACGACATTACTAATGCTTATGGTTGCAGTGACAGTGATGTAACAACAATTGTAGTTCATCCTCTGCCTAATGCCACTATACTTACAGAAGGTTTGTATTGCAATACTGATCCTCCGTTTGCTCTTCAGGCCGTTGATCCCGGTGGCATATGGTCGGGCTCCGGAGTTACGGGAGATATTTTTGACCCTGCTGCAGCAGGAGCAGGTAATCATATCATTACCTATACGATTATTGATGCAAATGGCTGCACCGATACTGACGAAACGCTTATTACAGTAGCCACTCCTGATGCTACGATAACTCCTGTTGATACTCTGTGTGCCGATTCACCTCCGGTAACCCTGACAGCTGTTGACATGGGAGGAGTATGGTCGGGTCCGGGTGTTGTGGGTAATACTTTCAATCCGGCTCTTGCCGGTGTGGGATCACATATTATCAGTTATGAGATACAGAATCCGAGTTGCAGTGATCAGGATACTGTTGTTATCACTGTCATGCCTCTTCCTGTTATTTATATTGATCCTGTAGGTACGGTATTTCTGAATGGCCCTCCCATCACTTTGAATGCCACACCTCCGGGCGGTATATGGTCGGGACCCGGAGTAACAGGAAATATTTTTGACCCTAATGGTGCAGGTATAGGCACTCATGTCATACAATATGAGACTATTCCTGACAGATGGGGTTGTATGTCTGTCAGCACTGTTATTATCAGTGTTATAATGCCACCCATGCCAGTGGCTCTTTTTGAACCAGAAGCTACAGGATGCGCCCCTCTCACTGTGCAATTCATAAATAACAGTCTGTACGGAGAAGCATATATCTGGGATTTTGGCGATAAACAGTATTCAAATGAAGAAAACCCTGTTCACACGTATTACGTACCCGGGGATTACATTGTCAGGCTAACTGTAATAAATCTTGCCGGTGAATCAGTTCATAACGGAATAATAACCGTATACCAGAATCCTACAGCTATTTTCGATGTCTATCCCAAAGAGGTTGTGAATAATGAACAAGTAGTAATTTTCTATAATTACAGTCATCATGAATTTCAGTCTTTATGGGATTTTGGTGACGGGCATAGCTCGACAGACAAGAATCCGTACCATAAATATGAGAACCCAGGTAGTTATTCTGTTTCACTTACTGTTACAACGAGTGATGGTTGTATTGATTCAGCGCGACTGGAGACCCCTATAATAGTTGACTGGAAGACCGGAGACATAAAATTTCCGAACGTTTTTAAATGGAATGGGACAGGGTCGACCGGAGGGGAATGGCATGAAGGTGTATATCCAGAAATGGACTATGTTTTCAGGCCGTTTTTTGAGAATGTTATTGAATATAAGCTTCAGATTTTTAACCGCTGGGGTGTCCTGATTTATGAGAGTGATGATCTGCATAAAGGTTGGGACGGATATGACGGGAACGGAAATCTTGCTGTTCAGGGTGTTTACGTTTGGAGAGTAACGGGAAGATATGCCGACGGTGATTATTTCAATAAAGTAGGTGATGTAACTTTTCTACACTGAGGATTTTAACAGACAATTTCATTTCTTACATCTATCAAAAAGCCACCCTGAAATATGGGCTATTTAGCGTTTTTTAAAAAATAAGCTTAACTTTGACACTGGCAGAGCCTGATTCATATATCTGGCTTTTGATGTTAATACATTAAATTACAGGGCTTATGAGATCACTAATTAAATTTGTATTACCCGGCATTATTCTGACAACCTTACTGATGTTGTTTTCCTGCGAAAAAGACAATAATGAAGGAACTGTTACTGATTTTGAAGGTAATGTCTACCGTACAGTTCAGATAGGAGATCAGTGGTGGATGGCTGACAACCTTAAAGCTACTAAGTTCAATGACGGGCAGAGCATCCTTAATGTCACTGACGACAGTGAATGGAATAATCTCACCACTTCGGCATACTGCTGGTATAACAACGATGAAGCGGGATATAAAAACACCTACGGAGCATTATACAACTGGCACGCCGTCAGCACAGGCAGGTTATGTCCAGACGGATGGCATGTACCGAGTAATTCTGAATGGGCTACTCTTACGAGCCGTCTTGGTGGAGAGAATGTTGCAGGCGGAAAATTGAAAGAGACAGGTACTGCTCACTGGCAGACACCTAATTCAGGAGCTACCGATCTTTTCAGCTTCACTGCTCTTCCGGGGGGTTACCGTGGCAGTCTTGGAGCTTTTATCGATATCCTGGACAGAGGATACTGGTGGAGTTCAACAGAGTATAATGCCACCCATGCTCACCTGAAAAATTTAACCTACGATTCAGGTAATTTTACCAGTCTGAACGATGCAAAAAAATTCGGTTTCTCTGTACGTTGCATCAAAGACTAACAAAACTATTGTTTTTTAAGCGGTCCACAAACTCCCTTATTGAATTACGGTCAATACCTTTTTCTTTTAATAAGCTAATAAAGGCGCTTCCAATTATAACTCCGTTGGCATAATTACATGCCAGATGAAAAGTGTCAGCATCTGATATGCCGAATCCAATCAGGGCAGGATTAGTCAGTTTCAGATCCCTTATCTTTTTAAAATATAAGATCTGATCTTCTGAAAATATACCTTTTACACCAGTGGTAGAGGATGATGACACCACATATACAAAACCACGACTTATACTGTCAATCATTCTAATCCGTTGAATATCAGTCTGCGGGGATATAAGCAAAATGTTATACAGATCATGTCTGTTAAAAATATTTGCGTATTGACTCAGATATATTTCCGGAGGCAGATCAGGAAGAATAAGTCCGTCGACTCCCACCTCATTACATTTTCTGCAAAAGTCATCAAGTCCGAATCGGATGACCGGATTGATGTAACTCATCATAACAAGAGGGATATTAACAGTTGACCGGATATATTTTAATTGTTCAAAGAGCAAAGCTATATTCATTCCATTCTTCAAAGCACCGGCACTGCTGTCCTGTATAACCGGTCCGTCAGCCAGAGGGTCAGAAAAAGGAATTCCTATTTCAATCATATCGGTTCCTGCATCAACCAGTTCTCTTATGATTTCGGCTGTCGAACCAAGATTAGGATAACCTGCTGTAATATAAATAGATAATATATTATTGCCTTTTGTTTTAAAGAGTTTGTCTATTCTGTTCATACTATTATGTATTGGAAGTTATATTTTCTTATTATTCATCTTTTCCATGTATGTCATGTAAGCTGCCATATCCTTATCTCCCCGTCCGGATATAATCACTACGACTACATCGTTTGGTCTGAAGCTCATTTTATCCAGTAATGCAACAGCATGAGCTGATTCAAGGGCAGGGATTATCCCTTCCATTGTGGTCAGTTTAAAGGCGGCATCCAGGGCCTGATCATCTGTTGCGTGGTGAAAAATGACACGTTTTGTTTTGTTCAGATAAGCGAACATAGGGCCTATACCTGGATAATCCAGGCCGGCAGAAACGGAATAAGGTTCTGTAATCTGTCCGTCTTCATCCTGCATCAGGATTGTTCTGCTTCCATGTATTATTCCGGGTATTCCTCTTGCTATTGTTGCTGCTGTTTCGTCGGTATCGGTACCCTTACCTGCTGCTTCAACAGCTATCAGATTAACATGTTCATTATCCAGGTAATGATAGAAAGAACCTGCAGCATTACTCCCTCCTCCAACGCAGGCAATAATATAGTCGGGATCAGAACTACCGGTATGACTGAGCAATTGATTTTTCATCTCCATGCTGATAACTGACTGTAATCTTGCCACAAGGTCGGGATAAGGATGTGGTCCCACTACTGATCCGATAATATAATGAGTATCAACAGGATTATTGATCCAGTCACGTATGGCTTCATTGGTAGCATCTTTCAAAGTCATGTTACCGTTTGTGACAGGTATCACCTCTGCTCCCAGCATTTTCATTCTTAATACATTCGGGGCCTGTCGTTGAATATCAAGTTTTCCCATATAAACGATACACTTAAGCCCCATCAGCGCGCACACAGTGGCTGTAGCCACTCCATGCTGCCCTGCTCCTGTCTCTGCAATAATTCTTGTCTTCCCCAGCTTTTTGGCTATAAGTATCTGTCCGATTGTATTATTTATCTTATGGGCTCCTGTATGGTTTAAATCTTCCCGCTTTAAAAAAATACGGGTATTGTAAAGCTCCGATAAACGTCTGGCATGGAATAAAGGAGACGGCCGTCCGGCATAATCACGAAGGAGTTCATAAAACTCGTTCTTAAAATCCTGGCTGTCTATTATATCAAGATATCTTTCCCGGAGTTCCTGAATGTTTGGAACCATCATTTCAGGGATATAAGCTCCTCCGTATTCTCCATAAAATCCATTATCATTAACATAGTTATTCATAATACATTATCTTCTTAGTTCTTCAATAAACTCTTTTACTT
>JAAYDB010000095.1 GCA_012729475.1 Bacteroidota bacterium
TGTGTACAACGACAGCTTCGGCTACTGTAATCGAACCCGCCCAGCCACTTAACGGTATTGTGGCAGTTACTGATGTCGCATGTTATGGAGATGCTTCCGGGTCTGTCGATCTGACTGTAACAGGAGGGACTCCACCCTATACCTTCCTCTGGAGTAACGGTGCAATGACGGAAGATCTTGTTAATGTGGCAGCCGGAGTATATACTGTAATTGTCACAGATGCTAATCTGTGTACCACTATTGTTTCAGGAACAGTGAACCAGCCTGATGCTCCTCTCACCGGAAATATTGTTGCAACAGATGTAGCCTGTTTTGGTGATGCAACAGGCGGATTAAATCTTACTGTTACCGGGGGCACCGGACCTTATACATATCTGTGGAGCAATGGAGCAGCAACAGAAGACCTGGAAAATGTATCAGCCGGAGTATATAATGTTACAGTAACCGATGCCAATTTGTGTTTTATATCTCTGTCAGCTACTGTTAACCAGCCGGCAGCAGCACTGGATGCCACAACAACAGTGACAGATGTCACATGCTATGGTGATACCGATGGAGCAATCGACCTTTCAATTACCGGAGGGACAGCCCCCTATTCAGTTTTGTGGAGTAATGGTGAAACAACCGAAGATATTGAAAATATAGTGGCAGGAGTTTATAGTGTGACAATTACAGATGCCTCTTTATGTACTGCCACGGTTACGGCAACAGTCACTCAACCTCCTGAACTGATTGCTGCTGCAGGGAATAACGGACCTGTTTGTATCGGAACTCCAATAAGTCTTTCCGGGGGACCCGATGGCATGGCTTCTTATAGCTGGAGCGGACCAGACGGTTTTACTTCACCTTTGCAGAATCCTGTTGTTTCAGGCAGTGCCCTCTTGTCAATGGCCGGGGTATACACCCTGAATATTATTGACAATAACGGATGTATGGCATCTGCCACAACTGATGTAACTGTTAACGACAATAATACGATCACCTTGTCTTCACCGCCCGGCAGCGATAACCAGTCGGTTTGTATCAATGCAGCTATTGATCCTGTCACTTATACCACTACCGGAGCTACCGGAGCTCTCTTTTCAGGTCTGCCAGAAGGTGTTACCGGTTCATGGTCTGGCAGTGTTGTTACAATTAGCGGAATGCCTTCTGAATCAGGTATATTTGATTATACTATAACACTTACCGGAGGGTGCGGTACTATATCTGTAAATGGTAAAATAACTGTTCTGGAATTCCCGGTCAGTGTAACAATAACAGTTGACGCCAATCCCGTATGCGAAGGTACACTGGTCTCTTTCATGGCTAATCCGGTCAACGGAGGAAGCTCTCCCGATTATCAATGGCAGGTTAACGGTATAGATGCCGGAACTAACAGTCCGTCATTCAGCTATATACCACTTGATAATGATGAGGTTACAGTAATACTGACATCAGATGCAACATGTGCAACAGATAATCCTGCAACATCTTTGCCTGTTAATATGATAGTTATCCCGACTCCGGTTTTAGTGATCAATGACCCTGCTCCCGTATGTTCACCGGCAACTGTTGATATTACGGTTCCGGAAATAACCAACGGTTCAGATGCAGGATTGATACTTTCATACTGGCTGGATGCTGCTGCAAGCCTGCCTTTTGAAACACCTGCCGAAGCAACAGACGGGACTTATTATATCAAAGCTGTTGATCCGTCAGGATGCTTTGATATCAAACCAGTTGAAGTAGTGGTTAACCCTGTCCCATCAGTTACTTTCACTCAGACCAACATTTTATGTGGAGGAACATCCACTGGTGCTATTGATATAACTGTCACCGGAGGCACAGAACCTTATTTCTATTCATGGACCGGGTCTGTTGTTAACCCGGCTGAAGAAGATCAGGCAGATCTGCCTGCCGGCTCTTATTCAGTTATTGTAACTGATGTAAACAGTTGTTCCTCAACCGGATTATCGGTTACTATCACTGAGTTGCCTGCTTTGACCGGAGCCATTGTCTCACAAACAAATGTGTCGGTATCAGGAGGTAATGATGGTAGTGTCACAGTTGAAGGATCAGGAGGTACTCCTCCCTATCTATACAGTCAGGACGGTAGTCCCTATCAGGCTTCAGCTACTTTCTCCTCCCTTACAGCAGGTAATTACACTATCACTATACAGGATATCAATCTTTGTGAGTTCTCACTGCCAGTTATTATTACAGAACCAGGACTGCCATTATCAGGGACAATCCTTTCCCAGACCGACGTTCTATGCCACGGAGAGACAACAGGCAGTATCACTGTATCAGGTATTGCCGGAGAAGAACCTTATGAATACAGTCTTGATGGCGTTGATTACCAGGCATCAGGGACTTTTGAAATGCTTTCTGCAGGGCCCTGTACTGTTATTATTAGAGATGCTCTGATGGACACTTATCCCATAGATATATTTATCAATGAACCTGCAGAACCATTATTAGTTACTGCGACGAAGACAGATGCTGTATGCGGAGGAGAGAGTTCAGGTACTGCAACGGCCACTGCAACGGGAGGTACACCCCCATATACTTATTCATGGAATACTGTTCCCATACAGACAGGAGCCAATGCTTCCGGCCTGGCAGAAGGTACATATACTGTGACAGTAACAGATGCCAACGGGTGTACTGCCGGTACAGATATTGTAATTATGGCACCTCCTGTCCTGACAGTCACAGTTAACTCCAATGATATTCTGTGTCATGGAGAAAATAACGGAAGCGCTACTGCAACAGCATCAGGAGGGACAGAGCCTTATGCATATTCCTGGAATACTTCTCCTGTTCAGACAACACAAACAGTGACTGACCTTGCCCAGGGTTCATATACTGTAACCGTTACCGATGCAAATGGCTGTATAGCTGTGGAGACAGTGAATATAACTGACCCGGACCCCTTGTCGGCAGAAGCTACAGTGACCGACGCAAGCTGTCCGGATACAGATGATGGAGAGATAAGCCTTGAAGTAACAGGAGGTACTCCTCCCTATACCTTTATATGGTCAGATCCCGGATCTGTATCATCTCCCGACAGAACAAATCTGACTCCGGGTACATACAGCGTAGTAATCTCAGATGCCAATGGCTGCCGTATGTCAACAAGTATTGAAGTCGGCTATACAGGATCATATGAATGTCTTGTTATACCGGATATCATTACCCCCAACGGCGATGGACATAATGACGAGTGGATAATACAGAATATCGATATTTATCCTCAGGCGGAGATCCTCATATACTCAAGATGGGGCCGGCTGATATACCGTACAAAAAATATTTCAGAGAATCCGTGGAATGGTCAGTACCAGGGCAATGGTGATATGATGCCAACGGATTCGTACCATTATATATTACATCTGAACGACGGTTCAACAAAACCCAGATCAGGTGTTATTAGCGTTATTAGATAATACCGGGAGGCTATCATGCGATTAAAATCAATTATTATATGATGAATAAACATCTGAGATCTGTAAGGATTATTTTAATACTGTTGTTTGCGGGACTGTCTTGTGGTCTTTCTCGTGCACAACAAGTACCAATGTACAGCCAGTATATAATGAATGGATACCTTGTCAATCCGTCATTTGCAGGGCGTGATGGCTATTCCACAGTTACGCTTACCACAAGGAACCAGTGGATAGGTCTGGAACAGGCCCCAAGTACATATGCTTTAAGTTTCCAGACACGTATCCTGAAAAACAGTTATATCTCAAAATCAACCTCAGTAAAGAAAAAATCGGTAAGACCTACCAGAGGAGGAAGAGTAGGAGCAGGAGGCTATATTTTTAACGATAATAATGGTATTATGAGCCGGACAGGTGTTCAGGCAATATATTCATACCATATTCCTCTCGGTTCTACTGATGGATATCCCAATGATCTTGCTTTTGGTCTGGCTTTGTCAGCATACCAGTATGCCATTAACATGAACGGTCTAATATATGATTACAACGACCCTCTTCTGAATAATTACGACCGGTCGGTCTTTATTGCCGATTTTAACTTCGGGGCCAGTTATACCACTTCAAAATATTATGCTGGTTTTGCAATGACAAATATCCTGAGAGGATCATTGCTTTTCGGAGACACAACTACAACAAACAGAAATGAACTAGGTCACTATTTCCTTACAGGAGGAGTTAAATTACCTGTCAGTGATGACTGGACCCTTGAACCTTCTGCTTTTATCAAATCATCAGATATGTTTTTTAATGCCCTCCAACTCGATCTTACAGCAAGGATGTACTACAAGGAGGATTACTGGGCGGGAATATCATGGAGAACCCACGATGCAATTATTATGATGATAGGCCTTAAATATGACAAGTTCTATTTTGCCTATGCCGTTGATTTTACGCTTACTGATATCAGACACCAGAGTTTCGGGTCACATGAACTGACCCTTGCTCTGAAATTTGGTGAGAGTGCTAGGAGGTATCGCTGGATAAACGCATATTAAGTTAAGATACTATAAGATAAATATGTCAGGAGGTGTCGTACGGTTTGTTACCGGTGCCCTTTCAATGCTGTTGTTATCTTTTATTGTGGCTGGCAGAATGAATGCTCAGGGTAATCATCTGCGCCTTATGTTCTATAACGTAGAAAACCTGTTTGATACAGAAGACGATACTTTAAGGGATGATGATCAGTTCCTTCCGGGAGGATCAATGAGATGGAATTATGGCAGGTATGAAAGAAAAATAAATGCTATATACAAAACCATAATTGCAGCAGGAGAGGGGACTCCTCCTGATATAGTGGCTCTGTGTGAAACAGAGAATAAAAAGGTTCTCAGCGATATTATTTCCAGTTCGGGTATGCTGAAATATAATTACAGAATAATACATAATGATTCGCCCGATCCCAGAGGTATTGATGTGTGTGTTTTATACAGGAAGGATATTGTTTCTGTTATGCATTATCATTATTTCCTGCCCGATGATATAAAACAGTCGGATCATCCTACCAGGAATGTACTGTATGTTAAATGTGTGGCAATGAATGACACTCTGCATCTTTTTGTCAACCACTGGCCCTCCAGGAGAGGAGGGGTCCTTTCAGGCAGAGAGCGCCGACAAAAGATAGCAGAAATGATAAAAAGTAAGATTGATTCTGTTGCTTCAGCAGAAAACAATAATCCTGCAGTAATAATAACGGGTGATTTTAATACAACACCCGGTGATCGTGTTTTTGACCTTTTTACAAATGATAATGGCTCGGGACCATTATTTGTAAATCTATCCGGAAATCATGACAGGGGATCAGGTACATATAAATACAAGGGAGTATGGGATATGCCTGACCAGATGTTTGTATCTTCCAGCCTTCTGAGAAAAAGAAAGGGATTTTATACAGAACCCGGACTTCTCAAAATATTCAGTCCCGGCTTCCTTCTTCAGGATGACCCGCTTTATCCCGGGAAGAAACCATTTCCAACTTTTACCGGATACAGATATTCCGGAGGATACAGCGACCATTTGCCTCTGCTGCTCGATCTAAAAGTCAGATAGCCGGATCCCCGGGTTGTAGTCCCATCTCCTTGCCCTTTTTGAGCATAAGATCCCTTGCTGCTTCATGTTCATTGGGTATTATGCCATCCAGAATAGCTTCTCTGATAAAATTTTTTATTATTCCTACTTCTTTACCCGGCCTTATACCGAATGTTTTAATTATTTCGTCTCCATTAACAGGAGGCTGGAAGTTGCGAACAGCATCTTTTTCCTCTATTTCTTTTAATTTATTCCTTACAATATTCAAGTTCTTCAGATGCCTTGCCTTTTTTGCCTCATTCTTTGATGTAATATCAGCTTCACATAAGAGCATGAGATCGTCTATGTCATCCCCTGCTTCAAAAAGCAATCTTCTTACAGCAGAGTCGGTAATTTCTTCCTGGGCTAGGGCAACAGGACGTAAATGCAGATCAACCAGTTTTTGGACATATTTCATTTTTTCATCCAGAGGTAATTTCATTTTCCTGAAGATTGACGGGATCATCTTTGCTCCGAGAAATTCATGACCATGAAATGACCATCCTGTTCCTGGTTGATATCGCTTGGTTGCCGGTTTGGCTATGTCGTGTAAGATAGCTGCCCATCTGAGCCATAAATTATCACTTTTCGATGCAATATTGTCAAGAACCTTTACAGAATGAAGGAAATTATCCTTATGCGACTTGCCTCCCTTTGTCTCAACCCCTTTCAGGGCTTCAAGCTCCGGGAAAATATAACCCAGTAATCCCGATCTTTCCAGAAGAATGAATCCTGTGGAAGGCTGGTCGCACATCAGTATCTTGTTCAGTTCTGTGGTGATCCTTTCTTTTGATACAATATCAATTCGTGAGGCATTGCGATGGATAGAGCTGAAAGTCTTCTTTTCAATCGTAAATTTTAACTGGCTTGCAAACCTGACAGCTCTGATCATTCTTAAAGGATCATCGGAAAAAGTACGGTCGGGATCAAGGGGAGTGCGGATAATCTTACCACTTAAATCCATTGCTCCATTGAAAGGATCAATGAACTGACCGAAGGTTTCTTTGTTAAGACTTATAGCAAGGGTATTAATAGTGAAATCCCTTCTTTTCTGATCATCCTCAAGAGAGCCCTCTTCAACAACAGGCTTTCTCGATGCCCTGTTATAAGACTCTTTCCTCGCACCTACAAACTCAATTTCATATTTCTTCCACCTGAACATGGCAGTCCCGAAATTGCGAAAAATATTCACTTTAATTTTTGGATCGATCCTGTATGCAATCTTTTTCGCTATTTCAATACCGCTGCCGGCTACAACAATATCAATATCCTTGTCCGGATGCTCCCTCTTCAGTAGACAATCTCTTACCCATCCGCCAATAACAAATGCTTCAACATTCTCCGCAGTGACAACTTCTGATATAATGTTGAATATCTCGTCATTCAGACATATATTCATATATATATATGACAATTTGTTCATTAATCATGACAAAGTTACAATTATTAGATGATTTATTTTGGATAAATGGTATATCAAACGGTATGGCACAAAGGTTGACATTATGTTATAAGAATTGATTTGCTTATATTTATAAATAAAAAAAAAGATGACCGAACATTTAACAAAAGAGACCTTCTTGAGTAAAGTATTTGACTACGAGAAGAACAAAGAGTGGAAATATGAAGGAGAAAGGCCCTGCGTAATTGATTTTTATGCTGACTGGTGTGGTCCTTGTAAAATTGTTGCTCCTGTACTTGAAGAACTTGCAAACGATTATGAAGGCAAGCTTGACATTTTCAAGGTTAATACTGAAGAGCAACAGGAACTGGCTGCCGTTTTCGGGATAAAAAGTATCCCCTCCATCCTTTTCGTGCCGCTTGAGGGTCAGCCTCAGATGGCAATGGGAGCCTTACCCAGGGAAACATTTATAAAAGCTTTTAAAGATGTTCTTGGTGTCGAGAAACCTGATGAAATAAAATAAGGTATTTTTAACAAAAAATTATGACTTTCTCTGAAACATTTAATAGACTGAATTCGTTAAACTTTTAGAAATGCAACAATCGGAAGGTTAAACGGGTTTTTTCATGAATTTAGGTTTAGGGTGGTAATAAGTCAGGACTTCGGTCCTGATTTATTTTATACAAGGTCGTTAAGGATACTGTTTATCTCTTCTTCCGTGGTACGGAGCTTCTTCTGACACTGCTTGATCAGTTCAGATGCTCTTTTGACTTCAGCCGACAGCTTGTCAACATCCAGATCTCCGTTTTCTATACTCTTTAATATTTTTTCAATTTCTGTTATTGCTTCGTTGAATGAAAATGCTTTCTTTGCCATGGTTGTTAATTCAGTTGGGTTAATACTGGTAGTTATTTTCTTTTCTTTGTCTTTTTAAGAACAGTGCTGGTTACTGAACCATCAAAAAACTGTGTATCAACAATATCATCTTTTTTCAACAAGTTTATGCTCTTTATTATCTTTCCTTCGTGTGAAGTGATAGTATATCCTCTTCCAAGAACATTAACAGGATCCAGTATAGAAAGATTATTTTCCATATTTTCCATCTTCCTGTGAAGATGTGAAACAGTATTACTTACATTCCTTTTCAGTCCGGTACTTTCTTTTTCAATTATTGACTGTTTACCTGTAAAGAAGGATTTAACAAGTGATCTCGTCCGGGATTTTTGATTTTCAGGAATCACTCCGGCTTTTCTGACAAATTCCTTCCCGAGGTTAGTAAGTTCAATTATCCTGTTAGAGAGTTTTTCTTTTTGTCCGTATATCCTTAGTCTTGCAGCCGGAACCAGTTTCAGTCTGTACGATTCTGTTAGTTCTTTATATTCTTTGACTACTACCGTTGACAGTTCAGCAATCTCCTTACTCATTTGGTTAAGATTGCTTTCCGCTTCTGCCACACATTCGATAAGGTGATCAGCTACTGCTGTCGGTGTTTTCAATGCCTTATGTGCAACCATATCTGTTACAGACAGGTCTTTTTCGTGTCCTATACCGCTTATAACGGGTATGGGAAATTGTGTAACATAATAGGCAATATTATAGCTGTCGAACCAGCTGAGATCACTCTGGGAGCCACCACCCCTTATTATTGCAACAACATCAAAGTGACTGACATTTTCTGCTATTCTGGAAAAGGATTTCAGGACACTTTCTTCAGTCTCTGTGCCCTGCATTACTGTATCAAAAAGAACGGTATAGAATACATAACCGTAACTGTTTTCGTGGAGATGCCTCATAAAATCCGAGAATCCGGCAGCATTTTTAGAAGATATAACAGCTATTTTACGGGGCAGAACTGGGAAAGGTAGTTCCCTGTTCATGGTAAAAACTCCTTCTTCTTCAAGTTTTTTTAGGACCATCTGCTTTTTTATGGCCATTTCACCGATTGTAAAAGCGGGATCAATATCTGATATTAAAAGACTAAGACCGTATATTTCATGGTATTCTATCCTGGCTTTGACCAGTATCTTCATTCCTGTTTTCAGTGCTTCACCTGTGGTATTTTCGAAGAAAGTACCAATAAACCTGTAGCGCTTGCTCCATATAATAGCTCTGATACGGGCTTTTACATTTTTTTCTTCAGGATTTTTTTCAATTAATTCAAGGTAACAGTGACCGGCATAGTTAACTTTGATCTCAGAAATCTCTGCCACTACCCAGTACATATCAGGCATAGCAAAGTACAGAGTGTCTTTGATCAGTAGCTGAAGTTCTGTTAATGAAAGTCGGTCATTCATTAAATGTTTCTTTATTGTCTTTTCAAACAGGTACTTATCAGAACCAGGGGTAATATAAAACAATTTTATTTCCCTTTTTTCCCCGGTGAAGCGATGTGTTCATTTTTCTACCTGAGGGTTTTTTCAGGATCGGCAATTTTGTCCTGGTTTTTTTCCAGCTTTTCCATGAGATTGGTATGGTCGATATCCATTTGTTTATCTTTTGTCATCCCCATCTCATAATTGATTTCATATTTTATTTCTCCTTCCTCACTGAATATCATCCAGGGCCCGTCGCGGAAGTTATTTTTATAATTACCCGAGATTTCTTTCTGACCGTTTTCATACCAAACTTCGAAAAGGCCATTAAGCAGATCATTGGAGTAGGAACCTTTCAGAAATAATTTACCATCGGGATAATACTGAATCCAGTCTCCTTCCTTTTTATCATCCACGTAGTTTAATAATTCAAAGACTGTAGTATCGGGATAATATTTTACAGAAGTCCCGTTTTTTTTGTTATCCCGGTATTCTTCGTCATTGATCAGATAATTTTCATAGAAATAGGAATAAAAAGACCATTTCCCCTCCTTTTCCTGGTTTATATATTTCCCTTTTGAAGCAATAAATCCGTTTGGATGGTAGATAGTTGCATCAACTTCTTCCCCGTCATCGGAGTAGACCATGATTGACATCAGAGTCCCATCTTCAAAGTATCTTTTAAATTCCCCCACAGGGTGATTGTTTTTAAAAACACCTTCATACCGGGCATGCCCGTTTGGGTAGCTGGATATCCATGGTCCCTGTTTCCTTCCTTTTTCGTCGGTTATATTTACAGAGTCGTTTTCCTGAGCCGCAGTTGTCAGGGAAAGGGTCAAGAGATATGCAATAAAGATTATAATACGATTCATAATAAAGAAACGGCAAATTTTAAGCAAAAGTACAAAAAGAGGCCGTCTCATTAGGTAAAATGAGACGGCTTTTTTGTTTTATTTTATTTCGAAGTATTTATTCAGGCAGGTCTGTGCCTGATCAGGGTCCGGAGCTGAATGAGAAGGTAATTATTTCACTTCTTCAAAGTCGACGTCTGTTACTTCGTCATTTCCCCCCTTTGAGTTTCCTTCGTCTGCTTTGCTCTGTCCGGGTTGTTCCGGACCCGGACCCGGTTGGCCATCAGGTTGTCCGGATGCCTGTGCTGTCTTGTACATCTCTTCTGAAGCAGATTGCCAGACGGTGTTCAGTTCAGCGACAGCTGTGTCGATAGCGTCAAGATCCTGTTTTTTATGAGCTTCCTTGAGTTTTTCAAGAGAACTTTCAATAGTGGCTTTTTTATCGGCCGGTATCTTGTCACCAAATTCTTTCAACTGTTTCTCGGTTGTAAAGATAAGGCTGTCAGCTGTATTTATTTTTTCAACTTTCTCGCGGGCCTTTTTATCGGACTCTTCATTTGCTTTGGCTTCGTCGCGCATTCTTTTTATCTCATCGTCACTCAGTCCTGAAGAAGCCTCGATTCTTATTCTTTGTTCTTTACCTGTACCTCTGTCTTTAGCTGTAACATGGAGGATGCCGTTGGCATCAATATCAAAAGTAACTTCTATCTGGGGTACACCGCGCGGAGCAGGAGGTATCCCATCCAGGTGGAACCGTCCAATTGTTTTGTTCCCTGAAGCCATAGGTCTTTCACCCTGTAACACATGAATTTCTACTGATGGCTGGCTATCTGCAGCTGTAGTGAAGACTTCAGTCTTTTTTGAAGGTATAGTTGTATTTGATTCAATGAGCTTTGTCATTACACCGCCCATCGTTTCTATACCGAGGGAAAGAGGTGTTACATCAAGCAGCAGTACATCTTTCACTTCGCCGGTGAGTACGCCTCCCTGTATAGCAGCTCCTACGGCAACAACTTCATCGGGGTTAACTCCTTTGGAAGGTGCTTTGCCGAAGAACTTTTCTACAAGTTGCTGTATTGCCGGTATACGTGTAGATCCTCCTACAAGGAGTACCTCATCTATATCCGACACTTTCAGACCAGAGTCATCAAGAGCTTTCTGGCATGGTCCCAGACATGACTGGAATAGTTTGTCACATATCTTCTCAAAATTAGATCGTGTAAGTGTTTTTACCAGGTGTTTGGGAATCCCGTCAACAGGCATTATATAAGGCAGGTTGATCTCAGTTGAATTAGAGCTGGATAATTCAATCTTTGCTTTTTCGGCTGCTTCCTTGAGCCTCTGCATAGCCATAGGATCTTTTCTCAGATCAATACCTTCATCTTTTATAAACTCTTCTGCCAGCCAGTCAATTATCATATGATCGAAATCATCACCTCCGAGATGAGTGTCACCATTCGTCGACTTGACCTCAAAGACACCGTCTCCCAGTTCGAGAATGGAGATGTCGAAAGTTCCTCCACCAAGGTCAAAAACAGCAATCTTGAGATCCTGGGATTTTTTGTCAAGTCCATAAGCCAGTGAAGCAGCTGTAGGCTCATTGATGATCCTCTTAACAGTAAGACCTGCAATCTCCCCTGCCTCTTTTGTAGCCTGACGCTGCGAATCGCTGAAATAAGCAGGTACGGTTATGACAGCTTCAGTGACTTCCTGCCCGAGATAATCCTCAGCTGTTTTTTTCATCTTCTGGAGGATCATAGCAGAGATCTCCTGAGGAGAATACATCCTGTTATCAATTTTTACCCTGGGAGTATTGTTATCTCCTTTTACCACTGTATAGGTAACTCTTTTGTTCTCCTTGTTGAGTTTATCATATGACTCACCCATGAATCTTTTAATTGAATAAATGGTTTTATTGGCATTTGTTATTGCCTGGCGCTTGGCAGGATCGCCTACTTTACGTTCTCCGTTATCAACAAATGCAACAATTGATGGTGTGGTCCTTTTACCTTCACTGTTGGGTATCACTACCGGCTCATTGCCTTCCATAACTGAAACACAAGAGTTGGTGGTCCCCAGGTCTATACCGATTATTTTTCCCATTTTCTATAATGTTTTTATAAATTCTGTTTAAATACTTACATTTTCAACAATGATTATGCCATTAAGAAATAATGTGACAAAACGACAGTAAGTGGTATTGAAACTGCCAATATTATTAAATAACTTTACCGGCTCATTAAGAACAGTTAAAAACATGTCGGTACAAAAATCGGTAAAAAGAATCACCACTCATGTTCTCAGGGAAATGAAGATGAAAGGTGAGAAAATAGCAATGCTAACCGCTTACGATTATTCCTTTGCAAGGATACTTGATGAAGCGGATCTGGATGTAATCCTTGTGGGTGATTCTGCCTCTAATGTGATGGCCGGTTTTGATACCACCCTGCCTATTACACTTGATAACATGATATATCATGCAGCCTCTGTTGTAAGAGGAGTGAAGAGGGCTCTTGTAGTCGTTGACCTGCCATTTGGCACTTACCAGGGCAATTCGAAAGAGGCTCTTATCTCTGCAGTCAGAATAATGAAAGAGACGGGAGCGGGAGCGGTCAAACTGGAGGGTGGCAAACAGATCATAGAATCAGTGGAAAGAATTCTTTCGGCAGGGATACCCGTCATGGGACATCTCGGACTCACTCCACAGGCTATTCATAAGTTTGGCACCTATGTCGTCAGAGCACAGGAAGAGGAAGAAGCAAAACGTCTTGTGGAAGATGCTGTGCTTCTTGAAAAAACAGGTTGTTTTGCTCTTGTACTGGAAAAAATTCCTGCAAAGTTGGCAGAAAAAGTGGCCGGAATGGTCAAAATACCAGTGATAGGTATTGGTGCTGGACCAGGTACCGATGGACAGGTGCTTGTTGTTCATGATATGCTGGGTATCAATCAGGAATTTTCTCCAAGATTCCTCAGAAGGTATCATAACCTTTACACTGAAATAAAAGGAGCAGTGCAGGCATATATTGACGATGTTAAATCTCTCCGTTTCCCTAACGAAAAGGAACAATACTGATCATGCCCGAAATACTCTATGAAGACAATCATCTGATAGCTGTCGCGAAAAAAGCATCTGACCTGTCACAGAGCGATAAAACAGGAGATGTTTCACTTGACGACGAGGTTAAGAAGTATATTGCTGTGAAATACAATAAACCGGGAGAAGTTTTTCTGGGAGTCGTCCACAGACTCGACAGACCGGTGAGCGGAGTTATTCTGTATGCACGTACCTCCAAAGCTCTGAAGAGACTGAATGAGATGTTCAGGGCAGGAGAGATAAAAAAAATATATTTCGCCATTGTAAAGGAGAGACCTCCCGAGGACTACGCAACTGTTACTCATTACCTCAAAAAAAATGAAAAACAGAATAAAACATACGTCTACGACACTGAAGTGAAAGGCTCCAAATTAGCATCATTGACATATCGTCTAACTGGCCGGTCAAATCGCTATTACCTTCTTGAAATTGAATTGCACACAGGCAGACACCATCAGATACGGGCTCAGCTGGCAAGTTTAGGATGTCCCGTCAAAGGCGACCTGAAATACGGCTATTCAAGATCGAATGAGGATGGGAGTATTAGTCTGCATGCCCGACAAATAGATTTTATTCACCCGGTGAGAAAAGAAAAACTGTCCATAACAGCTCCCTTCCCTGAAAACGATATATGGAAGGCTTTTGGTGATATAAAGCCATGAATAAACCTGTCGCGAAACGGAATAATACATCCTTATAAGATAAATTAGTATCACTCTTAAGCCTTGCATCCCTGCTGTCTTTGCCGGAAAATGTAATTATCAGGCCCTTAAGCTAGTTAAAGAGAGGTTAATAAGAGTTAATGAAAAGTTAAAACTTGTATTTTTTCCCGATCGATAGCTTAATTTTACGACATGAATAAGCAGAAATTCATCCTCCTGATCTTTATGATGCTGTTTTCTCTTGTCGGTATAATCTGGATTCAGCTTATATGGATAAGGAATGCCGTTCGTATTGAGAACGGAAAATTTAATGCCATTGCCATTGAAGGGATCAATGATGCTGCCACTGCTATTGAGTCGGCAAGAAAAGTGGAGTTTTTCAACGATTTTATGTTCTCGGGCCTGAATTCTTATCGCGACTCAACAAACTCTGTTTCAGGCTATTTCCATATGGATAGCTATTCTTCGGGCAATATGGCAGATGGCAGTCTCAGAATAACAAACCAGTCGGTAACCCATGAACCGGGGAAGGACCCTGTGGTGATAACACATGATACAATAATCACTTCTTATGATTCAGCAGGCTTTTATAAAGGTCGTCAGGATAATCCCGGAGAATACACAATAGTCGAAAGCAAGGGCAAGCAATACATAAATAACGGAAATGTATATTTCAGACAGGATGACTATGTTGATTTAATAAAAAGACGATCCAATGAACTCAGAAGGATAAGTGATCAGATGTTGTCTGAAGTTTTCCAGTGGGAAAATATGGAACTAGATAACAGGGAGATTGAGTATGCTCTTAACAGATTCCTGTATTATCTCCAGACTCCTTATGAATATGCTCTGATAAAAAACGGGGTTGTCACCGGAGGATCATATAAAAAATCCAATAAGAACGATTTCTTAAAGAGCAATTATAAAGTCAGACTTTTTGCAGATAACATAATAAGACAGGACCTTATTCTCTCTGTCGTTTTTCCCGAGAGAACGAATTATGTACTCAGATCGATGGCCGGTCTCCTTAGTGGTTCTTTTTTATTTTCTCTTATTATCCTGGCTACCTTTGCAATGAGTCTCTATTTAATCATCCATCAGAAAAAAATATCGGAAATAAAGTCAGATTTTATAAATAATATGACTCATGAATTTAAAACCCCGATAGCCACTATATCCCTTGCAGCCGATACAATAACCAATCCGAAAGTTATCAGTGACGAAACGAGTATTCGTCATTTTATCAGCATGATAAAAAAAGAAAACAGCAGGATGAACAAAAAGGTGGAGAATATATTACAAATTGCATCTCTTGATAAAAGAGAAATAGATTTTAAGTTTGATAATATCTCTTTGCATTCTGTTATCAAAAGGGCTGTTGAGGGTTTCGATATTCTGTTACAGCAGAGGAATGGAGTGATAAAACTATGTTTAAACGCTTCTGAACATTTTATATATGGTGACGGGGAGCATCTTTTCAATCTGATAAACAATCTTATTGACAATGCGATAAAGTATTCCGAAGAATCTCCCGAAATTGCCATCACAACAAATAACACTGAAGAAGGGATAATTATTTCGGTAGAGGATAAGGGTATCGGTATGTCAAAAACCATCCAGAGCCGTATATTTGAAAGATTTTACCGCAAGACCTCCGGGAATGTTCATGATGTAAAAGGATTTGGCCTTGGCCTGAATTACTCCCGTGCAATTGTAGAAGCCCATAAGGGTTATATTAAAGTAAGCAGTGAACCGGGAAAAGGTAGCCGCTTCGATGTATTTCTGCCATTTAATTGTGATAATGACAAATGAGCAAACAAGCTGTAAAGATCTTTCTTGTGGAAGATGATCTTAGTTTCGGATCTGTCCTGAAATCCTATCTTGAGATAAATGATTTTATGGTAGACTGGATTGATGATGGTAAATATGCAGTTGATCATTTCAGAAAAGGCATATTTGATATATGTATTCTGGATATTATGTTACCTCATGTTGACGGGTTCACCATTGCAAATGAGATAAGACAGATAAACAGTTCCATACCTATCGTTTTTCTTACGGCGAAAAAGATGAAGGAGGATGTATTACGTGGTTATGGCGTGGGCGGAGATGATTATATTACCAAACCTTTTGATACAGATATTCTTCTGGCAAAGCTTCGGGCAATTATTTCGCGGCGTGATTTTCACAACGGGACAAGAGATATTTACGAGATAGGGAAGTTCATTTTTAATTCCAAACTCCGTACACTCACTTCCGGAGATGATGAAAAAAAACTATCTCCCAAGGAAGCTCAGCTCCTGGAACTGCTTGCTGTTAGTCCCAACTCCTTGATCAGCAGAGAAACGGCTTTGAAAAAGATATGGGGAAATGACGATTATTTCACAGCCAGAAGCATGGATGTATATATAACCAAATTGAGAAAGATATTGTCAGAAGATCCGGGACTTAATATAAAAAATATACATGGTGCAGGTTTTCAATTGATTATCAGTGAAGATCAAATGCCGGACAACTGATTTGCAGTTCATTTGATACTGATCATTTATTTTGACACTTTTTATTATTTTTGTCCGAAACCGGAAAAAATGCACCGTCAGTCAGTAATTATTTTTATTTTACTTTTTCTTATTATCTCTTTCCCGGCATGCCGTGTTAGAAGGCCGGTCAGATACCGGTCTTCTCAGCCTGCAGTTTCAGTGTCCGGAGAAGCCAGTGCCCGGGCATATATTGACAAATATAAGAAGCTGGCTGTCACCGAAATGATAAGAACAGGGGTTCCGGCAAGCATAACTCTGGCACAAGGAATGATAGAGTCTGATTATGGCCGCAGTACCCTTGCCACCAGAGGAAATAATCATTTTGGAATAAAGTGCCATAATAACTGGAGAGGTCCGGTGATATATCATGATGATGACAGAAAAAATGATTGTTTCAGGAAGTATCCCAGTGTAGAGGATTCGTTTTATGATCACTCTGATTTTCTTAAGAATGGTGTCAGGTACAGCTCTCTTTTTGATCTGAACCTTACTGATTACAAAGGCTGGGCAAGAGGACTTAAGAAAGCCGGTTATGCCACCAATCCTGATTATGCAAATATGCTAATCAGGAAAATAGAGGAAAACAATCTTCAATATTATGATACTCCTGCAGCTATCAGAGAGCTGTCAACTGGTAGGGCTGTTGTTTCTGACAATAATACTAAAAAAAGGGAGCCTGAGGCTACTCCTTCTCCGGAACCTGTACATAGAGAGCCTGTTGCTGCTGCTGCCGGAGCCAACACGGCTTGGGTAATTAATGACCATTTTACTGTTTCTGCCAGGGTTTCGAGAGTGATGGAGAATAACCGCATTCAGTATATTATTGTTAAGGATGGAGAGTCTCTTGAGATGATTGAGGATGAATTTCAGCTTCTAAGATGGGAACTTCAGCGTTACAACGAGTTTTATGATGGCTATATGCCGGAAGCCGGTCAGATCATTTATCTGCAGCCTAAGAGAGATAAAGCGGAAGTGGGGAAGGAGACACATATAGTTATTGAGGGCGAAACTCTTTATTCAATATCCCAGCAATATGGTGTCAAAATAAAGAAACTAAGGGAATATAATACTTTGGGAGAGGAAGAGGAACCTGTAGCCGGACAGATAATATGGTTAAGGAAGAGTAAGCCGCTTAACTGATACGGAGTACTGTTTCTTTAAGGTCAAAGCCCCTGAGAAAATCCTGAATGCCAAGTTTTTTCTTTCCTTCTGCCTGAAGGGTAAGAATACTCAGAAATCCTTTTCCGCAGCTAATCCTAAGGTAATTTTTCCCATCGGAGACTATTGACCCTGGCGGCATATTATTTTCAGAAATATACGGACAGCTGTCAAATATCTTGAACATTATTGTTTTATCATTTTTAAGAAAGAAAGCCCTTGCACAGGGATCGGGTGCCAGACCTCTGATAAGATTATGGATTTTCACCACATCTTCTTTCCAGTTGATGATACAGTTTTCAGGGAAGATTTTTGGAGCGGTTTTGGGTGTCTCTCCGGGGTTCAGGAAAAGTGATTGAGGTTTTGGCTGAAGGTTGTTGGCGGCTATCCCCTGGAGTGTTTTAATAATAAGCCTGGCGCCCAGTTTCATAAGCCTTTTACTGAGATCACCTGCGTTTTCAAAGGGAAATATCTGTATCTCTTCGCGAAGCAGGATATTGCCGGTATCTATTTTATCATTGATAAAAAAAGTGGTGAGTCCTGTTGTTGTCTCTCCGTTAATCAAAACATGGTTCACAGGTGCTGCTCCACGGTAATGGGGCAGGAGTGAAGCATGCAGGTTAATAGTGCCTTTTGGAGGTATCCTCCATACTATTTCCGGTATCATGCGGAAGGCAACAACAACAAAAACATCGGCATTCAGTTCTTTCAGTTTATCGATAAAATCCGGATCTTTCAGACTGACAGGCTGTAGTACGGGGAGACGGCTGAATTCTGCGAATTCCTTAACAGCTGTCTTGTGAATTTTTCTTCCTCTGCCGGCAGGTCTGTCAGGAGAAGTAACAACGCCTGCAACATTATAACCATTGATAAGCAAAGCCCCGAGCGATGCAACAGCAAACTCAGGTGTCCCCATGAAAAGTATCCTGAGGTTATTCATAGTTATTGTGTTCTGGTCAGTTAATATATAAAAAATCAGTCTTTTGTCGTATGCTTGAAACAGGTCAGGTTATGCCCCATCTTGTTGGCTTTTGTCTCGAGATAGAATCTGTTATGGGGGTTGGATTCGATAATAAGAGGTATTGTTTCAACTATTTTTATTCCATACCCTTCAAGACCAGCCCTTTTTACAGGGTTATTTGAGATAAGCCTGACTTTTCCAAGTCCCAGTTCTCTCATAATACTTGCGCCTACTCCGTAGTCTCTTTCGTCTTCACCGAAACCCAGATGGATATTTGCCTCAACGGTATCCATCCCTTCATCCTGGAGCTTATAAGCTTTTATTTTGTTGAAGAGACCAATTCCCCTGCCTTCCTGACTAAGGTAAATAACCACACCTTTCCCTTCTTTCTGTACCATTTCCATAGCTTTGTGCAGCTGAGTCCCGCAATCACATCTCAGCGATCCGAAGATATCTCCTGTAAAACATGAGGAGTGGACTCTTACCAGAACAGGCTCATCTTTCGTCCATGTTCCCTTAACAAGAGCGCAGTGTTCTATACCGTTGCTTTTCTGTCTGAAAGGGATGAAGTCAAAATCTCCTCTTTCTGTAGGGAGGCTGACCTTTTCTCCTTTTTCAATAATGGATTCCCTGTCAAGCTTATATTTTATCAGATCCCTTATAGCGATAATCTTGAGATTAAACTTTTTTCTCAGTTTAACAAGATCATTCAGCCGGGCCATTGAACCATCATCGTTCATTATCTCAACGAGGGCACCTCCGGGATTAAGTCCCGCCAGACGTGTCAGGTCGACAACAGCTTCTGTATGTCCGGCTCTTCTCAGTACACCTTTCGATTTAGCTTTAAGAGGGAAAATATGACCTGGTCTTCCGAGATCGGAAGGTTTCGTGGAAGGATCTACGAGAGCTTTGATGGTAAGGGCTCTGTCATTGGCTGATACACCGGTAGAAGTCTCTTCATTAATCAAATCGACTGACACAGTGAACTGGGTCTCATGCAGGGATGTATTAGTCCCCACCATCAGATCAAGTTCCAGTTCCTCACATCTCTCTTCAGGTAAGGCCACACAAATAAGTCCTCTCCCATATGTGGCCATGAAATTGACAATCTCCGGTGTTATCAGTTCAGCAGCAACAATAAAATCGCCTTCGTTTTCACGATCTTCATCATCAACAACAATAAGAAGCTTCCCCTGCTTAATATCATTTATAGCTTCTTCAATAGTGTTTAATTTGTAATTACTCATCTTTCTTTTTCCTTTTGGGCTTTATTGATTTACCCTGCATTGTTAATTTATAAATATAATCTTTAATCTTACGGAAGAATTGTAGGTATGTATCGATATTCATTATCATTGAATCAGTTGAAGCCTTATAGGTCAGGAAAATACCCACTGGTAATAAAATATAGGAAGAGGCCCACATACCGGGAATGCTTCCTATCAGATCTTCTTCTACGAGCTTTTCTGAAGATAATGAGATAACATACCATACAACAAAAAAGAAAATAGAAATAACTGATGGTGTCCCCAGCCCTCCTTTTCTTATAATAGCTCCAAGAGGAGCCCCTATGAAAAAAAACACGAGACAGGCAAAAGGGAGAGTGAGCTTTTTATGCCAGTCGATTTCATATTTCTTAATCTGTCTTATATTCATTTTCATGGATTCTGTTGTAGTCATGACATAGTTACTGGCTTCTCTCATATTTTCAATAGCTTTTTCCAGTACCATACCTTTGTTTTCTGTTTTTAAGGTATCAAAAATGGTTGATGCATTGAAGCTCAACATTTCTTTTTGATTGTCTGTTTCATTTTCCGGTTGCCTGAAAAAAGATTCCGGTTTTTGTTCTGTGTACAGCTTGCTGTTTCTGAACTCTTTAAAACTGATCTCCGCCCTGTCATTATAGTCTTTTGTCAGAGAATCGGCAAAGAATGACAGTTGCGACATATTCAACATCCATGATGTTGATTTGAACAAGTCGTGGCCTGATCTTTCCAGATTGAAACCTGTCAGAGAAAGAACAATAACTTCCTCTTTGAAAGAATCTCTGCGGGAAGGGAATTTCCTTCTGTTATATGCTACGTTATTTTCTTTCATTTCATTATACGACTGACCGTTATAGAGATGCATTATCATCCCTGTTTCGTCGGAGGTGATCTTAATATATCCGCTATCGGCATGAGTGACGGACACATTTCCATTTCTTTCCCGGTGATCATAGATAATAACATTATCAAGGCGGTTGGTAACCGGATCTTTAGATCCCACTTTAATACTGAAGCCGTCAATGTCGTTGTTGAAAGTCCCAGCCTGAAGGTTTATATCGGGGCGTTTTTTCCTTATATCATAGAGGAGGGAGCGGGCTTGTTTGTTTGTATAGGGAAGTATGTAGTTAGAGAAATAGAAAGAGACCAGTACCAGGAGTGAAATGACCAGTATGAGAGGCCGCATGATACGTTTCAGAGGGATACCTGATGATTTGATAGCGGTCAGTTCCGTATTTTCCCCCATATTGCCAAATGTCATCAGGCCAGCAAGCAGTATTGCCAGAGGCAGTGCCTGAGGGACGAAAGAAAGAGAAAAATGGAACAATAACTCGGTCAGGATAATAAAACTTAGACCTTTTCCTGCAAGCTCATCGATATACATCCACAGGAATTGCAATAAAAGGATGATAAGCACAATAAAAAATGTGAGTACAAGTGGGCCGATAAATGATTTTATGACAAACCTGTCAAGTGCTTTCACTCTCTTATGAATTTTGGATGCAAAACTACTTGATTTTTGGTAAAATACCAATCATATCTATAAGGAGCTTTCCCATATGTTATGATTATATTTTTTATATGATCTGGTACATTTTAAACCAGAAAAAAATTAAAAACAGCATATTAGGACATAAGCTATAGTTATATCAGGCAAGTTGTGACCGGGAGAAAGGTTTAGTGGATCAGCCTTTACAGGTTATTGTTAAATGATTTGTATTGGGAAGTATTTAAAATTAATGGAGAATCTACAGGGTACTATATTCCGAGAGCTCTTTTGAGGTCTGTTATTTGTGAATCCCAGAGATAAACAGCATCTTCTTTTTCTTCCGGGTCGGCAAAATCGGTTATTATGAGGGCGACGCTGCCGCTAAGTTCTTCTACACTGAGGCGGAATTCGAAGTAATTTGATTCGTCATTCTCCATGTCTATCCACTCAAATCTGACGAATTTATTTTCTTTATATGCTGCTAGTCTGGCTTTTGATTCGGATTTCTCCCAGAGGAAGGTAAATATATCACCTTCCACATTTACGTTATCTGCGAACCATTCACTAAGGCCTTCAGGTGTACTGAGCCTTGAAAAAAGAACTTTCGGAGAACAGTTCAGTGTGTATTCCAATTCATACTTCATTTTACAAAGATCGCGACTTAACTATAGCTGCAATATAGAAAAAAAATCATAACATAAAAAAATCTTATTGCTATTTAGCTTCTTACTCCTTATATTTGCACCCGCAAAACCACCGGCTTTTTACAAAGCTAAAGTAAACATAATGGCGAGATAGCTCAGATGGTTAGAGCGCATGATTCATAATCATGAGGTCCCGGGTTCAA
>JAAYDB010000096.1 GCA_012729475.1 Bacteroidota bacterium
AGCATTTTCACTGCCGGTATGTTGAGTGATTGTGACAGTGCCTGTGAGGCAGGTACAGCACCGCTGTAACTCATATCGAAATTCTCGGGGGCAAAGCCCGGGAAACGTGAAGGTATATCGGCTATCAGGGCATCCGGGAGTATATCTCCCGACTGTTGCATACCTGCATAAAGAAAGGGTTTAAGTATACTTCCCGTGCTTCGCATCGAGCGGATAATATCAACATCCCCGTTATGCTCTCCGTTCCGTTCAATAGTGCTGTTTCCTATATAGGCAAGCACTTTACCCGTACCGACATCTGCAATGATCCCGGCGGAATTATTTATAAAATTTGCAGAAAGGTCTTTCTGGTGGATGGAAAAAACAGTTAAAGCTCTTTCCTGTATTAAAGGATCTATTGTTGTCCTGATCCTTTGCCCTCTGGCGTTTTTATAGAAATGATCTGTCAGATGAGGTGCCCTGACCGGCAGTGGATGTGGTGGACCGGGCAGGGGTTCATCAAGAGCAAGGAGGAGGGTCAGGGAATCGAAGGTGCCTCTCTCATACAGTTTTTCCAGAAGGATATCCCTTCGTGTTTTAAGTATCTCCTGGTTCCTGCCGGGAAAGATAAGTGAAGGAGAATTTGGAAGAACAGCCAGTGTTGCAGCTTCTGCCCAGGTAATATTTGCTGCAGCTTTTCCTGTATAACGCCAGGCTGCAGCCTCAAGACCTACTATATTACCACCGAAAGGAGCATTTGCAGTGTACAATTTAAGGATAGTCTTTTTTGATCTTAATAACTCAAGTTTCAGTGCGGAAAACATTTCAATGATTTTGGCACTATAGGTACGCGGCCTGTTACCTCGCGACAGCCTTGCTACCTGCATGGTGATGGTACTGCCGCCACTCACTATTTCCCCGGCCCGGATATTGTGTATCAGTGCCCGCATTATGGAAAAAGGATTTATTCCCGGATGGTAATAGAAGTACCTGTCTTCGAATGTCAGTAGAGCTTTTTCAAATTTAAGAGGTACAGAGTCCCCGGAAGGGAACCTCCACTGACCGTCGTCAGCTATCCTCGCCCCAAGAAGTTCGCCGTCGGAAGCTTCTACGACAGTCGAGAGAGGAGCCCTGAAAACCGGAACAGGTGAAAGGAAAACCGGAGTGAGAAGCACTGCCGCTGACAAAAGCGGTATATAAAACCATCTCTTCAATTTATCAGTCATCCACTGTTACTTTCATCCCCGGCAGTCTTGCATAACAGTTGGCTGTGTACATAGCTTCACACCATACCGAAGGGTGATAGAATTCACCTTTATAGGCAGCATTGAGTATGACAATAAAAGTTTTTCTTTCACCACGGTTCAGACTGAAATATGTATTTATGCGGTCGTCTCTTATATCCCTGTAATCGTAAGAGCTTTCCTGTATGCCCGTGTTGATCTCAAACAGACGGGTATTCCTTATCTCCCAGCCTGATGGGACCATCTGGGTGAGAGCAATGTTATCGACTGCCGAAAAGGTATTGTTGGAAACCTGTATCACCATCATAAAATCTGTACCGTGGGATATATTTCTGTGATCAACAGGCTGGAGATCAAAGGTCAGATAATCGGCTTTCAGACTTAATCCTTTCTCTTCATATCCTGAATCTGAAGGGTAAGGGATCCCTTTTGTGACAAGTGTTGCATATAAGGACTGCCCTGAAGTATTATCGATGATAAAGTTGTTGGTCTCTGCCATTTCAAGGTTTTTCGACCATATCTCTTTTGTACCGGTAGAGGCTGTTTCTTTATTATCGTTGAAAGAAATGGTGAAGACAGGATTTTCAGTATTTTCCTTATCAGGTGTCATGTCGAGCCATTTCATATATGACAGAAGACCCCATGCAAGAGACTGTGTGCTGTACCAGGCCCCTCTGTTCATTTTGTTGCTTATTTCTTTAAGCAGAGTCAATGCCTCTTCCTCTTTCTTCATTATAGTGAGGCTGTACAGAATAATAGCTTTATCACGCAAAGCACTACCATAGAAATAGTGATTGTATTCTTCTTCGGTATCAGTCATTCTCATATCCAGAAGGTCATCAGCCACCTCCGGCCTGCCTGTCTGAGCGTATGCAGCAGCCAGCAGCCAGCGTGCCAGCTGTGGTATATCAGCTGTCTCCCTGAGTCTGTTCATCGCTCCCCTGTCGGGCTGACCGGCAAGAGCCAGGGTGAAGAGCCTGTAAGCCTGGTCATTACAGGTATGCAGGTATTTATTGTCATACTGCCATTCCCTGGAATTATTCTTCTGATAATCAAGCCATTTTTGCTTGAAAGAAGATGAGACAGTATAGCCTTTTCTTTCTGCCTCTAGAATAAAATGTCCGGCATACGATGTGATCCAGTTATCGGGCTGGTAAGAACCGGGCCATAGAGCCAGTCCTCCTCCGGCCATCTGCCGAGATAACAATGATCCGATAGCTCCGCTGATATTTGAAGACACCCTTTCTGCTAAAGCAGTATCGTCTTTATTGAGTTCAGGCAGCCATAATTGCGGGAAGGCTGATGATATGACCTGCTCCGTACATCCGTGAGGATAATTAAGGAGATAATCAAGGTTTTTTTCCAGATTAACAGAGGGCATGGCCGAGACTTCCAGTTTAGCTGATGATGATCCCGGGATACCAAAAGGACTGAATGTTGTTTCCCATTTTTCACCGTGATCAATGATCTGTAGTTCTGCTCTCGTTTCCGGAGGATCGGGATTTCTGACAGCCAGCTCCATTTCATAAGAAGCTGTCTCTTTTCCTCCTGTAGCTGTGACACTTATTTTTGAAATACCTGTTTTATCACCTGCATGGAAAGTGAATTCAGTGTCCAGTTCACCTGTTGAACTGACGGAAATATTTTTGATATTCTCCTCAAATCTGACAAAGTCATTACTTTCTGCCCTGAGAGATATATCTTTTATATTATTGTCCTGTATGAAGATTGTCACCGGCAAGGCTGCCTTTTCTCCCGGGCTTATCACACGGGGGGCTGTGACGAGAACCATAAGGGGATCTTTTACTGTCATCTGCTTATCGGTGGCCCCAAAAGCTTTTTCGTTGCCTGCAATAGCCATTATCCTCACAGAGCCGGTATAGTGTGGCAATGACAGGGTGTGGGTTTTTGTCCCACCTGCCGTAAGGCTGTAAGGGCCGAGGAATCTCACTACGGGAGTGAATCTGCGGGCCCTGGCAGCTGAATGGTCAACGAGAGCTTCATCACCTCCGGTAGCCAGAAGCCTTTCCAGTGTTCCCCCGTAGGCGCCAAGGACATGATCGTAGATATCCCAGGTCTTCACTCCCAAAGCTTCACGCGAATAGAAATAAGTCCAGGGATCGGGTGTCCCGTAATTGGTTATATCCAGTAATCCTTCATCAACAAGGGCCAGGGTATATACCATTGGCTTTTTGTTCTTTTCACTCACTTCTATACTGAAAGTCTGCTGGGAACGGATTTCAGAAGGAGCGGAGATAAGTGGATAAAGCCTTGTTGCCGGATCTTCAACCATAAGCGGAATAATACCGTACAGTCTTACCGGCATGTCATTGACAGTTTGACTGTAAGGTTGAAGAACAGTAACGTAAGCATAGATGTTCGGGGCCATATCCGGAGTGATTTTGAAACGCACCACAGTGTTTCCTTTTTGTGTCGGACACATTATTTTATCAATAATACCTGTGGCATTTTCAAGTGTTATCACGGCTCTGGCGTTTTCCGGAGCAGGAAATGATATCTCTGCCTCATCTCCCGGATTATATTTCTCTTTATCGCAAGTGACAACGAGTTGGGTGGCTCCATCAGTTCCGCTTTTCATACCATATTCCCATGGCCAGTCAATAAGCACTATTTTACCTGTGGCATGACCAGTCAGGGTGGAGGCTCTTATCAGATAACGGCCCCAGTCATTTTTGTCTATCCTGAAAGAGAAAGTTCCTTTACCTCCGCTTGTGACAATCCTTTGGGTAATAACAGGTTTGTATATCCGGTTCGAGATATAATGAGCCAGATTTTCCTGATCCGATTCCCACCACCAGCGGTAAGATAACTTATAAAGAGTCATCTCAACGGTTGAGTTAACAGCTTTACCACCGGCATCAAGAGTGACAACCTCTACTTCATTGTCAGTGTCGGTATAGAGTTGTCTGCCTTTGTCACCGGATCCCGGAAGGTTAATACCCACAAAAACAGGATAAGGAGCATATTTATAACTTTTTTGTGTTATACTCTCATCACCACCCTTCTCTTTTACTCTTACAGTGAAAAGGGCATTGAGCATGCCGGGAGCACGGATATCTTCCTGAGGCTGGAAAATGATGCTTGCATTACCTTCTTCATCAATGTTGTTGTCATAGATATTTACCGTTTCGGAATAAAAATCAGTTGCGGGATCATCAAAATTATACTGGCTGTATTTATCAAATATTGTAACAGTCTGTTTAAGAAGATATTCGACAGAGGTCTTCAGGTTTGATGCTGTAGCTCCATTCAGCCATTTGACATTCAGGGAACCCGGAGTTATGTTATCTGTACCTCCAAGAATATCTTTGGAGAAGTTAAGGTTTATTTTAAGCCTGTTGGGTTTAATGGTTTCCACCCTGATCCGTTTAGTAAATGTCACACCACCGGTTTTTATCTCTGCACGGTAATTACCGGTTGGGGCATCAGCAGGGGTTTTAGTTCTGAAGACCAGCAGATTGTCTCCCCGGAGTCTATGGATCTGGATATCGGTGCGCTGTTCCAGAGGATTGATTAGTTCGAACTGAACAGGATGGTCAGGAGGGAGGTGTTTATTCAGGTTTTTTATGAATACAGAAATGAATATCGAATCTCCCGGCCTCCATACATCCCTTTCCCCGTATATAAATGCCTTAATGCCTTTTTCTGCCGATGTGCCGGCCACATCGAAAGAACTGAGCGACAGTGAAGAGCCGTCAGTGATCTTAAGATAGTTTTTATCCTGTCCTTTTGTGGCGACTACCAGAAAAGGTCTTCTGCTGCACGTCAGGATAGCTGTACCATCATCTCTGGTATTCCCCGAAGCTACTTCCTGCATCTGATAATCATATACCTTCAGGTCAACTTCACTTACGGGAAGAGCGCTGATAAGATCGCTGATAATAACATGCAGGACATCATCTTCTCCTTTCTTGACCAGCAGGCCAAGGTCGGAAGCAAAAATATTACGGGATACATTTTTATCAGGACTGTAATAAGCTCCTTTAGCGGGATCGTCACGGTCTTCCCATCTGAAACCCGAAGAATAATACACGGATGCTGCATCACTTTCCCAGTATATATCAGGATCATCCCAGTTATTATTCTGATCATAGGTCTGCTGCAATTTCTCTTCATATCTCTTCTCATCATCAGTCAGTTCACTTTCAGGAAGAGCGTATGATTTCCTCATACCCAGCTCTACCTTATACAATACTCCGGGTTCAACATTTATATAGTCGGCGAGGTCAATGGTATAATGGTTCCATGATCCTTCATTAATGCCACCGGCTGATGTGAGATCAACCCGGCCTGTAAATACGGGCCGTCCAAAGCGTTTAACAGAGTAAGCTGTGCTGATATCGTATTCCTGGAGAAACCAGGGAAGGTTATTTCCGAATATTTTTATTATCCGCAGATCAACGGCTTTCAGGTTTGCAGCTTTAAAGGGAAAAATAAGATTCTGTGATGAAGGGATGATAGTACCTTCTCCTGTAAGTTGTATAGAAGGATTAATATATGTAAAATCGAATACTCCCGAAAAAGGGGATGAGAGATGCCGGCCTTCGTTGTTTTTTACTGATGGTTCAATGGAAAGAGTTACTTCTTTATTAATAGTTGTTGAAGGGATGAGTGTAACAATATTCGATCTGGTAATAAAACGTGGTACTACTGATGGTTTGAGATGAATAAGCCCTTCAAGTTCCTGTTCAGGATTGACAGGGTCTGAAAAAGCGATATCCATACTCTGGTTTTCTCCCTTTCTTATCTTTACTCCGATAACACTGAACTCGTCAACAGGAGGTATTCTTATTGAAGCTGAATTTTTTCTGTGTATCCCGGACTTTGTTCCGTCCCACGATAAAATAAGGTTTTGTTCCTTATGAGACCTTGTTATATCTGTGACCGTGAATTTATGGATCAGGTTTCCTGAATGATCCCAGGTGATGTTTAAACGTTTTCTTTCCAGTTTTGCTTCCAGGTATGTTTCCACTTCTTTCGGAGAAATATAATCAGAGGAGATTAATTCTCCGATGAGAATATATGAGGCGTTGTTTGTGGGATTTGTTTCAGGAAGACCTGTTATTATACTGAAATCTTTCTGGAGTGTCCGGAAATTAAGAGGGAAAGACTTCAGCCTTTCTTTTACGTCACCTATTCTTGAGAGATCCAGTTCTCCGTAATATGTTTCTCCCGGCTTAAGAAGATCCGAAGGAGTAAACACCAGTGTTGTTTCATCAGCCCATTCGGCTTTGCCTTTCAAAGCCGGAGTGAACCTGAAAAGGGCAGATGGATTGGACCTGTCGGCTTCCTGTGCAAATTCAGGAGTGAAACGTATCTCTATGACAGAATTGGAAGGGATGATACCCGATGTGAAGGCATCTATGTATTCACTGTATCCTTTATCAAGCGGTATGCCTGACTGGTTTGTCCCTGTTACACGTCTGAGGGCTTCTTTGACAACACCTCTCTTGTCGGTGTTGCAGGAAAAGACAAGAAGCGACAGCCAGACAATAATATACAATTTTGGCATTTTCATATCAGGGTGTCACCATCTCGGTTCTCAGCGAAGCGATATAATCCCGTATCTCGTCAAGAGTTTCAATAGTCACTGTCATCTTTGTTCCGGAAGATAACAGAACCTGTCTGACAGTATCAATTTCCAGATCACCTTTCATGAAATAAATATCGAAAGTATCGAAATAGTTCTGAAGGTATTTTAATTTTTTTGTGTAATAAACAACAATGGGGTCATCATAATAATTCTTCATGAAACTCAGCAACGAGGTGAGAGTGTATTTCTGTTCAGCTATCTTTTGTATTACCTCAACATCAGGATTGTCAGAGTCATAAACCAGTTGTGTTGCAATATACATAGCTTCTACCCATCCCCCCATTATCATAAGGCCTGCAGTGCTTTCCCTTCCGTTTTCCCGCAGGTGGTTCTCAATATCGGTATATGCTTCCTGCATCAGAGTGGTAAGAGAATCGGGGTCCGACATATTATTCTGAACTTTCCTGATCGGTTCCAAAATCATTCGATCGGGGATACCCAGCTTATTACTTATTTCTCTTATTGTGAACATATAATCGATCACATCCTGTCCTATGCCGAACATTTTCAGGTATCCGAAGTCAACGCCATAGATACCGGTGTTAATAGCTGCTTTTGCAGTGCTCAGATAGCGATCCTGATTTGAGACGGGATTAAGGATAGTCTTATCATAAGGTACAGCAAGCCTGTCGAAGATCACACATATCTCAACGGGAGTCAGTACTCCGTAATAAGTCTCATTTTTCCCGGCAGGGATATCTCCGTTTGTTGAATCGCTCCTGATAGTGGAAAAGACAGGAGTGAATATATCCTTTACAGGTTCTTTAGGCCTGCATGACACGGATAATATTGTTATGATGATTATCAGATAAGCAACAGGACATTTCATAGACATGTTTTTATCAATCAAATTTAGTAATTAAAATGGAAATGAAACTGGAGGGAGGATCTGTTATGTAATTCATAATATTATTCTTTTTCCCAGATTGTCTGAAATAGTACGGAGGGCCTTTTTCAGAGTCTGGTCCTTTTTCTGAAGCATAAGAATTTTTTCCTGATCATCTTCTCTCGCAGCCTCTTCAAGTTGGGTCATTATATCTTTCAACCTGATCTTTATTTTGTCGCTTTTAAATTTCAGGACCACATCAGGGACAATATCTTTCAGTTTCATATCCTCTGTTTCTACATAAGCCTGTTTATTGATCCATATCCGGCTCAGCTGATAGGAATCAGAGAGTATGTCGGCTGACAGTTTCGATATTGCCGGATCTTCATTCTTAATGAACTGTTTGTCATTCAAAAATACACCCTGTTCAACAGCAAATCTGAATTCTTCAAATATCCTGGCATAAAGAGGATTATCAAAAGACAGTTCATCGGAGATAATATCATTTATTATATAATCTGCCACGGTAATAACTACTTCATCTTTGTCTTCACTTTGTTTTTTCCGTTCCAGCTCAGCACTGCCGTATTTCAGAAGGAGTCTTATTATTTCTTTCTCTGAGAAGCTGGTTGTGGGTTCCTGTTTAACTGTTTTTGGTACCTGGACCGGAGGAGCGGGAAGGTCTTCAGGACCCGGGTATTTATTTCTGTCCTGAAAGGATTTCTGCCTTCTGATATTGTTAACTTCATTGTAGAGTACTTCTTCAGGAATATTCATCCTGACGCTGCAGTCTTTGATATATATTGTCCGCGTTATACTTTCAGGAATAACAGCTATTGACTTGACAATGTCACGGATAAGATTGGCTCTCAGTACGGGGTCGTTTTTGGACTCTTCGAGGAGGAGGCTTGTCTTAAAACGTATGAAATCGGTTTCTTTTTCTTTCAGATAAGAAAGGAACTCTTCATTGCTCAGTTTTTTTGAGTAGGAATCGGGGTCTTCACCATCGGGCAGCAGGACTATCTTCACATTCATCCCCTCTTCCAGAACGATATCTATTCCTCTGAGAGATGCCTTGATCCCTGCAGGATCGCCATCATAAAGGATAGTGATGTTTGGAGTGAATCTTTTGATAAGTCTTACCTGCTCCTGTGTAAGGGAGGTCCCTGACGATGCAACAACATTTTCGATACCGGCTTCGTGGAGTGACATAACATCGGTGTATCCTTCCACCAGATAACATTTGTCATTTTGTGATATTGCTTTTCTGGCCTGGTATATCCCGTAAACGATACGACTCTTGTGGTATATCTCTGATTCGGGAGAATTGAGGTATTTTGCTGTTTTGGCATCTTTCTTCAGTATCCTTCCTCCGAAACCCAGTATCTGTCCCGACAGCGAATGAATAGGGAACATGACTCTGCCGGAAAACCTGTCAAAGAGATGGTCGTCGTGTTGTATCGACAGACCGCTCTTAAC
>JAAYDB010000097.1 GCA_012729475.1 Bacteroidota bacterium
AAACAGAGAAAATGCTTTTATCCCGGCCTTATAGTCCATATCGTTTTTGAATATAAATAATATGTCCCCTGAGAATCTGATGTTGTTAATTCAACATTCTGATTCCATCATTGGAAAGATTCCCAAAAGGGAATTAATAATCTGCATGATTTACTTGCAGATAATGGCACTCGCTTTTTCTATTGGTTTTATGCTGCCACTTTATTATCTTTATAATAATTAAGAAATATGGCCATAATTGTAGAATGAAGAATCTTTTTGTAATACTCATTTTATCTTTTTTATCAAGCGCCCTTGAAGGACAGTTAAAGGAACCTCTGAGCTACCAGGTTACTGTACGTAATACTGCCGGAGAGATTATGGCTTCGAAGATAGTTTATTTCCGGCTCAGTATACTGATGGGAGAAGATCCGGGAGTAACAGTTTACAGCGAATTACACACAGCTGAAACGGACAGCATGGGAACGGCCACTCTTCTAATAGGAGAAGGGAACGATAGAAAAGGAGATTTCAATGCCATTAAATGGGATATAGATAAATTTTTTCTGAAAGTGGAAATTGATTTTGGCAGAGGATCACCTTTTTTGGAAATCCTTAATACCCAGTTACTGACAGTCCCCTCTTCATCTCCTTCAGAAGTAACTCCCAGAAAAGATTTTATAATAGAGGAAGACGAACTGACAATTGTAAGAAAATATGCCGGCACATTTCTTGAATACCGGCATACAGGCCCTTCCACTCACGGAGGACCAAACATTATATGGATAAAAACATCAATGGAAAATGTCTTTGGCAAGATATCTGCCTTAGGCAGAACCTGTGATTTCATACCAGGAGATAATCTGTATCTCACCAGAACATTATTTTCACCAGGTGGTGTTTCCGGATACTGGGAATACTATATTGAAAACAACTCCTCTGTTTCATACAGGCTTACAGAACTTCAGCACGACCGGAAAGTACTTGTAGAAACATTATTCTGAAGCAGGTGACCATTACCTTAAACAGTATAATTCCGGTTGATTATTTTAAAAGAAACACAAAGGATTTCGAAGAAAGATCATCTGACATACAGACTGACTTTTACCTTGAATTCATCATAAATCACATTATCTCCAAGGTTAGAGAAAAATGAACCTGATCCATACCTGACATTATATTTTGTTCTGTCAACAATAATGTTGGCATAAAACCAAATTCCTTTATCATCCTGCTTCAGTGTAGCCTTGAATTCAATTGGATGAGTGTTCTGCTTTATAGTAAGATCGCCCCTAACTATTGCTGTTCCTTTTTCGAATGAATCACTGCCTGTGATCACCACCTTTGATGTGGGGTAATTGTCTGTACCAAAAAAGTCATCTGATTTCAGATGGGCTTCAAGCCGGTCATTACCATCATCATCTTTAAGAGAAGCCATATCTATAAGAAATTCTCCTTCAGATATCATGTTATTATCCCAGTTTATCCATCCGCTTTTAAGCAGAATGGTTCCTGTGTGTTTTCCAAGTACTTTTTCTCCGAGCCAGTTTAATGAAGTCTTGGCAACATCAGCGTTTTTTCTTGTCTGAGCATTTAGTGTTGTATTCATAAGCATCAATAATAGAGAAATAATATATAGTTTACCCATTTTCATTGTTGTATAATTTCACAACAATAAACACATCACTTAACACTTTTGTTCAATTTGCAAAAAGGAGAAATTATAATAATGATCTGTAATACTACAGTTTCCGGATATTCAGTCCTCCGCTTATTTCAAATACTGCACCCGATGAATAATCCCAGTCACCCCGGGCTATTGAAGCAACAGCCTTTCCGATATCTTCAGGTGATCCCCAACGTTTCTGAGGCACAAATCCTTCCTTTATTATCTCATCATAGTGATCTTTCAGTTTCATGGTCATATCCGTCTGAATGATCCCCGGCCTTATCTCAAATACTCTGATATCTTCATCTGCCAGTCCGTCAGCAAAAATTGTTGCTGCCATGCTCAGACCGGCTTTCGAAATACAATACTCCGCCCTTCTATTAGAGGAAAGTACTGATGACACTGATGTAATGAAAATAATTACAGGCCTGAATTTCAGGGAATGTTGTCTCAGCCAGATCATCTCTTTGGCCACTTTTTGGGCAAAGAATACAGGGCCTTTAAGATTGATATTCATCACCCTGTCATAACTATCTTCCGTCATCCCGAGGAAATCATCCCTCTGGGGAGGAGCAATCCCGGCATTGTTCACAAGAAGATCTATTCTTCCGTAACGTCCCAGGATATTCTTTACTACCTCATCCTGACAGTTAGTACATGATATATCAAGACCTACAGGAAAAAACTCTGCTCCTTTTTGCAAAACTTCTTTTGCGAGGATCTGCATCCCTTCACTATCAACCGACCGGGCAATGGCTGCAATATCATAACCTTCAGAGGCCAGATAAATTGCAATGGATCTGCCTATCCCCCTGCTGGCGCCTGTAATTACAGCTACAGGTTTATCGTCCATACCATAATTATTATCAGGTTACAATAGATATTCGGCGGTAAAGGTAATAATTTGAGTGATTCATTAAACAGCCGGAGCAATAATCTTAATACATTCCTGTATTAAAACCCTCCTATTCCTCCTCTGTAACCAAAACGGGGATTAACTACATTGTTATATATTGAACCAAAAGTATATGAAATGCTCACACTGCCCATCAGGTTAAAATTAGTAGCCTGTTCCTTTAACCTGAGAAGTCTTTCGGCCTCTGAGAGACCT
>JAAYDB010000098.1 GCA_012729475.1 Bacteroidota bacterium
CCAAATGCCTTATTTTCTCATAACTTATCGGATTAAATTTCAAATCGTCACCCTATAAACATAACTACAAATATCAGATATATAAGTTATTATGGAGTTTTATAATTATTTTTAGTGGACACTAATGAACTATTTTAGTTATTTATTTAGCTGACCTTAGAATTGGTTAGTGAAATTTATGTTTTTTCCGTTTATCCTAAAGTAAACAAAATACCACATCATGTTTAAGAAATTATTATTGCTTATAACAGGAATCATTATTTCAGTATTATCATTTTCACAACAAAACTACCTCCCGGGTTATATAATACAAAACAATGGTGACACAGTGACAGGATTTATTGATTACAGGAACTGGAGCCTTAATCCTGACATTATTGAATTCAGGAAAACAAGTAATTCTGCAGCGACCAAATATAAGCCAGGTGATATAAAAGAATTTACCACAACATATTCAGGAACATCTGTTTATGAAGGTACTCCTCTCACTCAGACATCTGATTATGAATTTGGATTTATTGCCGGAGCAGGAATAAAAACAAACAGGCTATCATTTGAAGCCAGACTGGAAAGTGCCAGTGGAATGATCACTCTTACAAGTGTCGACGCTTCTACAAAAAGAGTATATTTTATTCTTGGTTATCGTATCAAATAGGATTCTGAATATCCATGAGCATAAAAACACTATGGAATATATGAACGATGTTTCTATGGTTTCTATTCATATGAATCACCGAAAAAACTATTAAGCCAGAACTCATATTCTTCTCCGGTGCTGTGAAGTCTTTTTGCACCTCTCCAGCCATGTCTTTCATCAGGATATAACATAAAACGGAATGTCTTCCCTTCATCCTGAAGCCTGGATATCAGCCATATACTGTTTTGCATGTGCACATTATCGTCCATATCGCCGTGGTTCAGGTATAGCTTGCCCTTCAGGTTGCCGGCATATTCAATCACTGAACCATTATCATAACCTTCAGGGTTATCCTGAGGTTTATCCATATATCTCTCGGTATAGACATTATCATAAAGCCTCCAGTCAGTAACTGATGATCCTGCAAAACCATGAGTCCAGTATGCAGCTCCCCGTGTAAGAGCCAGGCATGTAAGATACCCCCCGTATGAACTTCCTCTGATGCCTATTGAGGTAGTATCGACAAAGGATTTATCTCTTAACCAGGTAACTACATCTGAATAATCAAGTATCTCCCATTTGCCAAGCGACCTGTGAAGGTAATCAAGACCTCTTTTCCCAAAATGTCCTGAACCTCTGTGATCAGCTTTTACTGTGATGATACCGTTAAGAGAATACCATGAATTGATATTATCCTGCCATCTGTTTTCAACATTTTTTCTGTCGGGACCTCCGTATATATCAAAGATCACAGGGTATTTCTTTGAAGGGTTAAAATTAAGAGGGTAAGTAATAATCACGGGCATATCAAAGAGTCCGTCAGAAGTCCTGATCGTTATAAGTTCCGATTTCTGACCCGGATTATTGCCGGCTCTGTTTTTGAAACTATGGATTTCCTTCATCATTTTTCCTTTTCTGTCAATGGCAATTATTGACCCATTATCCATTATGCTGCTCCATGTATCAAGGAAATAACTTCCTGATGGGGATATGCTGACATTATGAGTACCGGGTTCAGTGCTTATCTGAAGAAGGTCCCTGCCATCCAGGCCGGTCCTGAAAAGATGAAGGTCTGTCGATTCCGGTCCTGTAGCATAAAAATACACCTGTTTCTGTTTTTCATCAACTCTTTCAACAGATGTAACCCGGAATTCCACATCAGTTATCTGTGACAACAGGTCTCCTTCCCAGCTATAATAAAAAAGATTCTCCCAGCCTGACTGAGAGGCAGGGCATACTGAACTTCTCAATATGAATCCTGTTCCGTCCTCCATAACATATACATCCTCATGGAATTCGACCCATGTGGGACTTATCTCCCGGGCTATTTCCTTATAAGCGCCTGTTACCGGATCTGCCAGTATAATACTCAGATCATCCTGGTCACGGTTGAGTACCTGTATTGCCATTTTTCTGCTATCAGGAGACCAGAAAGGCCATGCAATATACTGGTCGGCAGTGGTATCGGTTTTAACCCATACAATAATCCCGGAATCCAGGTCAGCAATTCCCATTCTTACCCGGGGAGCAGGATCTCCTGCTTTTGGATAAGGTACCTGCTCGAGTTCACCATGAATACCATCAGCCATATCTAGCCTGTTAAGGGTGAAAACAGGGACATCGCTTTCGTCTGTTCTTAGAAAAGCTATCCTGTTTCCATCAGGTGACCACCAGAAAGCAGCATAATTGCTTGCCCTTCCCAGTATCTCTTCCATATAAACCCAGGAAGCATAACCGTTATAAATCCTGTCCGAAGCATCGTCAGTCAGCCTTATTTCTTTGTCAGCAGAAATATCAAAAACATAAAGATCCTTATTCCTTGTATAGGCTATTTTTGTCCCGTCAGGTGAAAAACGGACATTCACCACATTATTATTATCTGTAAGTCTTTTCAGTGTCACATCTCCTGCTTTAAAAAAGAAAAGACCATCTTCACGTACCAGTACCATACTTTTCTTATCAGGACTGATTACATCAGTGGTCTCTGCTGTTATACCATCAGGAAGAGACTCGGTGAGTAACTGTTCATCACTCTTTGTATCTGGAAAAATTTCCTCTCGGCCCGTTCTGATATTCACCTTCCATGTTTCTATAGTTTTTCCTGCTTCATATCTCCTCAGGAGAAAATGATTATCATCAACCCATCCCAGTACTGTGGCTTCACTGCCGCTTACAGGAGGCATCTGTGCCAGGGCCTGAAATGAGTAATTTAAAGTCAGAAAAAATATTACAAGACTAATGACTGAGATTCGTTTCATAAAAAGATACGGTTGTTTAAATTATTTTATCAGCTTATAAAAATAGCTATTTTCACACGTTTATTTAATTATTATTTCAGTGGTCAAAATGTTCCGGCTAAAAATATTTCTGATATTTCTAACCAGTCAAACATAATTCTGATATTTCTTACCAGTCAAATAAAAGTCTGATATTTCTTACGGGTTAAATAGATTTCTGATATTTCTTACTGGTCAAATAAAATTCTGATATTTCTTACTGGTCAAATAAAATTCTGATATTTCTTACTGGCCGCGAAAGCGGCCTGATACCAATAACCCCGGGCCTACAGCCCGGGGCACCTTACTGCCTCACTACTATTCATCCCTGAAAGGGGTGAATAATATTTGATTCTAATGAAAAGAAATTTAACTTTGAATAATCTCGC
>JAAYDB010000099.1 GCA_012729475.1 Bacteroidota bacterium
AAAGGGTAAGCTCCTTATATCGCACCGCTACAACCACCTACCCTTGCTACCTTCCGGTCCTGGGGGAGTTCAGCAGGAGCTGGTCGTATAAGACTTACCCCGTACAAAAATAGTATAATTTACAGATCATGCCAAATATTATTCCAATAAGGCATTACTGCTCTTTGTCATTTTTAAATTATATTTGTTGAAAGGATATCTTTACCCTGAACTAATAACTATAAACTATGGAACAAAACGTAAATGTCTGGAAAGCTAATCTGATGAACGGACTTATCCTCGGCCTGATAGGAGTGATCTATTCCCTGATCGTCTATTTTCTTGATCTGTCACTTAACCCCATCCAGGGTTACATATTCATGGTGATACAAATAGTGATCCTTTACTTCCTTGTTAAATCTTACCGTGATAATTATATGCACGGGATGATAAGCTTCGGACAGGCACTTGGTGCAGCCATTATTATATGCCTTTATTACAGCATCATCATAGCACTGTTCACATATATTCTCTATGCTTTCATCGATCCCGACCTCATTGATAAAACCCTTGCCATGGCAGAAGAAAAACTCCTTGAGAGAGGTCTTGGCCAGTCGCAGATAGATGCAGCCATGAGCGTTCAGGCAAAAATAATGAAACCGGCATTTATAGCTCCTATGGGCATCTTTGGCAATATGTTGCAGGGACTGATCATGTCACTCATAGTAGCCGCTTTCGTACGTAAAGAAGGAAATCCTCTGGTTGATAATGTTGAATAAGGAACAGACAGTAAAGCCGATGGATCTTTCTGTTATCATCCCCGTTTATAACGAAGCAGAGTCATTGCCGGAACTGATCGACTGGATTGTAAGAGTATGCTCTGCTGAAAATATATCTTCCGAAATAATTTGTATTGATGATGGCAGTTCCGACCATTCCTGGGAAACAATAGAAGATCTTGCAAAAAAATACAAAAACGTCAAAGGTCTGTGTTTCCGCCGTAACTACGGAAAAGCAGCGGCCCTTCACACAGGATTCAGGGAATCATCAGGAGAAGTCGTAATTACTATGGATTCCGATCTGCAGGACAGTCCCGATGAGATCCCTGAACTTTACCGTATGATAAGAGATGAGGACTATGATATGGTATCGGGATGGAAGAAAAAAAGGCACGACCCCTTTATCAAACGGTGTACAAGCAAAATGTATAATCGTACTGCAAGAAGATCTTCCGGAATAAAACTGCACGACTTCAACTGTGGTCTGAAAGCCTATAATGCCGAAGTAATTAAAAGTATTGAGGTGTATGGCGAGATGCACCGCTATATACCCATACTGGCAAAAGAGGCCGGGTTCATGAATATAGGTGAAAAAATTGTCAAACACTATCCCAGGAAATACGGATCATCAAAATACGGAATAGACCGCTTCGTAAAAGGCTACCTCGACCTTCTCACTATCAGCTTTATCAGCAGGTTCGGGAAAAGACCTATGCATCTCTTCGGTCTCCTGGGTTCAATAATGTTCTTCATCGGAATGATCATGGCCGCTTATCTGGGTATCCGTAAACTCATTTATGTACATAATAACCTGCGGGCTCCACTGATAACCGACAGCCCGTATTTCTACATAGCTCTGACTGTGATGATAATAGGATCCATACTCTTCCTTACAGGCTTTCTGGGAGAACTGATCAACAGAAACTCATCCGAAAGGAACAGATACCTTATAAAAGAAAAAATCAATATCTGAATTATTTACCTGCCCTGTACAAATGCAGGTTGGCCTCAGGTATACCAGCCCTGCGCCCGGCTTCCATATCGCTCTCCTTGTCTCCGAATAACTCACACTGAGAGATATCCAGGTCGAACTCCTCAATGGCTTTTAACAACATTCCGGGTTCGGGCTTGCGACAGGGACAGGGACCTGTAAAATCAGGATGATGAGGACAATAATACACTTTTGATATAGTAATACCCCTCCGGGCAAACTCATCTGTCATCCATTCCGTTACCTTCAGAAAATCCTCCTCGGAATAAATCCCCCTGGCAATCCTTGCCTGATTGGTTATTACCAGGATAAGGAAACCATTATCCAAATACCTTCTGCATATATCAAAGATCTCTTCATTAAAAACAAAATCATCATTAGTGAAAACATGCCCACAGTCATAATTTATGACTCCATCCCGGTCAAGAAAAAGAGCTTTGTTCATAGGTATTAAGGGTTCTGTATTTGCAGTTATCTTTCATTTATACTCTGTATCAATAGCTTCCTGAGCTTTATTATAATCTTCCGGGATACCTATATCTATAAAGAGATCCTCGAAAACGAGGCCTTTGATGTTCTCAGTCTGAAAATACTGCTCCATCATATCTCTTTCGAGAGAAAAAGCTTCCGGCAGTTTTGATGATTCAATAATACTTCTGTTTATCAGATAAATACCTCCGTTGATGAGCGCATCCCTGCCCCTTTGTTTTTCATTGAATCGTATAATAGTATCATTAACACATTCCACTGTTCCATATCGGCCGGGATCCTGCATTTTTTTCAGTGCCATGGAAAAGCGGCTGCCCGTTGAGTTATGAAAACTGATAAAGCTGTTAAGATCAATAGGAAAATAAGTATCTCCGTTTATTACCAGAATATTTTCGCTTTTCGTCCAATGCAGGGCATACTTAATAGCACCGCCTGTTCCCAGAGCCTTTTTCTCAATGGCATATTCGACTGACATCCCTCCGAATGAGTCACCAAAGAATTCAATTATCTTTTCATGCTTATATCCGACCGAGAGTATTACTTTTTCCACAGGGGAAGAAGTTAACCAGTTAAGAACATAATAAAGGAAAGGTTTCCCTTTGACAGGAGCCATTGGTTTTGGAATGTCCGGGAAAATACTGCTCAGACGTGTACCTTTACCTCCTGCCAGAATTATTGCTTCCATGTATCATTTAATTTCCAGGCCTGACATCCGTGCTCGCTGAAATGGAAATTAACCACTCTGCCGGTGAATCTGGTCAATGTATTAATCAGATTTATTCTTTTCTCCGGATTGACGGAAAAGAACATAAAACCACCTCCTCCTGCTCCCGACACTTTGCCTCCGTACGCTCCTGCCTTAAGAGCAGCTTCATAAATATTCTCTATATGTTTATTGCTTATTGATCCGGCCATCATTTTCTTGTTCTCCCATTCCCTGTCAAAGGACTTTGAGAAACCAACTATATCACCCTTAAGCAGATACTCTTTCATGATAAATGAACTCTCCTTTATCCTCTGCGTAGCCTCTATCTGTGTTTTTCTGCCTTTTTCAGTGTTCTCCTGCTGCTCTTTTATTATCTCATCAGAATTTCTTGAAGCACCGGTATAAAAAAGCACCATCGATGCTTCCAGCTCATCTATTATCCATCTTTTTATTCTGAGGGGATTGACAATCACCCTGTCATCCTTGTGAAATTCAATGAAATTAAAGCCTCCGAATGTAGCTGCATACTGATCCTGTTTCCCTCCTCTCAGAGCAAGATCCATTCTTTCTATCCGGTAAGCCATATAAGCCAGGTCATAATCACCCATCGGCAGGTTAAGCCATTCTGCAAAAGCCTTTAGGACAGCAACTACCATTGTCGAAGAAGAACCCAGTCCGCTGCCGGGAGGAGCATCACACCAGGTAGTCATCCTGAAAGAAAGGGCTTTGCTGATCCCAAAATCCTTTACTACCCTGTTATACACCCCTTTATGGAGGTCAAGCATCCCGTCTGCCGGCAGGACGAGCGATGACTCATATATCCTCCTGCAATTAAGATCAGCAGCATTGATCTCAATTGTATTATTATCAGTTTCCTCTATGGTACAATGAGCATACTGATCAATAGTGGCATTCAGGACTGCACCTCCGTACAACTCCGAGAAAGGAGACACATCACTGCCTCCTCCGGCCAATCCAAGACGTAAAGGAGCTTTGCTTCTGCAAATCATACAATATAATATTAATCTAATGTCATGATCATGTATATTAAAACATGACCACAAATCTACTGTTATTCAGTTATATATTTTTTACTTTCCTCATATACCTCCATCACTTTGCCTGTGAGCTTATCCCAGGTAAATTTATCCTTTTCCTTGATAACCCCTTCTGTGAACTGCGTGTAACGGTCATTGTCAAAGAAGTCGGCCAAAGCATCGGCCACATATCCGGGATCAGGCTTCACAACATAACCTGACACACCATCAGACACTATCTCACTCAGACCTCCTACATCCGTTACAAGCATTGGCTTTTCATAATGATAGGCTATCTGTGTAACACCGCTCTGCGTGGCACTCCTGTAGGGCTGAACAACCAGATCGGCTGCACAGAAAAAGGAGGCCACTTCATCTTCCCTTATAAAACGATCAAATAGTATTATTTCATCATCAATACCATATTTATTTATAATATCCCTGTAGGGTCTGTCATCTTCATAAAATTCCCCGGCAATGATCAGTTTAACTTTCTTCCCCCTGAGTCGTACATCACCGAAAGCTTCAAGCAAAATATCCAGCCCTTTATATGCCCTGATAAATCCGAAAAAGAGAAGGTAAGAATGATCAGCAGGTAGCCCCAGCTTTCCCAGAGCTTCCTCACGGGGAACGGGAGACCCGTAATTATCGAAGAGAGGATGCGGATTAAACCTCACAGGAAAATTTATTTTAAAAGTTTTCAGATCATACATGACACTTGTTGACATCACTATAGCGCCATTAATGGTTCTGACAAATAATCCTGTAAGAAAACGATCGATAATGCTTTTTTCATGTGGAATGACATTATCGAAGATACATATAACGCGCGTTATACCGTTTTTCACTGCCGATCTGGCTACCATAGAAAAAGCCGGAGCCATAAAAGGATGCCAGTACTTTATAATGAGGATATCAGGTTCCTTTTTCCTTATCAGCCTTCCTGTCCTTATCCAGTTGAAAGGATTGACAGAATTAAGGACCCTTCTTATTTTAAGTCCTGGTGGTGGCGGTGCATCTGTGTACTGAGTCTTTCCGGGAAATAAAAATCCGGGGTATTGCAGGCTAAAAGTAAATATCTCCGTCTCATGACCTTCTGCCATAAACTGAGTGGCCAGCCTTTCAATATAAGAAGCCAGTCCACCACGGTAGGGATGTGCAGTACCCAGTATCAGTATACGCATAGATCACAAAAAGGATCAGATTAAACAATTGAGAACAGCTCTTATCTTAGTCAGCAGGATAAAGATTTTCCGGATCGAAAACTACGGTTGCACCTTCATAGACCGACACAAGTGCTTTGCCTCTGCCCATCTCCATCTCATACGGTTCACGTTCAAGAGTACCGTCGAGAATGCCTATGACACATTCTATCTGACTGGCAATAAAATCGCCGGGAAGAGGATCTCTGTGCCCCGGGAAAATAATATCATATTCGTCTGTCCGTGCCTGTAGCTTTTCCAGGGAGCTGAGATACTCACTCAGAGGTCTGCATGTGGGAAGCCATAACCATACAAGGGCATTGGTGTTATCACCAGTGAAAAGCAGTTTATTCTCCTTATCCAGTAACACTATCTCCCCTGCCGAATGACCGGGTGTATGTATAATCTCTATCCTTCTTCCTCCCAGATCAAAAATCTGACCTTCACGTATGGCAACAAACTCAGGATCATAAATCTCTCCTGTGTATCTCTCTGCCTCAGGCACCTGATTATTCTGCTGAGCACCTTCGGGCATCTCCCGGGGCATGCTGTAAGGTCGGGCATCTTCCAGATCGGCAGTATGGATATATATCTTTTCAAACTGGTAATTACCTCCGGAATGATCAGGATGGGCATGAGTGTTAAAAACCATCAGAGGCTTCTTTGTAAGACCGTTCACTACTGATGCCAGGTCAGCCACTCCCAGACCGGTATCAATGAGCATGGCACTGTCAGTCCCGACAACAAGATACATATTGTCATCACCGTTATCGCTTATACGCCATACATTATCTGCTACTTCTGATACCTGAAGCCAGGTTGTTTCAACTGTTTTATCCTTACATGAGTAGAGGGAAAGAATGCATGCCAGCGAAAAGAAAATCAGTATTTTTTTCATCATTTTAGTTTTTTTGTTCGTTTTGGTGTTATTATCTCTTCCGTCCAAAAATACAAGTTTATCTCAAAAATAACCAGTAAGCTGACTCTTTAAAAGCATCCCGATTGAATTATTTAAGAGTCACTTGTTTTTTCAGCTTCACATCTCCTGCAGAGGCAGCAACAAGTATTTCAATGTCACATGGATCATCAGTCCAGCTATGAGTTGTCTCATTCCAGTAACGAAGTTCCCTGACAGGGATATCAAGGACAACAGTTTTACTTTCCCCTGGTTCGGGAGTAACGCGTGAAAAAGCTTTCAACTCCTTGTAAGGCCATTCAACAGATGGATTTATGCGATGAATATATACCTGTACAAGCTCATCGGCAGACACTGTCCCCGTGTTTTTAATTTCGACCGACACTTTAATAACATCCTTTTTGCCATATTTCTCCTTATCAGTGTCTATTGCCGAATAATCAAAGGTTGTATAAGTGAGTCCATAACCGAAAGGGTACATAACAGGAATATTTTTTGTGTCGTACCACCGGTATCCTACCAGCGATTCCTCGGAATAATACGCATCATTCGGATCCTTCTGAACACTGTTCGCACCCTCTTCATCAGTATCATCTCCGGCACTGTTCCCTTCTACCAGTCCTGCAAAAATATCTCTTCTGCCCTGACCGGGAGAATAATTACCGAGTGCAAAAGCCGGTGAGTCTTCCAGTCTGACAGGCCAGGAAAAAGGTAATCGTCCGGAAGGAGATATATTACCCGTGAGGATGTCGGCAAGGGCATTCCCGCCTTCAGTACCGTTGAACCATGATATTAAAAGAGCTTTTGACAAAGGTTCTGCAATATTAAGATCATTCGGTGCCCCGCTAACGAGAACAGTGATAATAATGGGATTCACCTCTGCCAGTCTGGCCAGAAGTTCCTCCTGTCCGTACGGCAGTTTAATATCAGTCCTGTCACTTCCTTCTGTTTCAACAGTCCGGTTATTGCCTCCGATAAAAAGCACTATATCAGCTTTTTGTGCTGTTTTCACAGCCTCATCTGCCAGTCTCTTTATGTTCAACTGTCTTTCCTCCTGTTCCTTTCTGATCTCATCTTCTGATCTCCTGCGGAACATCCTTCCGAAACCATAATTATCATCTGAATAGCCCTGTGCATAAATAATTTCTGCCTTATCCCCTATTCTGTTTTTAAGTCCTTCCAGAGGGGTGACCTCATAGAGAGTCTTCACTCCTGCTCCCACACCACCGAGACCCATTGTTCGTGTGGCATTATCTCCTATGACGGCTATTACAGGTCTGTCAGTGAGGTCGAGAGGCAGTATATTTTCATTCTTCAGCAACACAACCGACTTACATGCGACATCATAAGCTATTTTCTGCTGCTGAGGTTGCGAAGTGATTTCCTTATTGGCTTCTTCTTCAGGCACAGGTTCTATGGCCATTTTCACCCTCAATATCTCCCGGACCCTCTGGTTTATTATCTCTTCAGGTACAATCCCGGCATTTACTGAATCGAGAAGTGCTTCTCCCATAAACCGGCTGCCCGGCATTTCAACGTTTAGTCCGCTCATTACGGGCTGAACAGTATTATGTACACCCCCCCAGTCAGACACCACCATTCCTGCAAAGCCCCATTCATCCCTGAGTATCCTATTAAGCAACATATCATTTTCGGAACACCACGAGCCTGCCACCTTATTATATGCAGCCATCACCCCGTAAGCATCCCCCTCTTCAACAGCAGCTCTGAAAGGAGGCAGATATATCTCGTACATAGCTCTCCCGCCGATTATAACATTTACATTACCCCTGTTGTTCTCCTGATTGTTGAGAGCATAATGTTTCAGACACACTGCCACCCCGTTATCCTGAACACCTTTTGTATATGCTGTCGACAACATGGAACTCAACAAAGGATCTTCGCTAAGGTACTCATAGGTACGGCCTCCCGTAGGTATTCTCTGAATATTGATAGCAGGGCCCAGCAACATGTCTTTCCCCCTGAGCCTGGCTTCCCGTGCCATTCCCGTTCCGTACTGATAAGCCAGTTCCGGACTCCAGGTAGCAGCCAGCGCAGACCCCGTAGGGAAAAAGGTAGCACGATCTGTCTCCCAGCCAAGAGGAGTCCAGCTGTCCGGTTCCATTTCTTCCCTTATACCGAAAGGACCGTCAACATACTTCATATCCTCAATACCCAGACGCTCCACACCAGCAGAGGTGAACATATGTTTTCCATGAAGCATGTTTACCTTCTCTTCAAGGGTCATCTGTTCAAGGATACCATCTATCTCGTTGTCATACTGCAACAAAGCAGACCTGTGCTGCATGCTTTCATCACTACAGGAGAAAAGCAAAAGGATGCAGACAATAACACTTAATAATTTGTTATACATTTAGTTAATATTCATTTTATTGTTAATATCTGATTATTTAAACAACATAGGGGCAAATTCTGAAAGGTATATTCTCCAGTTAGCCCAGGTATGGCCGCCGCTACTCTCGCGGTAGATATATCTGAAATCATGTTTGTCGAGCACTTCTCTCAGTGTTGTAACACTCTCGTAAAGAAAATCATCGGTACCGCAAGCTATCCAGTAGAGTTCATAGCCGCTGTTTTTGAGAGCTTCTATCTTTTCATCCCTCTCTTTTTCAACGGTTTCTTCATCTCTGTTCTGAGGTCCGAAGTTCATCAGACCCATACTAAAGACACCTATATATCCGAACATACCGGGATTGTCATAAGTGATCGTCTGGGTGTGCATACCTCCCATGGATAGACCAGCTATTGCACGCTTATCTCTTCCTGTCATCACTTTATAGTTTTCTTCGATAAAAGGTATTACATCCTTCACCAGATGCTGTTCAAATCCGCCTCTTACCATTGCCGTGACTGCATCTTCCTGTCCTCTTCCGCCCGTCGTCTGAGGCAAAGGCGGCACTTCATTCTGTGCTCCTGCCTGGTTGGCATTACCGTTAGTCATCACCACAACCATTGGGATGGCTTTGCCCCGGGCAATGAGGTTATCCATTATCTGTGCTGTTCTTCCCATATTGGTCCAGGCATCCTCGTCGCCTCCGGCCCCGTGAAGAAGGTAAAAAACAGGATATTTATTGTCACTGTTATTATAATCCGGAGGAGTATAAACATACATCCTGCGTTCGAAGCCCAGAACATCGGAATGGTACCACACTTTCGACACTGTACCGTGGGGCACATCATGGTTATGGAAATACAGGTCTGACTCAGGACCTGGTATGATAAAGAAATTCTGATAGTTGGAACCGTCGCGGCGAACCTGGACATTCGCAGGATCGAGAGCTTTCACCCCATCCACTGTAAAATTATAGGCATAGAGTTCCGGGTTAAGCGGACCAACAGTAAGGGAAAACAGACCTGTGTCGTTCCTCATCATCACTTCTGAGGCTCCGAAACCCTGTTGCCATTCTCCTGTTATTGTAACCGATGACGCATCTTTGGCAAATAGCCTGAAAGTAACCCTGTTATCGGGTAATAATTCCGGTGAGATGATACGTGGAGCAGCTCTGAAGCCCTGGCGGGCTGTTTCTTCCGGACTATCAGCCTGTTGACCGCAGGAAGAAAAGAAAACAAAAAACATCACCGTTGATAATGTGATAAGAAAAGAAGGTAATTTTTTCATGGTAGAGGATTATAGTTAGAAAAAGGAATAAATATTTGATCATTCCATAAAAACCAATTCTTAAATGACAGAATAAATATCCTAAAGTAATAAAATCACTCCTATTTATACCAATCCCAATAAAAATAATGCCTCACCACTCACAACTCACTACTCACAACTCACTACTCACTACTCACCACTTACAACTCACCACTGCCTTGTGAATTTTTATTTTGGTCTGATTTTTGAGATATTTATACTAGTTCTTTAACAATAATGTATCTTTGCAGAAGCATACAACAGGCATGTGTCAGGAGTAAGGTAAAGGCCCTGAGCCCTGAGCCCTGCGCCCTGAGCATTTTTTTGGGGGCTGACTGGTTTTGACAACATGAGGGGTGGTATGTAAGCATGCAGTGTGTGGTGGCGCGTCACTTAAACAGTGTCACAAAACAACAAAAGGCGAAACTGATTACGCTCTCGCTGCTTAAACGAATAAAGTAGTTTAGGCTTTATTCCGGTACCAGGTACCGGAACGAGACGTCTCCCGGGCGGTAATGCCCTGATCCAACCCGATAAGGAGGCGCACGGAATTTAAGGGCTGGCCTGAAGATTGTTCCGGTCGGATGGTGAGATAAACAGGAACTAAGGGTTTGTTAGGTTGTCATGCAGCTGGCAGATCACGAAAATAAAGCATGAATAAGCATGTAGAAAGCATATGGTCTCCATGTTTGGACGCGGGTTCGATTCCCGCCAGCTCCAC
>JAAYDB010000178.1 GCA_012729475.1 Bacteroidota bacterium
CCCCGGGCAACAGCCCGGGGTTGTAGTATCCCCACACTGCCATCAGCGCCGCAGGTGCTGAATATCTTCTATTATTCACCCCTTTCAGGGATGAATAATCGTGAGGTACTCAGGCACCCCGGGCTGTCGGCCCGGGGTTATTAATATCCGGCCTGCTTCGCGGCCAGTAAGATATCCGGCTTGTTTTGCGACCGGTAAGATATCCGGCCTGCTTCGCGGCCGGTAAGATATCCGGCCTGCTTCGCGGCCGGAAAGAAAAATCAGAATTTTATTTCCCGGTTAATCTGTCCCTGATGATAATTTCTATGAGTCAAAGAGACAGAGCGCCTGAGAGGAGTAAATGCAAAGCAATAAACATATCCGGACTCTTCTTCTTTAATTCTTTGGCTTCGCCGGACTCTGCTTCGCGGAAACGTTTCTTGTCATATATGAAAACACAGGCAGCAGCTTAAAACAGGTATAGTTTATTTAAAGCCCTACACTGTGGGCAAATAACAAATCACCACACCATAACCACAGTCATGTAAGGGTTGAAGAAGTTGAAGGAGTTGAAGAAGTTGAAGAAGGTGAAGGGGGTTGAAAGGGTTTTATTGCCATTACCCTGGCGGGAAAACTTCCTGCCTGTCCTGCCCACCGGAATAGGCTTACCAGGCAGTATGACAGCGATATGTGCTCCCTGTCTGTAAGACCTCGCATCCCCCCTGTGCTTATACTAACCCCTAAACCCATGACGGTATTCATTACTGCATGTGTTTCGGCAAACAGGCCACGCTGACGGTCCTCATGGCTGATGCCTTACCGGGTTTTCGGGATCAACTTACTACGCTTATTGATATTACTCATGCCTTTATAAAAGTTCTTAATCTGGCAGGGGGCGAAATATACATTCATACGACTTACGACGGTAGCAATGACGATAATTAAGGCCGGCGCCGTAAGGCGCCATATTTCAATAACCCCGGGCAACAGCCCGGGGTTGTAGTATCCCCACACTGCTATCAGCGCCGCAGGTGCTGAATATCTTCTATTATTTACCCCTTTCAGGGATGAATAATCGTGAGGTACTCAGGCACCCCGGGCTGTAGCCCGGGGTTATTAATATCCGGCCTGCTTCGCGGCCGGTAAGATATCCGGACCCGGCTTTGCAAAGCCAAAGAACATAAAGATTAACAGAATAAATATAAAGGAAAGTGAACCTTTAAAGATAACCATATTAAAAAATTAATCCCGGATTATAGGAAAAGTCATGCCAGATGAAAACGTAAAATCGGGAAACTTATCATTGGGTTGAAGAAGTTGAAAAAAGTTGAAGAAGTTGAAGAAGTTGAAAGGGGTTTATTGCCACTTCCGTCGCAGAAAGAGGCTACTAAAAAATAAAATACTTCAGTCCGGTATTATCGGATTTTTATTTCATTATTTAGCAGTGCAGATAGCTATCAGCCATATCTGCAGGCGAATACCGAAAAGCCTTAAGTAGTAGGTGTAATTAAATGTATAAATTATGAAACAGTTAAGTAATGACGAATTATCTCTGATCACTGGAGGCAGAAAAGGGATGTCAGACGATCTTGTCTGCGGGATATTATCAACGGGCCTTGCTATGATAAGCTTTGGCCTGGGTGCTCTGACAGCATTAGCATGCTGGGTAATTGCCGAAGATATTCATATAAGCTAATTTAAATTCTGTAAACTATGAAAGTACTTGAAATGAACAAGCTTCAGGAAACTGAAGCCGGTAAAGATCCGAAACTTATTGTAGCCCAACTTGGGTGTATTGCAGCAGGCTTAACAGCCGGACTGGCCAACCCTTTATTTGGCCTCTGGCTGGGGTATACATGTTCTGCTTTTGTTGAACTGAAATATTAAGAAAAAAACTTAAAAACAGATACTCAATTATGAGGCTATTATAGTAAATTTCATTTATAATTTTTAAATTCGATCCTTTATCGGACTAAAAGATTTAAGAATTTTATTCCTGTAATTTCTGTCTTTAGATGACTATCAACGGGATGACAGCCTCATGATTTAAATAACTCATTATGTAACGTATGATAAAGATCAACTCGGTCTGTAAATCATTCAATGGAAAATCTATACTGGAAGACATTAGTCTGAATATTAATCCAGGCGAAGTCTATTGTTTATTAGGAAAAAACGGTGCAGGTAAAACCACTCTGTTAAACCTGATAATTGATCTGATAAAACCAGAAAAAGGTCTAATAGAGATTTTTAATAAACCAAATGACAAACTTGATATTGACAATAAAAAAAGAATAGGGGTTTTAAGAGAAGACCTGGCTTTAATTGAGGAACTGACAGGAGATGATTACATTAATCTGATGGGATATTTTTATCAGCTAAAACCGGATATCATCCTGAACAGAAAAGAAGAGCTGGCAGCCTTTTTCCTTGATGAGGATGAACAGATACTTGTGAAAAGAATAGAAACATATTCAAAAGGGACTAAAAAGAAAGTAGCTATCATTAGTGCTCTGTTGAATGAGCCTGATATCCTGATTCTTGACGAGCCTTTTTCCGGATTGGACCCCGTATCTTCAAAAAAATTGATCAGTTATTTAAAGAATTACCGGACAAGTAAGAGAATAATCCTAATTTCTTCACATAATATCCATAACATAAAACAAATTGCCACTCATGCCGGCATCATTAATCATAAAAAGCTCATTTTTAATTCTTCAATTAACGAACTTCCTTCATTGAATGGAGAACAACTTGAAGACACATTGTGCCGGATGCTTGAATAAGTATAGTATTTCTAATAAAAATAGTATGCGACATATAATTAATTTCTTGCTGAATAATTATATCGGTCTTAAAGATCCAAAAAAAAGAACCATTAAAATACTTATTGCTGCATGTGCTGTAATATCAGGATTGCTAGCCGGTTGCATACTTAACGGTTTTGTCATGGGACCTGTTATTAGCTCTGCGGAGAAGCTTCAGGATCATTTTCTTGTTATATTGTTCATATTCCCTTTGGTCAGAATGCTTTTTCCTGTATACAAACTACTGCCGGATATTGTAAAGAGTTATTATCCTGTTTCAAATATTAATAAAATGGTTATTAATATATTGATGGATATATTGTCAGATTTCTTTATCTTTTTATTCATTTTCCTGGTATTCGTTACTATGATATCTGAAGATCTGACCTTTTTATTCCTGATCAGAGCTTATTTGATTCTTTTAGGTTCACATCTGTTGAGGAGGATTATACAAAACATTATAGAAAACAGGTATACTCCAGGATCTTACCTGCTTATATCATTGGTGATACTGATATCAGCAGGTTTTTCGCTTTTCCTTTTCTTTTCCGGCCTGTCCGGATTGATTAAGACAACAGGGATATTTATGATTATATTATTATCGGATTATTTAGTCGAAACAGCATGCCGCGTGCAAAGACTTTCCTTTAGTTCAATCACAGATATGCCTGTGAAGAATATCTACCGGAGATTATTGTTTTTCAATAAAAATGTCAGAGTTAGTCTCATTATTTCCGGAATAGTCAGGTTAGCCTTCTTTGTGACAGATCTGATATTTGTAAAAAGAACGGGACGTCATATTATGGATGGCAACCTTTTATACTGGATTTTTATTGTAGCACCTGTTTATTATTTTTCTTATGTCTTTAATAATTTGTGGGGTTATTACCGGTCGTTATGGCTGCAATTGAAGATTCATCATGGTAATGACTGGCATCCTTACTTCAGGATTTTTTACAGAATGCTTATCACTCCTTTGGTTCCTGATATAGTAATTTCTCTTACTTTTTTATTAATACTCTGGGACGAAAAATTATTTGTTTTGTCATATTACTTAACATCCCTGACCTTCTTAAGCTGTTTTGCTATTTACTGGTCGTTTTTATATCCGGCATATATGACAAATGCCTCAATATTTAAAGCCAGCCATACTCCTTTGGGCAACTTTTTTTGTTTATTTTCGACAGGTTTGTTGTTTCTTATGAAATTAGATCCATGGTTTTTCCTTTTGATCCCCGTATATATGTTAATGTCTGTATATATGGTTATTAAGGTGAAACAAAATATAGAAAAAGATCATTATGATCTCTTTTTGCCTTTATTTACACAATAATATATCTGTATCAAAAACTTCAATGGTCTGAATTACAGCCCTTCTCTTTCTGTCATCTATACTCTTTATATCATAAAATCTCACAGCTTATGCCTTCCCGGGGTTGCAGTATCCCCACACTGCTATCAGCGCCGCAGGCGCTGAATAACATCTATTATTCCCCCTTTCAGGGATGAATAATCGTGAGGTACTCAGGCACCCCGGGCTGTAGGCCCGGGGTTATTAATATCCGGCCGGCTTCGCGGCCGGTAAGATATCCGTCCTGCTTTGCGGCCGGTAAGATATCCGGTCTGCTTTGCGGCCGGTAAGATATCCGTCCTGCTTTGCGGCCGGAATGATATCCGGCCTGCTTTACGGCTGGTAAGATATCCGGTCTGCTTCGCAGCCGGAAAGAAATAATAGAATTATATTCAGCCGGCTAACCGGTCCCGGATGATAATTTCCATGAGTCAAAGAGAAAGGGCGACTGGGAGGAGTAAATGCAAGGCAATAAACATATCCGGACTCTTTTTCTTTAATTCTTTGGCTTCGCCGGACTCTGCTTCGCGGAAACGTTTCTTGCCACATATGAAAACACAGGCAGCAGCTTAAAACAGGTATAGTTTATTTAAAGCCCTACACTGTGGGCAAATAACAAATCACCACACCATAACCACAGTCATGTAAGGTTTGAAGGAGTTGAAGGAGTTGAAGGAGTTGAAGAAGGTTGAAACGGGTGTTATTGTCATTACCCTGGAGGGAAAAACTTCCTGCCTGTTCTGCACACCGGAATAGGCTTAATAGGCAGTATGACAGCGATATGTGCTCCCTGTTTGTAAGACCTCGCATCCTCCCTGTGCTTATACTAACCCCTAAACCCATGACGGTATTCATTACTGCATGTGTTTCGGCAAACAGGCCACGCTGACGGTCCTCATGGCTGATGCCATACCGGGTTTTCGGGATCAACTTACTACGCTCATTGATATTACTCATGCCTTTATAAAAGTTCTTAATCTGGCAGGGGGCGAAATATACATTCATACAACTTACGACGGCAGCAATGAAGATGAATAAGGCCGGCGCCGTAAGGCGCCATATTTTAATAACCCCGGGCAACAGCCCGGGGTTGTAGTATCCCCACACTGCCATCAG
>JAAYDB010000100.1 GCA_012729475.1 Bacteroidota bacterium
AGAACAAATACTACCATGCTTGCAACCTTAATGGTATGTCTGCTTCTGTCCTGCTTCAAGTAGTAGAATATTATAAAAGCGGCTGCAAAGAAATTAATTACATGCAAAACCTTATCAAGAACAATATTCTCAAATCCACCTAACATCAAGCCGATAATCCCTAAGGACAATCCGGAGAATGCTACCATAAAATGTTTCTGGATTATTTTATATTCCAATAATACTTGTTTTAAAAATATCAACTATTCACTTTTTTTAAACGGGACTATTTTTAAATACCTGTTATATAATATAGTAACAAATAATAGTACGTATATCACAAACGGTATTATAGGAATTAATGACCAGCGCCATCTGGTAAATATAAACACGACAATGCATATCAGGGAAATTACAAAAATAATATAGGCTAGCAGCCTGGTTAGCTGAGGCTTAATTATATACGTAGAGTTATCTGTAATATCTTCATATTGAAGTTTTTTACTTCTTGTCCATAACTGTGAAGCATAGACAGATTCTCCTGGCTCCAGTGTTATTTCAGAAAAATCATATTCTTTGACATGTATTTTTCTGTTCCCATAATACAGTATAATCTTACTGTAGGGAGACAAGTCATAGTCTTTTTTGATTTTAAATGTTTTCACCGGGAGAGGTATTTCCAGGTTCTAAAATAACAATATTTCATCTTAAAAAAACTGTAAAATCGTTTGATTTAATCATATATCTTGTTTCATTCTCACTAACACTAAAATTCTGTACTGTCCCTTTTCTTGAATGGGATAATGACAGGGTCACTCAGACGAAAAAATATGAAGCCGCCTTCTTTTATAGACAGACGGCTTCATCATGGACTTCTCATCTTCAGGAATAACTCCATTGGTAGCACGTGAAATGCAGCGATAGCACGGAATCCTTTTGCTAAAAGAAGTCTGTTTTATCCTGTCCGTTTATCTCATCGGCATAATTTTTTTGTATACAATAACTGATATGACAATCCTTTTTAAGTCTCTTAAAATCAATTCTTAATACTTAACAAACCTCAACAATGATTTTTTAAAGATTAAATAATTAAACAAAGAAAACCGCTGCACAATAGGCTATTACCAGGAATATCTTCCAGGGGGCAATATTTCTGAACCAAAATTGCATAGGAGAATCTTTGTCCATAAGGGGAGTTGCATCTTTATCTCCTTTTGTCAGCAGAACTATTGAACCCAGGGGAATGATACCCGCCAGGGCCAACCGGGGATTGATCAATGCTGAATAGATCAGAACAAATACTACCATGCTTGCAATTTTAAAAGTATGTCTGCTCTTGTCCTGTTTTTGGTAATAGAATATCATAAAAGCAACTCCGAAGAAAATTATTACATGTAAAACTTTATCAAGCACAAGATTCCCGAATCCACCAAACAGAAAGCCCAGAATCCCCAAGGATAATGCGGAAAATACTATCATAAAATGTTTCTGTATTATTTGATATTCCATTAGAAATAATTTAGATTATGAGACCATTAAAATAACTAAAAAATTTATTTAAACATCCTTTAAGGTCTTCAATTTTACATCATAAACTCAATGACAGAATAAAAATATTAGATAGCTTAACTTGCTAACTCCGCTAAACCACAGCCAACTCCCACAATCCCGGTTGCAATTGAATATCCTAATGCTATTCCTCCAACTATTGTAAGAGGATTTGTGGCTGAAGCAATCATCATAAATACACCAGCGGCAACACTGAAACCAGCTCCGACTTTTCCGCAACCACGGGATCCGCTTACAACTTCCATTTGACTATAAGTAAGTTCTTTCATAGTAATATAATTTTTTCTCTCACCTACTCTTTTCAGGCTTTTCGGTATCTGCCTGCAGATAAACGAATTGTCCGTCTGCAGTAACAAATAAAAAACAAAAGAGTCCGATAATACCGGACTCATCAATTTTTTTTTAAAAAATTTTACTAAAAGAAGTCTAATAATATTAGTTTTAGTCATTGATGAGACTGACAGATCAGGACCCGGTGATTTCTCCAGGTATCTGAAAGCTTTATCTCTTAACTTCCTGTCTGGTTATTAAAATAATCCTCAATATCTGCCATGGTCTCGCTGGTATTGGGTACATCTTTAATAATCTTCCCCTTATCCATTAACGCAATCCTGGTACAGATATCAGATATATGCTTCAGGTTATGGCTCGATATAATGATGGTTTTTGTACTGTTCTGAAAAGAAGAAAGCAGGATCTTGTTCAATATTATCTGTGAACTGGGATCCAGAAAATTATAAGGTTCATCCAGTATCAGTACTTCAGGTGTTGACAGAAGAGCTCCCACAATACCTGTTTTTTGCTTAAAGCCCGAAGATAATTTTCTTATATATTTCCCGGCTTCCGTCTGTGAAATACTGAAAAAATGACTAAAAGAGGATAGCTTTTCATATAATTCATCCTTCTTCATGCCATATATCTTCCCGATAAATTCAAAGTATTCCTTTGGAGTAAGAAATTCTATAAGAAAATTATTATCAATGAATGAACCTGTATATTCCTTCCAATGTTCTGACTTGCTTACCGGAACAGAATCAGAAAAAATCTGCCCCCTGTCAGGTTTCAACAGGTCTAGCATCAACCTCAGAAGGGTTGTCTTACCGGCACCATTATTCCCGACAAGCCCCCATATTTCACCCTTATCTATATTCAAAGCTCCGATATCTGTTGCAACAGTATCTCCGTACTTTTTAAGCAGATTCTCTATTCTGATCATGTCCTGTATCCCTGCAAATTAATATACTTTCTTTTTAATAACTGATTTATGATAACCTGCCAGACTCTGTTCTGATATAATAAAGGAACCAGCGATAAAAAATTCAGAATCAGCAGACTTTGTGTCAGAGTCATAATGAACGAAAGCGCAAAGATCAAAAGCAAAGGCAATAAGATAATTAGTGTCAATGCCAGAAACTGGACTTTATTTAAGCCCTGATAATTAAAGAAAACTTTACCCTCAAGATCTATCCGTGACCTGTTGTAGCTCGCAAGAAAGAAAAACAAAAAATATCCGAATCCTAAATTATATAATAAAGCTGATAAGAATATGTGAATCTCTGTTTTGGATTGACTGAGCAGTGGAAGAAATACCATGAAAACTACCAGACTCAAAATAGAATAAATCCAATACTTCGACTTCAGATACTTCAGCATATCAAATTTCTTCGACATAAGAAAATCAAAGAAACTGCTTTCCCATGAAAAGAGATATTGCAGGAAAATATAGCCGAGCATACCACTTATCATTATATATATTCCAAATGTAAAATACAGGCCCTCATTATTCTCAGGCAGAATAGTATAAAACAACACCAGGGGGATGAGAGCAAAAAGAAAAAAACCCCTCACCCTCTTATTCCGTATTATGAGCTTAATTTCCATTAAGGCATAATTAATTATATCACTGTTGAAAGAATATGGATTCATGAGAAACTGGTAATCTGACTGATATTTCTGATCCTGATATATCCTGTAAATAATATTCTTTAACAGTAGAAAATTAATAGTAATCAGTCCTGCCAGGCATACTATTAAGAAAACCAGAAAATATATATTTTGATTTATCAGTTGCGCGAAGACAAAATCAGATATAGTTGTAAAAGAAATATTCGCAAGCAGAGACAGGACATAAAAACCTATCATCAAACAAAAGGGCAGGATAATATAAAATAAAGAAATTTCAAAAAGATTTCTAAAGAATAAACTAAGATATGTAACTGATAAAAAGATTATTAATAACCCGCTGATGTAAAACACATACTGTTGGGGACTATAATATGGGAGTATGACCCTTAAGGAGTATGGAATGAAAAACAGTAACAGGCCTGCCATTACATAATTTGCAGGAGCTGATATGAGCAGATATGATAATATTTTATTCCTTTTGACAGGTAGATGAAGATATGTAATGATTTCTTTCAGGAAACCTTTTGTTGAAAAAAACTGAAGTATTACAGCTGCTGCACAGAGATGAAGTAATAAGTGGTTTACAAGGGTTACCGGATTCAATGCCGGATCGATTGTCTGTATTACTCTTTTGAAATCATAGCCTGCATAAATCAATACAATAAATACGTATAAGATTGATATCCACGAAATGATTTTTATTATCAGGCTCAGGTCAAACCTGGCATTCCTGAATGATCTTTTTACAGAATTACCGATGAAATCCAAAAATATCATTATATCAATTCAATGTCATACAAAAAACATAAAATGAGTATCCGGAATGACACACAATATTTCATTGATTTTCAAGCGATTTTAGGAATTTTATTAATCATTCCGGATACTCATTAAAAATAATTGATACAAATCGGATACCTGATAATAAATTTTATTACGCTTTATCTGTTATGGCTTTCCGGTTTCTTTATGCAATATTAAAGAAAAATAAAGAGTCCGATATTATCGTACCCGAACATTTCTTTAGTTAAAATCTTCCCAGAAACGTTTGTAGATATTATCGGTACAGATAAGATCATCATGGGTGCCTGATGTTTTTATCTTACCTTCTTCCAG
>JAAYDB010000101.1 GCA_012729475.1 Bacteroidota bacterium
ACAGCAGACTTGATTCTCTGATAAGCCTGTTACCACATCCCGGACTGAGGATATCTCTTGTAGACACTTCCGGCCTTGTCGTGTATGATAGTTTTGTTGAAGATCACAGGACTATGGAAAATCACAGGGACCGGCCTGAGATAGCCGAGTCTGAACAAAAAGAGTTTGGGACATCCATAAGACAGTCTGAGACAACAGGCGAAAATTACTACTACTATTCAAGGCACTATAAAAAACTGTTTATCAGAGCAGCTCTGATATATGATATTGATATAGCTAATTTTCTTAAAGCCAACCTCAGGTTCCTTTTTACTTTTCTTTTCTTTTTCCTGATCATTGGAGTAGTGCTTCTGGCAGTGACGAACCGTTTCGGGGAATCAGTAACACGACTGAAAGATTTTGCTTTAAGTCTGAGAAAAGGCAAACCTTTTGCTGCTGATTTCCCCAGGAATGAACTGGGGATAATAAGCTCGGAGATACTTGAAATATATAACAAGCTTCTTAAGGCAAAAGATGATCTGGCCCTTGAAAGGGAGAAGCTCTTCAATCACATGAATGCTTTGAACGAGGGAACAGCTTTCTTCTCAAAGGAAAAAGAGATGGTTTTCAGCAATGATCATTTTCTGAAACTTATGAACATGATCTCCGGTGATCTGCAAATCTTTTCAGATAGTTTCTTTGATATACCTGAGTTCAGGGAGATAATTGATTTTGTGGAAAAACAATCTGATGTAGCCGGGCATCGTACAGACCTTCCGCAACTGGAGTATCAGGTCACAAAAGGTGGAAGGTTTTTCAGGGTCCTTTGTGTAATCTTTCATGATAAAAGTTTTGAAGTAATACTGAGTGATATTACAAAAGCCTCAAAGAACAAGCTGATAAAACAACAGATGACTTCAAATATTGCTCATGAACTCAAGACACCTGTATCCTCAATAAAGGGGTATATTGAAACAATGCTGACTAACAACGAGATAGAACCTGTAAAGCAGAAATATTTCCTTAAAAAAGCCATGGCACAGACCGAGAGGTTAAGTGGCCTGATAAATGATATAACGGAACTGAACAGGATTGAAGAGGCAGGTGCATCATTCAATCCCGACGAAAAATTAAATATCAGAAAGGTTATAATGGAAGTCACCGATAATTTCAGATCAGCCATAAACAACAGAATGATAAAAGTCGATAATGCTGTTGAGAAGAATGTATCTGTAAGCGGTAATAAATCACTTATCTTATCTGTTTTTCAGAATCTCATTGAAAATGCCATTAATTATGCCGGTGATAATACCACTATCAGGATTCTGGTATACAATGAAGATAAGAAGAACTATTATTTCTCCTTCTCAGATGATGGGGCAGGTATTCCTGAAGAACACATGAACCGTGTTTTTGAGCGTTTTTACCGTGTTGACTCGGGCCGTTCGAGAAAAAGCGGAGGGACAGGCCTGGGCCTGGCTATTGTAAAAAACGCTATCCTGCTTCATAAAGGAGAAATAATTGTCAGGAAAAGGTCTGGAGGAGGCACCGAGTTCCTGTTTTCCCTGCCAAAATACAGGAAATGAAATCTCAGACAAATAACAGTTTTATTATATAATAAATAGCTGCTCCTATAAGAGCTGAAACAGGTATTGTTAATAACCAGGCCCAGAAAATTTTTGTAGTCACACCCCATCTCACCGCAGAAGCTCTTTTTGTTGCTCCGACACCAATTATTGATCCGGTTATTGTATGTGTTGTACTTACAGGGATACCCAGACCTGTTGCCAGGTAAAGAGTTGCAGCCCCGGCTGTCTCAGCACAGAACCCTTCAAAAGGTTTCAATTTGGTTATCTTCTGCCCCATCGTTTTAACTATACGCCAGCCTCCGAAAAGTGTTCCCAGAGCTATTGCCCCATGACATGACAAAACAATCCATAAATCGATAGGAGCATCCATTGGCACCCTGTTAGTTGCAATAAGAGCTACCCATATTATACCCATGGATTTCTGAGCATCGTTACCACCATGCCCCAGACTGAAGGCAGCTGCCGACAATAACTGAAGCCGCCTGAAATGTTTGTCGACAACGGATGGGGAAAATCTTTTAACAATATGTAAAACCAATATTGAGATCAGATAAGCCATGATCATCCCAAGTAAAGGAGCTACAACAATAAAAACCGCTATCTTAAATACTCCGGAATATATGACTGATCCAAATCCACTGCTTATAACAGCTGATCCTACCAGCCCTCCTACCAGAGTGTGGGATGAGCTTGAAGGAAGACCCATCCACCATGTTATAAGATTCCAGATGATAGCTGCAAGAACCGCCGATATTATGAGAGGAAGAGTAACTATATCAGCATCAATAACTCCTTTCCCAATAGTAGTGGCTACTTTCAGGGGAAAAATAAGAAAGGCCACAAAATTGAAAATTGCAGCCAGGAAAACAGCAGAAATAGGCGACAATACCTTTGTCGATACTACTGTAGCAATGGAATTGGCCGAATCGTGAAAGCCATTTATGAAATCAAAAAGAAGAACCAGGCTTATTACAACATACAAAAATATCATCCCGTGCAGGTGAAATATTATTATAAATACCCGGATACCCTCCTTATTAACTGATAATAAACGTCATACATTTTCTCCAGCTTGCATCCGGCGGCCTAAAATTACCTGTTATGAAAATATTCTATAAAATATTTTTGTTACAATTTTGTTACAAAGACACTTTGCAGAAAGTATTCACTCATTTTTCTGATCTGTAATTGTGTATATATTCAGCTGCCTCCACCATAGTTGGTATCCAAATATCCTTTTCATTATCCACAAGATATTTTATAAGTTCATTATGTTCTTCAAGAGCTACATCTATATTATGACCTCCTCCTACTCCATGGAAAAGGAATACAAGCAATGATTCTGTTTTCACAGCTTCCTTAACAAGGTCGATCATATAAGCGGCTGGATGTCCGCTGATCATATAACTGTCTATATTGTCTGTATTCACTTTATCTATAGTGTTCATTGCTGCTCTAACACCCCTGGCACCGGTAAGATCATTCCTCAGTCTGTTAAAATAGAGGGAATCACCCACTTTCATATCTCCGCAGGGATAAGCGAAAGATCTTTTATCTTTTCCGTCAATAGCTTTAAGCAGGGTATTGGTTACGAGAATCTCGTTCACTGTTCTGTTGAGGGTATAATACTGCAGGTCGTTATCAGGTGTGACAAAACTTCTTCCCTGGGGACGGCCATCGCAGGGATGAAACAAGGTATGGTTTCCCAGTTCATGACCCATATCAGCCGCCTTACGCCAGTCGTCCATACGTCTCTCCACAATTCCTTCCGATCCTATGATATAGAATGTACCTTTCATGTTGTAAGAATTGAGGACCGGGATAACATTATCCAGGTGAACATCCAGGGCATCATCATAAGTAAGAACCACAGCACATTTTTTATTGTTCCATATTGTGTTATCCTGGGCATTGGTACACATTACTGCCACGAGTATCAGGATAGCAGGAAGCATTTTTTTCAGAGGCAATATCATTCTCATCGTCTTTGTGTTGGTAAAGTATGACCGATAAATTTACTGGCCCATTCAATGAAATATTTCATATTGGGAGCATCTGTATGACCTCCGTCATGTTGTCTCCATGCCAGATGTCCGTCGAGCATACTGGTATTATAAGGAGGCATCACCTCTTTATGGTAGTCGTTTGAGACACCCAGGTCTTTTGCTCCCAGCAGTTTAAATACTTCACCGGCTGCAACGGTTGCCATATAGCTTCCTTTCTGGTCGAGCCATTTGGCATCGCCCTCAGAGGGTATTCCATAGCTTATAAAAGTAAGTCTTGGAGCACACAGAGCTATAAGACTATGAGAATCGACCGGCAGTTGACCTGCATTCCCTTCTCCTGTTTTACCTTCAGCGGCACCGTATTTAAGATAATTGCCTGCCATCCAGTGATATTCTCCCGCACCGGTCAGGCTTTCAACTGCTTCTCCGAAATTACGGCGGTGCAGGGTAGCTCCTCCTTTTCCTGAAGAACCTACAAGAGCCATGGCAAAACGTTCTTCAAAAGCAAGAGTGACAAGAGCTGCTTTCCCATATCGTGACACACCTTCTATACCTACCTGCAGTGCATTTACAGCAGGGTCTGTCTCAAGGTAATCAAGACCTCTGGCAGCACCCCATGCCCATGCTCTCAACGAGCCCCAGTCATCAGGTTTCCTTGGTTGTCCCTTATTACACAGACCTATTATACCCCTTGTCAATCCGGCTCCGTTATCAGCCTGTATACTTGAAGGGTTGATCATGGCATATCCCCATCCGGCATTAAGGAGTTGTTGTGTTGAAGGAGGATCAGCATTGGGGTCCATTCTCCCCATCATGCCAAAGGGTGATGATGAGGTTGATCTGTTTATAGGAGTAAAAGCAAGGTATTTGTCCAGTATAGCCTTCACTTCCGGATTATTCTCTGAAATAAGTTCCCGGAAAGCCTGATTGATAACTTCCATCTCATCAGGAGTAGGCTGGGCAGGGGCAGGCAGACTGGCACCACCAAACATCATTAGCACAGGAACAGGTCCCCTGGCATTGGCCGGAGTAACAAGTACCATTTCTATATTTACCTCTATGGCCGGACATATGGAATTATCAACATGTCCTGTCAGTTTCTTCGCAATGACCGGAGTAAAACCTATCATTTCTCTTTCAGATATATCAACGGTCCACTTTACTTCCGGAATATTTTCAGGAAGGCGACCATATACTTCTCTTTCAAGGTCTTCCACTATTTCCGGACGGCGTTGTTTCCACCACATGTCTGCAGAACTTACTTTCCTCCCATTATTAAGTGTCAACAATTCAGGGAGATCAGGATAGGGTGTGGCAATCGATTCATCGTAATTGGCATGATCAGGATCAGACTCATTGCCACTAGGTCCGGGGCGTACACTTATTATACCCAGCTGATCCATCATATTCTGATGGTCCTGCTGAGTGGTAAAGGTCACGGGGTTACATTCCTGTGTTACTGATCCTGCTTTTCTCTGTGCAAGAATCAGCTGACAGGATAATAAAACCAACAAGATTAAAGTTGTCTTTTTCATACGTTTAATTAATTTATATTTCATTTGTCTTATGGAACTTACATGAATTAAATAATCATTTCCTTGTTTGAGGTTCTGCTCATGTAAGTTCCAATGCAAAGGATATTATTCAGAGAACAGGTTTTTCACTCTCAAAAATGTATTGTCTTAAGACTGTAATAAGGATCAGAATAGTTCGAACAACGGAAAATCATTATAAAAATAATTTTCTTTTGCATACCTGAGAACTATTTCTTCATCTTTCTTCTATCCCGGGGTAATAATTATTTACTCACAGTCGTCGATGATCCCTATCCTGTCTGTTGATCTTCGATAAAATGCAGATCAATGAACAAAGCTGGTGGATTTCAGGAAAAATTCATTCCGGTGAAAAAACAGGATGACATTATCATATTATTATCAGGGAATAGTTTATTTTTGGAAGCTCAATTTTATAAATCATGAAAAGATTTCTGATTATTTTGCTGCTGGTTTTCAACCTTCCCCTTTTGTCATATCCTCAGGATGTCATTGAAAAGAGTCCGGTCAGCGGGTCCTGGAAAGGAAAGTTGTCATCAGGCCCTGTTTCTCTTAGAATCGTATTCAATATCTCGGTATTGGAAAATGATTCTCTTATTGTCACCCTTGACAGTCCGGACCAGGGGGCCAAAGGTATCAGGATCGGTCCGGTCATTTTTGACGGAAATGAAATTAATATAAAAGCTCCTCTTCTGCTGGGAGAATATCAGGGCACATTAATAAACGACACTTTGATTGAAGGTATCTGGAGCCAGGCGGGGACCAGTAATTTACTGAACCTCACCCGTTCAGTAAACGGCTCACCCGTACTGGCGAGACCTCAGGAACCTGTTCCTCCTTTTCCCTATCTTGTCAAAGAAGTTACATTTAAGAATGAGAAGCAGAATATTATTCTTGCCGGAACGCTAACAATGCCTGAAGGGGAAGGACCCTTTCCTGCTGTTGTCCTGATCACCGGTTCGGGTGCACAGAACAGAGACTCAGAGCTTATGGGGCATAAATATTTTTGGGTTTTAGCTGATTTGCTCACACGACAAGGTATAGCTGTACTACGGTATGACGACAGGGGGGTGGGTGAATCTCAGGGGGTATATTCCACTGCTACTTCAGCTGATCTGGCGACAGATGCTGAAGCAGCCCTGGCCTATCTTAAGAGCCTTGAAATGACAGACCCTGAACTGACAGGCCTGGAGGGGCACAGTGAAGGTGGGTTAATAGCCGCCATTGTGGCAGCTTCTAATCCGGATGTTGACTTTATTGTTTCCATGGCAGGGACCGGAGTGACAGGGGAAGATGTAATACAGAAGCAGAATTATGATATTGGCAAATTATCGGGTGTCAGTGAGGAAGAGTTGCAGAAGAGTTATAACAGTAATAAAACCTTTTTTGCTGTTGTCAAAGAAGAACCTGACGATGAGAAAGCTATTGAGAAAATGACCGGTCTTGCAAAAGAGATGCTTGTCAGCGAGAATTTATCCCAGGCAGAGGAAGATCAGGCTATGAAACAGATACAGTCTTCTTTTGGGACACTGACCAATCGCTGGTTCCGGCATTTCATCACCACTGATCCGGCACAATACTGGGAAAAGATCAGTTGCCCTGTACTGGCTCTTAATGGCAGCAAAGACGTACAGGTAGATGCAGATATTAATCTGAAAGCCATAGAAAAAGCAGTTAAATCAGGAGGGAACACAAACATCACTGTAATAAAGGCAGAGGGTCTCAATCATATTTTCCAACACTGTGAAACGGGTTTGCCATCAGAATACGGTGATATTGAAGAGACCATTTCACCGGAAGTACCTGAAATAATAGCTGCCTGGATCAAAAGTCTGAAGAAGTAATACCTGCCAGTTTTTTCATAATTATTCTGCCGCGGGCCAGTATCCCTGCCGTTTTCTCTGTTTCCTTCAGAATAAGTATTGAAGCTACAAGTTCATTAGCCAGTTCCGGATAAATATTTGTGAGTTTGAATAGTATCTCCATTGCATAGGCTTTGACGGCTACAGGTGCAGGTCGTGAGCGAAGGCGGTTGAAACAATGGTCGGCAAGTAATCCCTGGTATTTACTATTGACGCCTGACACATTGCTCAGACTGATGACTCTGAGAACTGATCGTTCGGCACTTTCGTTGTCTGACTGTGGGAGGAATTGTATTAATGTATTCAGGAAGGGTTCTAATAATTCCGGATTTTTGTCTGCCACTTTTGAGACAGTCCAGGCAGAATGAGAGGCAAGTTTTCTGTTATTTGAGGTGGAATATTCGATTATTTTTCTGAGTATCTCCGGGTTTTCTGTAGCAGAGGCTGCTACCCAGTCGACTTCTTTTGTACTATGAATATTGTTTATCATCTCCACCATTCCTTTATCCTCTGAGAATGATTCTTCTTTGAGAATGGCGGTATGAGAGCTTCCTTCCCTGTAACTGATATGCTGCAAATATAGATGTGCAACAGATATATCTGCCTCCTGAAAATCTTTCTCCATAAGCTTATCCTCCTTTATCCATTCATAAGCCACATGCTCCGACAACTCCGGGATTACATCCAGTGTGTCACATATAAATGGGATGAGAAGAATATGCTTACTGCCATAATCATGATCAACCTCCGGCAGCCTGGAAAATATCACTATATCAAGAGATAATTCCTCCCTTATCTCACGTAATATACAATCTTCATCACTCTCACCATCATCTACCTTACCTCCGGGAAACTCCCACTTGAAAGGATGATCACTGTCGCCTCCCCTCCTGACAACAAGGATCTCATCTTCTTCATTCCGTATTATGGCACAAGTAACCCTTATCATATTATTTATCCCGGCAGTTCTTCATAAAAAGGTATTGTAAGCAGATCATCATATCTGTTTTCCTCACCGTTAAATACACATGCATAATGGAGCATCCCGTTAGTAACAACCAGATAGGGAACTTTTAAATGCATGTTATAAGTGACTATCTGGTCAAACACTTCATCATTGAGTCTGATAACAGGCGATTTACATTCAACTATCATTACCGGTTCTCCAAGCCTGTTATGAACAAGTATGTCAGCCCTTTTCCTCAGACTGTTATAAATAAACAACACCTCTATCCCTATCAGTCCCGGAGGATAATTACCTTCATTCACAAGATACTGGACAAAGTTTTGTCTTACCCATTCTTCGGGAGTAAGCCTGACATATTTTTTTCGTAAAGGATCAAAGATCATTTCCTTGCCCTTTTGCAAGATAATTCTGAATGAATATTCCGGCAAATTTAACTGTTTCAACTTTGTTTTGTACTTTTGAAGACAAGTGGTAACTATTTTAAGACCTTCTGAATTCTGTTTATGCAGAAGAAAAGTATAAGTTACTCAAAGCTTATTACAAATATACAGAGATAAACATTAGCGGCCTACTAAGATGAAAACCAAAGAGGAGATTGTTAATAACTGGCTTCCCAGATACACCGGAAAGAGAACAGACAGTTTCGGTAAATATTTCCTTCTGACAAATTTCCTTTATTACGTTGAGCTGTTTGCCCGCTGGCATAATGTTGAAGTTGAAGGAAGGGACAGAAATATACCCAGTGCTACATACGACGGGATAACAATACTGAATTTTGGTATGGGCAGCCCCAATGCTGCTACCGTGATGGACCTTTTAAGTGCAACAGATCCCGAAGCGGTTCTCTTCCTTGGCAAATGTGGTGGTCTGAAGAAAAAAAACACTGTCGGTGATCTGATTCTGCCCATTGCTGCAATCAGAAGCGACGGTACTTCAAATGATTACCTTCCTGTTGAAGTTCCTGCCCTGCCGGCCTTTCAACTACAAAGTGCCATTTCTGCAACTATTATCCGTTACAAGAAGGATTACTGGACAGGAACGGTATACACAACCAACAGAAGAGTATGGGAATATGATGAACGTTTCAGAAGATATCTTATTAAAACAAGGGCAATGGCTATTGATATGGAAACAGCAACAATTTTCACAGTGGGTTTTGCAAATGAGATCCCTACGGGTGCCCTTCTTCTGGTTTCGGACCAGCCTATGATATCAACAGGTATAAAGACTGAAGAGAGCGATAAAATGGTAACCGGGAAATATGTTGAAACACATCTCAGAATTGGAATTGACGCATTGAGAGAAATAAAGGAAAACGGCGTTTCAGTAAAACACCTGAGATTCTGATGACAGTAAGTTGCGATAAAATATTATCTGATCTCAGGAAAAGAATATTCAGGCCCGTTTATTTCCTTGCAGGAGAAGAACCTTATTACATTGACATAATCACCAGCTTTATTGAGGAAAATGTCCTGGAGGAATCTGAAAAATCATTCAACCAGATTGTATTGTATGGAGAAGATACTTCTGTCCCTGCAATTACAGAGTTATCAAGGCGCTTCCCCATGATGGCCAGTCACCAGGTAATAATTGTCAGGGAAGCCCAATCGCTTAAAAAGATTGAAGATCTTAACATGTATGCTGAAAAGCCTCTCCCTTCAACCATCCTGGTTATAAATTATAAATACAAGACACTTGACAAAAGGACTAAACTATATAAAACCCTTGATAAAGACGCTGTTTATTTCGAATCTCCACGACTGCGTGACTATCAGGTGCCTGCATGGATTGAGAGATATCTTATGAATAAGGGAATAAAGATCAGACCCGATGCCAGCGCGATGCTGACGGAGTACCTCGGGACTGACCTTCACAAAATAGCCAATGAACTTGACAAACTACTTATTACCCTTCCTTCCGGGAATCCTTTAATAACGACTGAACTGATTGAAAAAAATATTGGTATCAGCAAGGATTATAACAATTTTGAGCTTCAAAAAGCCATTGGCGAAAGGAACATACTGAAAGCCAATATGATAATACAGCACTTCGCCAATAACCCGAAGGATAATCCCATTATAGTCACAATTGCTTCTCTCTACAGTTATTTCAGCAAAGTGCTTACATATCATTACCTTCCTGATAAATCGAAAAACAATGTTGCAGCTGTACTGAAAATAAATCCTTTTTTTGTCAGGGATTATGAACAGGCAGCTTCATTTTACAATGTTGCAAAAACAGTGTATATCATCAGTTTACTAAGAACCTACGATATGAAATCCAAAGGTTTCGGGGATTTAAGCAGTGAAGCAGGAGATCTGCTCAAAGAATTGACATTTAAGATACTGCATATTTAATTCATATCCGGTGATTCGGGAAAATCAGCCCAGATACGGTACTTATTATTAAGGCTTCTCAGAACTCTTTTCCAGTTCTTATCAGCATTATTGTCATTCAATACTATATCGTTGCTAACTTTCACTATAACCCATGAATTATCTTTCAATTCTTTTTCAAGCTGACCTGCAGCCCATCCGGAGTAACCAAGAAAGAATCTGATCTGGGATTTATTCATCTTCTCCTGGTCTATCAGATTCCGTATATACTCAATATCTCCGCCCCAGTATATATTTTCATCAACCCATACACTTTTGGGGATATCATCACCCATGCAATGAAGATAATGAAGGGTATCCGGAGAGACAGGTCCTCCCAGATTGAGATATTTATCCAGGTTATCAAAACCTGAAACAGCTTCGCGTACCTTTATATCCAGGGGTCTGTTGAGAATAAAGCCCAC
>JAAYDB010000015.1 GCA_012729475.1 Bacteroidota bacterium
AGCTCCGCTTCGCTCCGGTTCTTTTGGAGGGGCAAAAGAACGAACGTAATAATGAAAGAATAAATATAAAGTAAGCTAATCTTTTAGCCTGGATCTCACCTGTGAAAATTCATGCAAAACAGTCAAAGACAGGAAAATTGTTTTAACAAAATTTAAAAGCCGAATGTAACACCCATGTTAAGGGTATTTTTTTCTCCATACATGAAAGGAGGAGACCATCTCTCATCACCGCTGATATTGCTGTGAGAAAAAGAAAACCATGAATACAGATCATTGATAAGCTGATATGATACCTGCAATCCCAGTGTCCTGTTATGCCAGCTGACTGATTCAAGAGGGGGATTGCCAACTCTTTCTGTTCCCAGTTCCGTATAATCAGGTCCCCTCACAGCATCAGAGAAAGAAAGGCGGATATCAAGAGTTCTTAAAGGACGGTAATCGAGAGCTATATACCACTCACGTGAGTTATCCCTGAGGTAATGTCCCATATTATAATTCATGGTCTCAAAAGTCACAGTAGGTACATAATGCTGGAAGGTCAGGGGGTAGGAATAAGTAAACTCTGTCGTAAACGACAGGTCATCAAAAGGATAGTTAATAAGCTGTAACCCTGTTTTCCAGCTGAAGAAATTCCATTCATCATCTCTGAAAAACCTTTTTACCGACAATTCATCAACAAAAAGAGTGGTGTACAAATGCAGATGCTTAATATTCCTCGAACTTATATCCAGGAACATCTGGGAATTCATGTTATCAACACCCGATGTCTGGGCATGATCGACAGACTTGTAGAAAAACAAAGGAATGATATATGCGGGACTGAAATGATTGTCTGTATAAACAATGGAATTACCTGCAGAGATATGAAGATTACTGAATGGGACGAAGGTGAACATATTGGCTGCAATGAATTTCTTATGATACACTTCCCGGTAGTCTGTTCCATAGCTGTTTTCAACATAATATGAGCGTGCACTGTCAACTACCATCGAGTTGAGCCATCCATGGAAATAGTTGAATTCAAACCATTCAACAGGTTTGATTTTCAGATATAACTGTACGAAAGAGGGGTTATTTCCTCCGAAGATATTGGAGCCGTTGTAATTATTTCCCCATACCTGTTTATCTCTAATGAGTCCGGCATTTCCCCATTTCCACGACCAGGTGATACCTCCTTTCATATCGCTCCAGTCGGTGGCATTTTTTATGTGACCTCCATCTCTTCTGGTAAGGTATGAGCTTCGGCCCAGAAGAGGTTTTTCATGATTATCGCGTAAAGATGCATAGAATCCTATGTTTTTGATATGGCCATATACCTCCGCACCATTTCTCCAGTATGTTGCTTTCCCTGCAGAGTTAACAAAAACCTCAGCCCCCAGAATGGGATTGACAGTCACAGAAAAAAGAGAATCTCTGTAATAAAAGAGGTCGGCTCTTTTTTCACCTTTTTCCTCTTTTAACCATTGTACCCTGGGTGTAAGAACTTTTTCCTTACCGAAATCGAGCAAGTAAAAATCCAGTTCTTTTCTCTGTCTTGCTGATAACAAATCCCTGTTGGAATAAACTTCCTGCAGCTTATCAGATATGTATTGTCTAGTGTAGGGCTTAATAGCTGAATTGACTGATATTATCTGTTCGCCTGCCAGTTCATCCAGATAATCGTAGATCCCGTAATTTTCTACAGAATAGGGAATATCCTGCGCTGACATGTTAAGGCAAGAGAAAAGTGCTATTATTGAAAGGATAAGAAATGAGTACATTCTTTTCATCCGGGGTTCAGCTTGAAGGAAATAATACAATCCGATGGGTTATTATCGGAGACCGGAATTATTCGACCATTGGTGCATTGGTTTTGTTGATATACTCAAATATGTTGAATCCAATAGTTATTTCATGGTTGTTATAGATGCCCATTGATACATTTGTTGCAAAATTGAAGTTATAGTATATTTTCAATCCTCTGTCAATATTGGCACCCAACCCTATTCCCAGAGTGCCGGGATCGCGGTATACTATACTACCCATCAGCATGTCGCGCCATACCACCTGGGAAGCTATCTCTATCTGGGTCGGGATATTTTTACCTCCTCTCACAAGAGCAAAAGGAATTATATCCCAGTTATCGGAAGCTTTTATCATATAAGATGTATGGAACTGGAATACGGATATTGGATTATATTTAAGATCTTCAGCGCTTGTGTATGTAGCATCCCCAAAGCTTACATTGGAAAGCAGTACTCCTGCTTCGAAGTCTTTGAACATATATACGAGTGATACATCGCTCAGGAACTTGACTTTTGAGGCAACATCTTCCTGAACGAGTGCAGGGTCGATGTTGTAGTTAGGGTCATTATAATAATCCGTAAGGTTAACGGAATTATGATAGATACCTGCCGAGATCCCGAACAGGACATGGTGGTCATTTGCAATATCAAGATTATATGAGTAGGATCCGAGGGCATTCAGCTGGTTGAAGATGCCGGCTTTGTCGAAGACAATTCTTGCTCCCCAGCCTGCTTTTTGCATCAGGACATCATTAAAGGAAAGCCTGAAAGTCATAGGTCCTCCATTGATACCCGACCAGTCGCTGCGGTAACCCAGAAAAATATACTTTGGATTGAAGTTCCCGGCGTATGATGGTGCAAGGGTATATTTATCCAGGAAATAGCTTTCCGACAGAGGCGATTGCTGGGCTTGTACTGTTATGGCCAGCATAGCAAGTATTGATAGTATAGCTAGTTTTTTCATATTCATAAGTTTAAGTGCTCAGGGCTCAGGGCTCAGAGCTCAGGGGCAGAATAACTCTTCGCCCTGCGCTCTGTGCTCTGCGCCTGTTTATCTTACTAAGTTGACTGTTCCTTTGATTATTCCTGAATTTTCTGTTTTAATTACGTAGTAATAAGCTCCTTCCGGCAATGGATTGCCGTTGGAGGTTCCATCCCAGAGGTTATCATAATTATCATCTGCAAAGACCTGTTTCCCGTGGCGGTTAAATATCCTGACGTCGCATCTGCCGGAACTGATTGGAAGAGTCAGCTCCCAGTAGTCATTGATACCGTCATTGTTTGGAGTGAACAGGTTCATGATATTGCTGTGTGTTGAATACACATAGAATGTGGCAAAGGCCTCAGCAGGTTCATAATTATCATCACCATCATTATATGCACGTATCTGTACGTTTCCTGTGCCCACTGCAGTAAACAGGTCACCTGACACTGTTGCAATGGCAGTGTTGAGGCTTTCGAACAGCACGGGAAGACCTGATGAGGCTGTAGCTGACAATGTATGGGTGTCGTACAACAGTATTTCATTAGGGTAAACGGTGATATCGATGGTCTGGTCAGCTTTTCCCACTGTCAGCGTCTGTGTCACATCTTCTGCAGGGTTATAAGTGTCATTTCCGGCCTGCGAAGCGGTTATCACTGCACTTCCCGTGCCGGTAATATGGATCATATTATCTTCTATCACAGCCACATTTTCATTATCACTCGAATAGGTAATTGGCAGTCCTGAACTGGCTGTGGCTCCCGGATCAAAGTCTGCATCGCCATAGATCTTATCGGGTATAGGATCAAAAGTGATAGTCTGATCCGTTTTGCTTACGCTAAAGGTCTGATCAACCGGTTCTGCAGCGTTCCACCAGGCATTACCGGCCTGTGAAGCTGTGATGGTTGTAGTGCCGCCTCCTGTTATATGGACAGTGTTTCCTTCAACAGTAGCCACAGAAGGATTACTGCTTGAGAAAGTCACTGTCAGTCCGGAGGTGGCGGTGGCAGTGAGAGTGAAGTCAGGATCACCGAAATTCTTGTCTTCCAGAGCTTCAAAAGTTATTGTCTGATCGCCCTTGCTCACTGTAAGTGTTTTATAATAATTTACAGGTGCATAAGTGGAATTACCTGTCTGGCGGGCTCTTATTTCCGAAGTGCCCAGAGCCTTGAAATTAAGGTATACTCCTCCACTGACAGTGGCAACGCTGGTGTTTGAACTGGTATAGGTCAGTGGCAGTCCGCTGCTGACAGTGGCATTCAGCCTGAAAGGAGACTCGTCGAATGTTCTGTCGAGCGACTGTGAGAAATCAATTGTCTGTGCCAGCAGGTTAACCGGTTCATCAGTTATGGTTAACAGATAACCACCGGTAAGAGATGATATGTCTCCCGGTGTATATGACAGTAAAACAGTCTCTGTCCCTGTGAGAGGAGTTGCAAGGTGAAGGATAATACTGTAGGGATCACCTTCTTTAAGGGTCAGGGAATCGATAACAGCGGGAGATCCGTCGACCAGTAACTCAAACTGACCCTCTTTTCCTTTGGGATCAGCCATCTTTCTGTCAAACTGAATCTCTGCAAAATCTGTGCTTTTGGCTGTATACAGCACGTTGGGTATTCCTGCAGGACTGACATTGACGGTGATTATGGCTTCCGGGGAGTCGCCTGTGTCATCATTCATTTTAAAGTTGAAGTTACCTGCGGCGGTTCCTGTGTTGCCTGTGGCAGCATATATGATATTTCTTGCGGGATCAGTGACAGTTGCAGGTACGGATGTTATCTCAGGACCTCTTATGCCACCATCATACTGGAACAGTTGTCCCTGGGCAGGAAGAATAGTTATAATAGCTGTTTTGGCGCTGGCGTCACCTCCTGTGTAATTCAGTTCAATTGTTTTATCCTGTCCCTGTTCTGTCCATATTGTCTGTGGTACTGCAGCGAGGGGAGGAGATGACACAGTAAAGAATCTTATTACTTCACTCCAGGTAAAGCTGGTGGCATTATAGGAGAAGACAGTCCAGTAGTATGTCTCGTCAAGAGAGAGGTTTGTGGTATCATAGGAAAGGTTAAGTCCCACATCGGTGTATTTGGCACTGGACAGATCGGGGTTGTTGTCCATCACGAAATAATAAGCGCTTGCATTGTCTGCTGCGGCCCACTGAAAGGATACGTCTGTACCCACTACTGCATCTTCGGCCGGACTGATAAGATTGACCACTGCAGGATCGGGCAGTGACAGATTGGTGGTAAGAAAGACACCGTCGTAGAGAGTCGCAGGATCTATTGTATAGCTTTCAGGGTCGGAGGGGGAAGGTGTAAATGATATAGCATCTTCAGAATAGACGGCATCACCCTGATGGAATGCATACAGAGCACCTTTTGTGCCATCAGCGTTTTCTATGCCAATAGTGGCACTCTCTCCGTGTGACTGTGGGGAATAGGGGTCAAGGATAAGCCTGTACTGCACCTGTATAACATTGGTCTCTTCGTAGAGAATAATTGAAAAAGTCCCGAAAGGAGAAGGTATTGGGTCGAAGCCCATGTTTTTAAACTGGATGATGCATTTATGGTTATTTGCAGCTCCTATCGTTTTATACATAACGTTGCCACCGTCGAGGATGGATAAGTTATCCCAGAACGGTGCTATAAAATTATCAGGACCTCCGGTTGAGGGAATAGTGGCTTCGGTATTATATACATCTGTGGGTACACCAAACAGGATCATTCCGTTTGCACTGACCCAGAATTGTGAATAAGTGTTTCCGAAAAACTCGAAATCGAAACCAATCGGGTGGGGCCCATAATCAGAAGATGATATGCTTTGCCTGAATCCGGTAGTGATGACAGTGCCTTCATACACCGTTTCGGGAGGTTGGGCAAAAACTCCCGTGCTTATTATTAAAATTAATAATAATGTGGTAAACCTGTATTTCATAATATATGGTTTATAGTCAGGTTAAAATGTTATTTACTAATCATATACAACATCGACTAAAACATTTTTTCAGACTTAAATGCAATGTCGTTTTTTCTAAAGTCGATTGCTTTAAACCTTCCGGATGTCTTAATCAGCAGTCTGATGTCAAACACTGTTAAAATTAAGTAAAATTTATGAATATAG
>JAAYDB010000003.1 GCA_012729475.1 Bacteroidota bacterium
CCTATTCTCTCGATCTTTTTGCCGGTTTTGGGCAGGTCAGAGTCATCAACAATGAGGCAAACAGGATCCTTGCCGCTGCCGGAATCGGCCCTGACCGCAATTTTCCCAATCAACTGCAAATTGATCCTGTAGAGGATCTTTCGCCAATCCAAAGAACCATTGGCCATAAAGCGATAGAAAACATCCTTCTTGCACGAGAGAACCTTAAAGAGAACGGATTCAGAATAATGAAAGGCGTTTTTCACCATGAATAAAGGAAATAGCAACAATAGCTCTAACACCTGTAACCGTGTGAACTTACAGTTGTCATTACTCTCAATTGACAAGGATTTACCGCTTATTTTCAGATGCCGGGCAATATCCATTATGCTGTTAATTGCTTTTCTGTTATCATTCTCCGGAAAAAAACTATTAATCTCAGAGAAAATATTTGTACCTTTATTACTAAGCATTGGGATCAGTTATTTATGGTTTCGTCACTTTAAATATACTGATTTTCAGAGATATCTGAAAACTCCCTTTGCTTTTTTTATGCCATTTTATTAACTTTTTCTTACTTGCGAAACTTCAATTATTTATTTATATGTAAGTCGGGGTGAAGGAAAATCCTGTGACCTGATCTGTTCTTTCAGGCCATCTTGATTAGAATGGATTTAATAATGTCAGCTACATCTTCTGCACGATCAACACACCTCTCGAGTATCTCAAGAATCTCATTGTTCTTAAGTAGTTCAGCAGCATCTTTTTCTTTGTCAAAAAGTTCTGAGACAGCTACATAGTAATACTCATCAACCTTGTGTTCTATTGCTGTTACATTGTTACAGGCCTGGGTAATCTCTTTTTTATTGGCAGCAAAATCATTCAGACAGTGGATGCCAACTTCAATTTCTTTGGCAGCTTCATAAAGCATGTCCGCCATGACCTTGTATACTGCAAGGAGTTTTTTTGGTTTGTAAAGACATATCCTTCTGCTTACACCGTTAATTGAATCAACAACATCATCCATGTGAAAAATCAGATCCTGTATATCTTCCCGGTCAAATGGGGTGATAAAGGATTTGTTAAGCTGTTCGTAGGTCTTATCTGTAATAATATCACCAATATGTTCAACTTCTTTTATCTCCTTATGTATCTTTTCATGGTCTTCAGTCTCTGTGAAAGTGAGCATGTGCCTGAGAAGTTCTGAGGCTCTAACAAGATTTTTTGCACTTTCCTCGAAAAGAGGATGAAAAGAATGATCCTTTGGAACAAAAAACTTGAGGATCTTATCAATATTCATCGTTAAAATTTATTGATCAGTGTGAAAAAAAAGAATAATACTTCTGTATTAAAATAACAAAAATAAAAAAAACCGGTGAATCAGGTCATTTCTATTTTACTGAATTGGTCAGTCATTTTTTGCGACTTGTTACTCAGGATGAAATCCCTGTGTGATTTTAGCATATTTATTGTATGAAGCACCAGATTTTTACTTTCAGATAATAAATTCAGATACATAAGAGAATTTCTTGTACCGACCAGTTCGGATTTAATGAACTTAATGTGTCTTTTCTTTATTTTGGAGATATGATCCAGAATCTCTTGCTGTTGTGATATCAGATTGTTTATTTCATTAAATTTTTTTGTTTTGCTTATTCTGAATATTTCATCAAAAAAATTATTCATCGATTCGTTAAGTTCATGCAGGTCTTTAACCTGTGCTGGTATCAATGGTGGGTGATTATTATCTATATATTCATATATACTGTCAGAAATATATCTGAGACAGTGGGCCATTTCTCTTATATAGTCAAGTATCTGGACATAAAACGGGCCAGTTTCAATAGAATCCTCCTCAAGCTTTTTTAAAATAGGGTAGATGTTGTATTTCAGTTCCTTGGCATCCTTGTTCAGTTCATTAACATTTTTGATGACTTTTTTCATTTTCTTTCTGTCTTCTCGGATCAGGCTTAAGATAGCTGAAAAATACAGCTTTGATACAGTATTTGCTACTTTTGTTATTGAAGAAGAACATTTTTGCATAACGTTTTCCCCGTTGAGAGTTTCTTTATCATCCAATTCATCTTTTTTGTTCTGGACAAGAAGTCGCTTTTTATGAATGAAATTGGTTTTTATTACGAGGAATACCGCAAGTGCCATAGCTGTAATAATAGCTATTAATCCGCCCCAGTTAAGGAAAAGGGCTACAATTGAGGATACAGTAAAAGCGATAAGGGCAGTAAAAAACCAGCCGCCGATTACAGTAGTTACACCAGTGATGCGGAAAACGGCACTTTCCCTGCCCCAGGCTCCATCTGCGAAAGATGTACCCATGGCTACCATAAAAGTCACATATGTTGTTGAAAGAGGAAGTTTAAGTGAAGTTGCTGTTGCAATTAGTATACTGGCTACAAACATATTCACTGAAGCTCTTAGTTGATCAAAAGAGGTCGAATCATTTTTGTTTTTTGTCTTTTTGTTGAAAATCCGGGGGTCGAATCTTTTATCGACAAACTTTATTACTTTTAATGGAACAATTCTGTTGAAGAGTTTCGATGCTCCCAGTGATCCTCTTACTACTGTTCTTGATATTCTGGAAGAAGCAAATCTTTCTGTTCCTGCATCCTGACGGGCAAGACCAATTTCGGTCTGTGATACACTGCGGGCTTTTTTTGAGAAGAATAATGTTGCAACCATTATAAAGCCGGCCAGCATTAGAAAATATGTTGGTGTTTTTACCGGTTCACTGAGAGCTTCCATGGTGTATGTGTCAGGATTAAAACCGGGAGCAGACAGTGCTTCTCTGAAAGATTCAAATCCGGCCAGAGGAACTCCTATGAAATTCACAAGATCATTTCCTGCAAAAGCCATTGCCAGGGAAAATGTTCCAACCAGTACGATAATTCTCAGAATATTTATCCTGAAGAATGATATCAGGAGTTGCAATACAAGGGCAATGGAAACAAAAGAATATAACAACAGTTTTAGAGTGTTTTCCCTGAACCAGGTCAGCGATTCTTCGTTCATGAACGATGCTCCTTTGGCTCCTTTTACAATCATGAAATATATTATTGCAGTAATTGCTAATCCCCCCCACAAGGCACCGAAATATTTCATGTAACGCTGGTAATTAAAAGAGAAAACCAGCCTTGTGAAAAACTGGACTATCATACCTGCAGTAAAAGCGATTACTACTGAAAGTAGAATGCCCGATATTATTGCCAAAGCTTTTGTTGAATTGATATAACCTGCTATATCAGAAAACCCTTCAGAGGTTTTTGAGATTTTAATAAGGGATATTGCTACCGCCGCCCCCAAGAGTTCAAATACTATAGAAACAGTTGTTGAAGTAGGTAAACCGAAAGTATTAAATGTGTCCAATAAAATAATATCAGTGATCATTACTGCAAGGAAGATTATCATGATCTCTGAAAAATAGAATTTATCCGGGTGAAAGATCCCTGACCTTGCTATCTCCATCATTCCGCTGGAGAATGTAGCTCCAACAAGAACTCCCAATCCGGCAACAGCAAGAATCACTCTGAAGGGAGCTACTTTAGAACCTATGGCTGAATTGAGAAAATTTGCCGCATCATTGGATACCCCGACTACAAGGTCCGAAATGGCCAGAATAAACAGAATGATTACAAAAATTAAATATATATTCACCTTTTGTTTATTTCCGTTATCATGCTACCGGACTGAATTCTAATCTTTAACTCTATCTGCCAGGCTAATCCGGTAATGATATTCAAATATAATCTTTTTACAAAATTTGATGTAAAATTAGAAAATATGCCTTAATACTATCTGCCGGATTGTTAATTTTTTGTTACGAAACACAGACCATTTTTTTCATATTTAACTGCATCTTATGGTTAGAATTATTTTTATTTATTAGCTGTAAACAAAAGAAATACCCAATACAGCAAAAACAATGATAAATATTCATCACAATACTTTACTTATTCCGATAATAATCACTAATTTTAAGTCTTATGACAATAAGTAATAATCACTAATTTTATTAATAATGAACGATATACGCAAACTTGAACCCGGGTCATTATGGAATTTCTTCTATGATCTGACTCAGATCCCACGTCCTTCAAAAAAGGAACAAAAAGTTATAGATTATATAGTAAAGTTTGGTAAAGATCACAAACTGGAGACCATTGTTGACAAGACCGGGAATGTTATTATTAAAAAACCGGCTGCCAGGGGTATGGAAAAGAGGGAGGGTGTTGTATTACAGACACATCTTGACATGGTGCCTCAGAAAAACAATGATAAGAAGCATGATTTTGAGAAGGACCCTATTGAGACTCTTATTGATGGAGACTGGGTAAAAGCAAACGGGACTACACTGGGGTCTGACAATGGGATAGGTGTTGCTGCTACATTAGCTATTCTGGCTTCCAAAGAAATTCCCCACGGTCCGCTTGAAGCACTATTCACAATTGATGAGGAGACAGGAATGACCGGCGCTTTTGGTTTGAAAAAAGGACTACTGGATGGAGATATTCTTATTAATCTGGATTCTGAAGATATAAATGAGCTTTGTGTGGGATGTGCCGGTGGTCTAGATATTAGTGCAAGAAAGAAATACAAGGAAGAAAAAACACCTGAAGGCATGACTTCTTACAGAGTAACAGCCAAAGGGTTAAAAGGAGGTCATTCAGGAGTGGATATTGCTATGGGCAGGGCTAACTCAAATAAGCTAATGTTCCGTTTCCTTATGCAGGCTGAATCGGATTTTGATATCCGGCTGGCTGAAGCAGAAGGAGGTAATTTACGTAATGCAATACCACGGGAATCATATTCTGTACTGCTTGTTGAAGATGAAAAAGTAAAAGCTTTTGAGAAATTCGTGAAAGAATATGAAAAGATCTGTAAAGCTGAATTTACTGATACCGAGCCGGATATGTCATTTTTATCCATTAAATGCGAAATGCCTGAAAAAGTAATGGCAAAAAAGGATCAATACAGGATTATAAGAGCCGTTTTTGCCTGCCCAAATGGTGTTCAGCGAATGAGTCAGGCAGTAAAAGGATTAGTTGAGACCTCTAACAACCTGGCTATCGTAAAAGTGAGCAATGGTAACTTTGAAGTCCAGAATCTGTGTCGCAGTTCTGTTGATTCAGCAAAAGAAGCTACGGCATGGCGTATAGCAGCTGTTTTCCATCTTATTGATGCCAATGTAGAGATGTCAGGAGGTTATCCAGGATGGAAACCAGATATGGATTCTCCGATACTTGGTATATCTGCTGGTGTTTATAAAAAATTGTTCGGAGTAATGCCTGAAATAAAAGCTATTCATGCCGGACTGGAATGTGCAATTATAGGAGGAGTTTATCCGGCTCTTGATATGATCTCTTTTGGACCAACTATCAAGTACCCGCATTCCCCGGACGAAAAAGTAGGGATAACTTCTGTAAAGAAATTTTTCAGCCTGCTGTGTGAAACACTGAAACAGGTGCCTGAGAAGAAATAGAGGAAGATTGAATACTATGGTGTATATGATTATGGTTGTAATGTGAGATTAATCAACTTTTATCTCGACAAGTAAATCATCCTTCATTACATTTGCATTAGGTTTAACAAGTATCCTGGTTACTGTGCCACTGACAGGTGATTGAATTTCATTCTGCATCTTCATGGCTTCCAGAATGACTACTGGTTCTCCGCGTTGTACGACAGCCCCCTCTCTGACGCATACATCTATTAATTTACCAGGCATCGGCGCTTTTACTGATTCTTGTTCAACCTTCTTTTTAGTAGCATTCAGGACTTTCATTCTCTTCATCGAGAAAGGAGTCTCCACGGTGAATGTATAGCTTATATCATTGAAAAGGATTTCATAGCTGTTTTGCCTTGACCTTATTATCTCAACAGGGTATTTCCTGTTTTTCCATAAAATATAAGTGCCGTATTTTTCATCACTTTTTAAACTTACTACATAGTCGCGCTTGCCTATACGGATCTTGTTCCGTAAAGGAAGAGTGAAACAGAATTTTCTATTTTCTGATGACAGGGTATAAAGCTTTTTTATCTGAAGGGTACTCATGGTTTTTCAAAAATGTTTTAAAATTGGTTCATTCTCTTGTTCATAAGCCAGGGGCTCATCTCTTTTCCGTTTTCGAAATCTACCTGTATGCTGTTTTCCTCAAGGTTCTCCTCAACGAACATTTTTGTTGCCAGCCAGGCAGCAAGCATCTCCTCATATTCACTGTTTAAATAGTATTTTTCAATATCTTTTTCGATAAAGGCTGTTGTGAAAGTCCCTTCAAGGAACTTTTGGTTTCGTACCAACATCCTGAAAAAGGGAAGAGTGGTTTTTGTTCCTTTGATCCATACTTTGTCGAGAGCCATTTTACAATTCTTGATGGCATCTTTCCTGTCTTTTCCTTTAACGATCAGTTTAGCTATCATGGAGTCATAACTGGATATTATTGAAGATCCCACTGTAATCCCTGTATCAACCCTAATGTCCGGTCCTGCAGGCATACTTAAATTTTCAATTTTACCGGGATCAGGTGCGAAACCAGCCTGTACATCTTCAGCATTTATCCGGCATTCAATGGCCCAACCCTTTAAATTAATATCTTCCTGTTTAATATTTAATGTATTGCCATTAGCAATTTGTATCTGCTGCTGGATGAGATCGATACCCGTAACCAACTCTGTCACCGGATGCTCAACCTGTATCCTTGTGTTCATCTCCATGAAGTAGAAATTATTATCCGAATCAAGAAGAAACTCAACAGTACCAGCAGAATAATAATCCACTGCTTTGGCTATTTTTACAGCTGTTGCACCCATTTTCTGCCTAAGATCACTGTTAAGTGCACTGGAAGGTGCTTCTTCAAGGAGTTTCTGATGCTTCCTTTGGATAGAACACTCTCGTTCACCTAGATGTATCACATTCCCAAATTTGTCTCCGAGTATTTGAAACTCAATATGTTTAGGGTTTTCAATATATCTCTCGATAAAAACTGAAGGATCTTTGAACGCTTTCTCTGCTTCCTTGCTGGCTATTATAAAGAACTTCTCCATGTCTTCAGCTTTTCTCACGATACGCATACCTCTTCCACCACCTCCCGAGGCCGCCTTAATGATAACCGGATAACCTATTTTATCTGCAAGAGTAATAGCTTCTTCTATATTGGATATATTTCCTTCACTACCACTTGCCACAGGAATACCATTGGCCAGAGCTATTTTTCTGGCAATAGTCTTGTTTCCCATTTTATATATGGAATCCGGGTCCGGCCCTATGAAAATAAGCTTGTTTTCAAGACATTTATTAGCGAAATATGCATTTTCTGCCAGGAAACCGTAGCCAGGATGAATAGCATCAGCTCCGGTATTCAACGCAATTTCAATAATTTTTTCAATATCCAGAAAAACTGGTATTTCCGGAAGTTCTTCGCTGTAATCATAAATCTCATCAGCGTATTCAAGATACATTGCGTTGGGTTCAACAGCAGCGCGAACAACAACTGTTCTTATTTTCATCTGTTTTGCAGTTCTTATTATCCTGATCGCAATCTCACCCCGGTTTGCTATTAATATCTTTTTTATTTTCATACGAATATTTTAATATTATTTTATTCGTTTATTTAGTTATTATTTCAGTGGTCGAATGGAACTTTCATGAATTGAACAATCATTTCTTTTTGTGAGTTTCTGCTCATGTAAGTTTCATCAGAGCTATTTTTATTATTAATGATTCTTCATCCTCACGCAAAATATATATTATCTGTCATTTTTATATTAGAGATCTGATAAGGATGGTTCATAATCATATACTTTTGTAAGTATTATAGATTAACAGTTATGAATAATTGATATGTTTTGAATTTAACCCCTATTGACAGGATTTGTTGCTTACAATGGCATATTTCCATGTTTTCTTGAAGGCACTTTTACCCATTTATTGCTTAGAGCCTGAAGGGCAGATATAATTTTTTTCCGTGTTACTGCCGGATCTATTACCTCATCAATATAACCACTTTCATCAGCAATAAAAGGATTTGCAATTTTGTCACGGTATTTTTTTACCAGTTCTTTTTTTAGTTCGGCAGGATTGGAAGATTCTGCCAGTTCTTTCCTGTACAGAATTGCCACAGCACCATCAGGACCCATTACTGCAATTTCTGCAGTAGGCCAGGCAAAACTGAAATCCCCTCCCAGCTTCTTACAGTTCATTACAATAAATGCTCCTCCGTACGCTTTTCTTAGGATCACCGTTATGCGTGGTACTGTTGCTTCACTGTAGGCAAAAAGAAGCTTGGCCCCATTCCTTATAATTCCCGCATGTTCCTGATCAACACCTGGCAGAAAGCCCGGAACATCTTCCAGGGTGATAATGGGTATATTGAAAGCATCGCAGAAACGAATAAATCTTGCACCTTTTGTTGATGAGTCTATATCAAGGACACCGGCCAGTACCTTTGGTTGATTTGCAACAATCCCTATAGTTTTCCCTTTTATCCTGGCCAGCCCGGTTACAATATTGGGTGCATATAGTTCTGCTGTTTCAAAAAAACTGTTACGGTCAACAATAAGGTTGATAACATCCTTTACATCATAAGGTTTATTTGGATCATCCGGAACAATATCCCTTAATTTATCATTTATATCAGGTGTTGAATTATCCTCAGGTACGAAAGGAGGATTCTCTACATTATTTGAAGGCAGATATGTCAGGAATTTTTTAAGGGCCATAATGGTGTTTTCCTCGTCATCATATATCATATGTGCCACACCACTTTTACATGCATGTACTTTAGCTCCTCCCAGTTCATCAAATGTAACTTCTTCATTCAATACTTCCCTGACTACATTCGGTCCGGTTACAAACATATAACTGGTATGATTGACCATAAAGACAAAGTCAGTCAGTGCAGGGGAGTACACCGCTCCTCCGGCAGCAGGCCCCATTATCACTGAGATCTGAGGTATAATTCCGGAAGAATGAATAATGTTTTGAAAGATTGATGCATATCCGCTCAGGCTGGCAACACCTTCCTGTATCCTTGCTCCTCCCGAATCCATCATTCCTATAATGGGAGAACCCATTTTGAGTGCCATCTCCTGTATCTTAGCGATTTTTTGCGAATGTACAGCCCCAAGAGAACCTCCCATAATAGTGAAGTCCTGTGCATAGGCAAAAATGAGCCGGCCATTAACTTTTCCATAACCTACAATTACTCCATCACCGTAGGTTCTTTCAACTTTGCCGAATTCTACCGGCTGGTCAGCAGGAGTGACAAAGGTATCTATCTCTTCAAATGTGCCCGGATCAAATAGAAGATTTATCCTTTCCTGAGCCGTAAGCTTGCCTTTTGAATGCTGCTTTTCTGCCTGCTTTTCGCTGTACTGTTTTTTTAATGCCTCCTGACGTTTAAGGAAGGCCTTATAACTTTTACCCGATATGTCCATAGCCTTTTTAGATTATCTAAATATCAGGAAAAAGCTCAGATCACTGAACTTATCTGATTTATTTCCGTTTTTTTTTCGGCTCCAAAATTACGTAATATATACATATATCCAAATAAAAATTCGAACGTTATTATCATATATGTTTAAAACATTTGATAGCAAGTTATATATAACGAATAAATTATCGACCGTCTTGTTTTATCTGTCTGACTTTATTTCTGAGCTTGTCTTCCTGTTTTATATCCCCAAAATGCATAATACATAATTATCAGATAACATGGGACGCATATCCAGTATGCAGTCTGCGTTGAAAAGATTACAGCCAGCTTCCCATACATCAAAGGTAAAAGAGCTCCACCTGCTATTGCCATTATAAGCATGGCTGATCCGGTTTTTGTAAATTTCCCAAGACCGTTAAGTGCCAAAGGCCAGATAGCGGGCCAGACAAGAGAATTGGCAAGACCCAGAAGTGCCACAAAGAGAACGCTAACAGGCAGAATAAGATCAAGCTTTCGGAAGGTTGTTATATCGATGAAAGGCATGACAAACACTTTCTCAGCAGGAGATAATACTGCACCCAGTGAGAATAGTACACCCAGAATTGTGCATATTCGTAATGCATTAACCTGTTTGAGATATCGTGGAATACATACAATACCCAGAAGATAACCCAAAATCATTCCCAAAAGAGTCAGTGAAGTAAAATACTTTGCTGAATCCATTGGAACTCCTATTGATTGGCCATACCTGATGATAGTGTCACCGGCTATTACCTCTACGCCAACATAAAAAAAGAGTGCTGTCACCCCGAGCAGGAGATGTGTAAACTGGAATATGTTTGTTTTTCCGGTATTTGATTTTTGAGTATTTCTATCTTCAGAATCCGTATCCACTTCCGGCAGGTTGGCAAATCTTAAAAGTAGGCCCAGTAGTATAAGAATTACCGCCATTGCAATGTATGGCATTATTACTCTGCGGGCCATCTCATCCAGTAACATGGCACGAAAAGCCTGATCGGCGGTTGTAGCGAGTTTTTCATCCAATACCCCGGAGTCTTTCAAAATGATGCTTGCCAGTATAACCGGTGCAATAACTCCTGCAAACTTATTGGCAATTCCCATTATACTTATTCTTCTGGCAGCACTTTCACGTGGACCAATGATCGTAATATAAGGATTTGATGCAGTCTGTAACAGGGCTAAGCCTGTTCCTTCTATAAACAGTCCGGTAAGAAACAGACCGAATGTTCTTGTGAGAGCTGCAGGTATGAAAATAAGAGAACCAAGTGCCATAACCCATAATCCTGCAGACATCCCATTCCTGAAACCGGTTTTCTTAAGGACAGCCGAAGATGGAAGTGCCATTACGAAATAAGAAATATAAAAGGCGAACGTAACAAAATAAGCCTGGAAATCATTTAACTCACAGGCAGTTCTCAAAAATGGTATAAGAATACCATTAAGCCATGTTACAAAACCGAAAATGAAAAAGAAAAGACCTATTATAGTAATTGAAAATATATAATCTCTCCTGTTAATTGGATCGGAGCTAGTTTTATTTGTCATAATCAAATAATTAAGTATCTATGGGAAAGGAGGTTATCCTTGTCTGTCTTACTAAAAAAAAAGTAGTGATACAAAAGAGATTTTAATTACCGGTACCTGATTGTTCCCTTGATTTTTCCCCCAGATATCCTCCATGATGTCTTCTGGCATAATCAACAGGACTAAAACCTATTTTTTCCATCATCAGAACGACAAGTGCGTCTCCTATTACAGTGAAAACAGTAGTTGATGTTGTCGGAGTTAATCCCAGAGGACAGACCTCTGGCGGAGCACCGGTAAAGATAGTGCAGAAAGCTTTTTCAACTAAAGGACTGTCAGGATTGCCTGTAATTACAACAAAAGGAACCCGGGGGAAAAGATTGTTTTTCAGTTCAACCAATTCTATTAGTTCTCTTGTCTTACCTGAATTGGATATGATAAGCATTACATCATTTTCCTGGATAATTCCAAGGTCGCCATGCTGGGCTTCACTGGGATGAAGAAATACTGCAGGTGTACCGGTTGAGCTGAAAGTTGTGGCAATATTATTGGCTATTGCACCTGCTTTCCCCATGCCACTGGTGATCAGTTTGCCATGTAAACGGTGTACATGCTTATAAATCAGTTCTGTCGCTTTTTCGAAAATATCATCGACAGGGATATTCCTTATTGCAATTGCTTCTTTTTCAAATATCTGAAGAATCTTTTCTTTCATACGTATATTTAATTATTATTTATTACACAGTCTTTAATATATCGTTTAGTAATCTGTCAAAATCCATGGCTCCATTAGGGGAATAGCCGAGTACAACCACTACAAGGTCCTTTGATGGTATAATAAATATGCGTTGACCATCATGACCAATACACATGTAAGTATCATCAGGGGCAGAGGGCACTTCTCCTTTTCCGTTAAGCCAGAAAAGAGAACCATATTCACCTTCTGATGCAGATGCAGGTGTCCTTGTATAATCTGTCCAGCCCTCAGGAAGGATCTGTTCTCCATTGAAGTTACCTTCTCTTATATACAAAAGTCCAAAACGGGCATAGTCGCGGAGGGTGGCATATAAATAGGATGATCCTACGAAGGTGCCAGATAAGTCTGTTTCAAAGATGGCATTCGTAATGCCTGTTTTGTAGAAAAGATCAGTATAGGGGAAAGTATAATATATTGAATCGTTATTGATCCTTTTGCGGATCAGATAACAAAGAACATTAGCCATTCCCGATGAGTATTCAAAATGTGTTCCGGGTTCAAACTCCAGTGGCTGGTCATAGGCAAACTCAGCCATATCCTTTTCACGGGTGAGCATGAGGGTTACATCAGAACGGTTGCCATAATCTTCATTCCATCTTAGGCCGCTTTGCATCTGCATGATATCATTTATGGTTATTTCCTTCCTCGCATCATTTTGCCATAGCTCAATATCTGTCTCTTCATAAATATCCAGAAAACCCTTCTTTACAAGAATTCCGATAAGAGCATTTGTCACACTCTTTGCCATCGACCAGCTAAGGAATAATGAATTTTTACCGAAACCTGGTTTATAAGCTTCTGCAACAGGCATACCCTTATGAAGAACCATGAATGAATAAGCGTTACCTCCGTAACTGTTTCTTGTTATAAGATCATTTGTTATTATTTCCAGTGATTCAGTATTTATTCCGGTCACAGTATCAGGAATAATGTTTCCCAAGGGCCATTCTGTGGAATCTGATTCATATCCCGGATCAGGCAATACGGGAAAAGTCTTCCGGCGAAGCTCCTCTGCTGAAGATTTTCTCAGTAGGAGAGCCCCGTATTCCTCAAGATCGATGGCTCTGGAACTACCCCAGAGAAAACGGCTTGTGACACTGCTGTCGCTATAGTTCACCCTGTTCTTAACATAATTAACAGGGAAAAAATTCAGATCGTTTGCTTCAAGATCTTCCTGATCCCTGTCGGCTATGAAGACACCGGAACATAGATTCTTAGCGGCATAACCTGTCATTATAGGAAGCAAAGAACTAAGATAGACAACCCCTGCTGTAATTAATAACAGGAGGAGAGTTAAAAAGAAATAGAAGATTTTCTTTTTCAGGGAAAGAGTTTTATAGTCCATGTCTGTTTTTTTTCCGGCCTTTTTAATCCAATGTCTCAAAGTTATCAAAATACTGTTTTATTTTTTATACAGATATGTTTTTCTTCTCAGTAGTATAACCCGATTTCAAAGTTATTCTAATTTTGTATTCTGTCATTTTGACAAGAAGATTTATGCATCCTGTTGTTTCTGATGATAAGTATCTGTATCCCTGTATATAATTATGATGTTTCACGTCTGGTAACTGACTTGTCAATACAGGCAGAATCATCATATGTCCCTGTTGAAATAATTATTATTGATGATTTCTCGGAGGAAAGGTACCGCAGGAATAACAGGCTTGTTTGCAAAGAGCACATTTATATTGAACTTGACCATAATACCGGAAGAGCAAGGATCAGAAACCTTTTTATTACTTATGCTAATTACAGATATCTTCTTTTCCTTGATTGCGATTCCATTATTTCTTCTTCTAATTTCCTTGAAAAATATATCGGGTTGACACCACAACAACCGTCAGTAGTTTGTGGAGGGAGTACATACACATTGATGTGTCCCGGCCGCAGGCAGAAGCTCAGATGGAAATACGGTAAGCTAAGAGAAAGTAAACCGGCAGATATCAGGAATGGCAATCCTCACCGCTCATTCCTGTCTAATAATTTTCTGGCAGACAGACGGATATTTGACAGAATAAAATTTGATGAAAATCTTTCAGGTTATGGCTATGAGGATACTCTTTTTGGTTACTCACTGAGAAAAGCAGGTATTGAAGTGATCCATACTGATAATCAGGTTCTCAACGGAGGTCTTGAATCAAATAAAGCCTATCTGAAAAAAACGAGGGAGGCTGTTCTTAATCTTGTTGAAATGGTGAAATCCGGTCGATATGGAGATGATTTAAATGATTACATCTCACTTTTACATTTTTATAACAAAATAGAGAAATACAAAAATTGTATTGGTCTGGTTTATATTGTATTCCGGCCAGTAATATATTTCTTGCTGGCCAGAGGTTATATTTTTCTTGCTTTATTTGATCTTTACAGGCTGGGCCTTTTTATCCGTCTGAGTCGTTCTTTACAAAGTCAAAAATGATTTCTATTTCCTGTAATAAAATTTTTCTGCCGGAACAGCTGTTGGTCCATTGGATGAAGGAGTGAGATGGATCAAATGAAAGCTGGCAGGAAAAAGCTATTCATACCTGTAAAGACGAACCTTGTTATTTTGTAAAGTAGGTATGAAAAAAAGCTTCTGGTCTTCTATGAATTCAAAATCGGCACAAAAGACATTTTCAGCAGTCGTGTTCAGAATTTCCCTGGATACTCCTTTATTATTCACAAAATAAATAATTCCCTGATAGTGTGAAATAAAGTAGCCGTCACCGTGTTTTTTTACACCGTCAATCACAGCAAATCCTTTTCCGGGAGCTGATATTATTTCTGTCTTTTTATCGTGTATGGATACCGACTTCAGACTACCGTCACTGCAAACCCCCACAATAATATTGTCTCCATCGCAAATAATTCCATTGGGATTCATAAATTCATCGCTTTCTATCCATTTTTCAACTACGGAATCCTTTATCCTGTATATAATATTTATGTCACTGACAGTTACATACAGATTTCCGTTATTATCCGCAGCAATGTCATTCAGGAAACCCGGACCCTCGATACGGTACCTCTTTACTACTTTATTCTGTGTAAGATCGAACTCAATAATCCCGAATCTTTCAACAATATATAACAGATCATTATGAATACATAATCCTGTTGGAGCGGTTACATTGTCAATCATTTTTTGTTCAACTATTTCACCCTTGAGGTTAAATTTAGTAATGTAATCCTTACTGTACGACATTCCATTTCCGGGATTCTCACCAAAGTTGGATACATAGCAGCATGCTCTGCTTTTGTCGAATACAATTGATTCAGGATTATAAGCAAGAGAATCTTTTTCCCAGATCAACCTCATCTGAGCTTCCGATTTGCAGTTTATGAGTGTGATGGCAATGAGAAATGTAACTACACTTTTCATTCCCGGTTTAATGTTGGTTTTTTTCATGTAACTACTTTTAATAATCAGGTATATATAGTGTTTAAGATCCGGAAATATTCTTTAAATAATATTTTCTGCAAGTAACATATTCCTGAAAGGAAATTTTTTCATAAATTTTCTTCAGAGTACCAATATAGGGTATTTAAAAATATTGTCAAAGCAACTAACCTGAGAATCATATACTTTTTCAAGACTGCCATTGTTAAGGTAACAGAATGATCCGCAATTGTCTATGAAGAGAGTGTGAGAAGTATTTTAACAATCAGAAATATTGATTTCTAAATTTTCTTATAGTATTTTTGATAAGAGATACAATCCGTCCTATATTATTAACAATTAATTATTATGGATACCCCGAACCTAACACTTGACCTTATAGTCAGACTTGCAAGTCTTGGTACAGCCGGCATTTCTGTTTTTGGAATATTCTATACCGGCATAATAGTAAAATCTTTACCAAATAATGTATCAGAAGCTAAATTGTCGGCGGTGAGGATGTATAAAAACATGTGCATTGTTATTGCAATTATTTGTGCTTTATCAGGTGCTTTGAATGCATTTTTCAATATGCAAAAGGTTCAGGATGCAAAAAATGATGTTGCCGAGATAGAAAGCAGTATTACAAATCAGGCTGACAGTTTGAAACAATCGAGAGAAGCTATCGGACGTGACCTTAATGAACTCCGGAAGATTCTTGAGGATCAGCCCTGTGACAATACTCTGGCGGCGGGTGTTTTAAAAAGGATTGATCAGAATGTAAATTCACTTACTTTCAAGCCATCCCGAATGCCGGATTAATTCTGAAAACAGATATTGATGTTATTAAGTCGGGGTTCGCTCTTTCGTTTTCTTTGAAGAATTACTCTATTAATCTGTTGGTTTTATAGCTTAATTATGAAGACTTAATTTTGGCTCCGTTCAAAAATCAGACAGTAACTACAAAGAATAAAATAAAACATCAAAAACGCTAAAGTTCAGTAAAGGTAACAATAGCGTTTTTGATTTGTGATCCCGGAGGGATTCAAACCCCCAACCTTCTGATCCGTAGTCAGATGCTCTATTCAGTTAAGCTACGGGACCTTTGTTTTCGACTGCAAATATAATAATAATTGTTTTCAGGAGGTAAAGAAAGAAATCCCGTATTTAATAAACATATATTATACAAATCCGTTTAATATAAACTGAGATAGTAAACTGTCCCATACTTTTTTTATTACGGAGAATATTAGTTACTTTAAATCAGTGGTTTTGATTACATATCAAATATTTAAAAATCAGACATATAATTAATTGTACATGATATGAAAAGACTGTCACGAATAATTCTTTTATCTCTTGCCGGACTTATTTTGCTGGTTATGGTTTTATTATTTACAGTTCCGGTTCTTTTCAAAGACAAGATCGGGACAAAGGTGGAGCAGGTGATCAATGAATCTGTTAATGCCAGTGTGAGTTTTGGCAGTTATAAACTCGGGTTTTTTAGAAATTTTCCAAATTTATCCTTTTCTCTTGATAAGCTTGCCATAGTTGGACAAGATGAGTTTGAGAATGATACACTGGCTGCTTTTGAATCTTTTGATATTGTATTCAACCTCGGAAGTTTACTTAAAAAAAGTGGCTATGAGGTAAAGTCAATTATCCTTAACGAAGCCACAATGAATGCAATTTATCTTGAAGATGGAAAAGCAAACTGGGATATTTTTAAAGAAAGTGCTGAACAAGAGGAGGAAGAAACAAACAGCGCAGAATCAGACCTTAAAATTCTGCTTAAAAAAGTTACTCTTTTGAACAGTTCTTTGTCATATATTGATAAAAGTTCGAATATGTCTGCCTTCATGAATGATATCAATTTTTATCTCAAAGGTGATATGTCCATGAGTGAAACAGATATGGAGATAATTCTGAATGCAGGTGATGTGAGTTTTATTATGGATGGAATAAAATATCTTGACAAAGCAGTGGCAGAGTCAAGGATAGACCTTCTGGCTGATCTTGAGAATATGCAATTCAGTCTGGGGGAAAATTATTTAGCCCTTAATGATCTGAAGCTTGGTTTTACTGGTGTTGTTGAAATGCCGGAAGATGATATCAGGACTGATATATCTTTTGAAACACAAAAGACTTCATTCAAAACACTGCTATCGCTTATTCCGGCAGTATTCATGAAAGATTTTGAAGAGCTGCAGACAAGTGGTGAATTTGCTCTTACGGGTTCTGCAATAGGTATTTACAGTGATGCTGATTCAACTTTACCGGATATTAATCTGAAACTCCGGGTTGACAATGGCTCGATAAGTTATCCCTCCCTTCCAGAAGATATAACCAATATAAATATTAGTTTAGACCTGTTTGCAGATGGCAGAGACCCCGATAATACAACTCTTGATATTGATGATTTTCACCTGGAGCTTGCAGATAATCCATTTGATTTTCATTTATCTCTGAGAACGCCAATAAGTGATCCCGATTTCAATGGTTCTATGATCGGGAAAATAGATCTTTCAGCTCTTACTAATGCAATACCTTTTGACAGCCTCGAACTATCAGGTACGATAGATATGTCGGTTATGATGAAAGGCAGGTTATCCATGATAGAAAAAGAGGAATATGGAAATTTCCAGGCTTCGGGGAATCTGGGAATAATGAATATTCTGATAGCCATGACCGGATATCCTGAGGTGAATATTAAAGAAGCAGGTTTCGAATTTTCTCCTGCTTTTGCCGCTTTAACGAAAGCTGATTTAATGGTGGGAGAGAAGAGCGATATGAACCTGAGTGGCCGTCTTGAAAATTATGTTCCATATCTTTTTAAGGACGGGATAATAAAGGGTAATATGACACTTATATCACAACAGATCGATGTTACTGATCTACTCGAAAGTATAGCAACAGATACAACACAGGTGGAAGATACAACATCTCTGGCCGTCATCAGGATACCTGAAAATATTGATTTTGATTTTAACGCTAGTATTAATAATCTTAATTACGGGAGTATTAACGCAAGAGAAATGAAAGGGCATATCATCATCCGTAATGGTGTACTTAATTTAAAAGAGACGGAGATGAATATTCTTGGAGGAATTATTGCTATGGATGCTGATTATGATACACGAGATTCACTTAAGCCGCTTATTAAGGCAGGGATGAGTATTCAAAACCTTGGAGTAAAGGATGCTTACAATACTTTTAACACTATTCAGAAGCTGGCGCCTGCAGCAGCCGGAGTTGATGGTAAGGTAAATGTGGAGATGAACTATGAAAGTCTGTTGGGAGGGAATATGATGCCAGTGGTTCATACCATTACAGGAGGTGGTAGTATCCGTTCTGATGAGATAACTCTGGTTACTTCTGCTGCTTACGATAAAATGAAGGAATTGCTTAAATTGGGAGATAATTTCACTAATGTATTCAAAGATATTAATGTCAGTTTTAATTTAAAAGATGGCAGAGTTTATGTTAAGCCCTTTGATACAAAAGTCGGGGATATCAAAATGAATATCAGTGGGGATCAGGGGATTGATCAGACTATGAATTATGTTATCAGGACAGAGATACCAAGATCGGCACTGGGCGGTTCTGTAAATTCTTTAATAGATAATCTTTCGTCCCAGGCCTCTGCTTTCGGACTGTCAATAAAGCCGGCTGATATCATGAAGATAAACTTAAAAGTTGGCGGTGTGTTTGGCAAACCCGTTGTTACTCCGCTCCTGGGATCTTCTTCCGGTGATTCTGAGTCAATTGTCACTCAGTCAGGAGAAACAGTAAAAGAAGCAGTGGGAGCAACTATTGACAGTGGAAAGGACAGATTGAGAGAAGAAGCTGAAGAGAGAGGAGATGAATTAATAAGGGAAGCAGAGCTGCGGGCCCAACAACTGCGTGAAGAAGCAGCTACTGGGGCAGAAAAAATACGGAAGGAAGCTGATTTGCAGGCAGAAAATCTTGTCAGGGAGGCCTCTGATAAAGGCACTCTGGCTCGAATAGCTGCAGAAAGAGCTGCTGAAGCCCTTAGAAATGAAGCTGACAAAAAAGCTGCTCAACTAATAGAACAAGCTGATATTAAGGCAGATAAACTCATAGATGAAGCCCGGATAAGAAAACAGGAAATGATAGAAAAAATCTGATAAGGAAATATTTGTTCCTGCTTAGAATTTTCTTTCTTTTATTCTGGCTTTTTTACCTGTCAGATTGCGCAGATAAAAAATTCTTGCACGACGAACTTTACCGTGCTTGTTAACCTCTATCTTGTCAATGAATGGGGATGAAACAGGGAAAATCCTTTCAACTCCTACATTGCCCGACATCTTTCTGACAGTAAAAGTAGCAGTATGACTACTTCCGGATCTTTGTATCACTACTCCACGGAACTGCTGAATTCTTTCCTTGTTTCCTTCTTTTATTTTGTAGTGAACCGTAATGGTATCTCCAGCTATGAATTTTGGAAACTGTTTTTCAACAGCCAGTTCATTTTCAACAACATTCATCAGATTCATCTCGAACAATATTTCACGTTATTAAATATAACTCTTTTAAAATCGGACGCAAATGTATAAATAATATTTGAAAATACACAATCAGTGATAATTATTACATATAAAACAACAAATATTAATACGACTATTTAATATGCTTTCGAAAGATCAAAATACATATTGACAGTCTTTTGTCTTTCTCCAAAGTATATTATTGGTTCAATGTCCGGATGCATCTGCAGGCATAAGTAATTTATCACCTGTATCCTGAATAACTGCTTTTTTCCACTTTTCTGAATATCCGGGCTGTGAAGGCATCACAGGATAACCTGTTTCTGTTCTTTCAAACTCCCCGTCTCTTTCTTTTTTAATATTTCCGTCGATATATTTTACAAGCAGGTATTCGCTTAGTTGTTTCCATTGTGTGAAGGTATTTTGTGCTGTCTTGAGGGAATATTCTGTAAGGTAGTCCCGGGCTTTCCATACATCATCTTCATAGAGTTTAACTGCCTCGGCGTCAGTTTTTTCTGTTTCAGAAATATATGATGATTCAAGTTGCTTTTGTAATTTTATTGCATCAGCACTCATCATGTCATAACGTGAGTAGCACATATTTGCTACAAGGTTGAAGAGCCAGAATGCTGAAGTTGGCGAGTAGGTATTAAGGTCACCGTTACCTTTTTCAAAGCACTCAGGTATCTCAGTGATACCGCAATACATAGGATTAAACACTGTTGTTCCCGCATCATCGACACCAAACCAGAAAATACCTCCTATAGGATCAGGAAGCCAGTTTCTTGATTCTGCTACAAAGACAAAACCTGTTTGTTGTGTGGCTGTAGCTCTTTCATTGGTATATTCCCTTCCTTCAGGATCATCAGAGAGTGTCCATGAGAGTGGTCGCCAGCGGTAGGGACATCCAAAAGATCCTGCACCAATATCAAGACGCATATCAAGAGGTGTTCCTTCCAAATGATCACGCATGAAATTCATCATATCATAATTTGAAATCTTACGATCAGGTTTTATCCATAAAGGCATTCTTTGACTGAGATCATGCCCTGTGGCATAATTATAATACTGTTCCATATCATCATTGACTGCATTGAAAAAAGCCCATACGCGAATTTCACAATATCTTGCACCAGAAAAAGTTATTGGGTTGTAAGTATCAGAAAAACTAAAATCGCTATCACTTCCTTCATAAAGATTATTAGCTCTTGCAACATCAATGACGTCATAAGAATAGACACATTCAACAGCTGGATCAGATATTCTTCTGAGATCTTTAGAAGTAATTGCTATACTGTTTCTTTTTCCGGTTGCAAGAGGAAAGGTTTGTATTCTTGCCTGGTTAGCATGAGCCGACACATATCCGTCAGGTATAAGACGTGCTACCCATACTGCACCTTTATTGCCCGGTCCTTTGCCTATTAATTCAAATATCCATACCTCATTGGGATCGGATATGGAAAATGATTCACCTGTACTTGCATATCCGTATTCCGATAGTAATTCTGACATGACTTTTATAGCCTCCCTCGCATTTCTTGCTCTTTGAAGAGTGATGTAGATAAGGCTTCCGTAATCAATTATGCCCTCAGGATCAATAAGGCTCTCAATACCTGTATAGGTTGTTTCTCCTATTGCCAGTTGATGTTCATTCATGTTTCCTATAACTGAATATGTATGTGGCACCTGTTTTATTTTTCCCAGAAATCTGTTAGTGTCCCATTCATATACATCAAGCATAGCTCCTGCAGGATAATCTCTTGCAGGCCAGTAATATAGTTCTCCATACAGAACATGTGAATCAGCAGAGTACGAGATCATCGTTGATCCGTTAACAGAAGCTCCCCGGGTAATGAGTAAATTTGTACAGGCAAAAACATTCTCACTTGTAATAAAAACTCCGAGGATTATCCCTAAAAGCATTATCGTATATCTTCTCATAGTAAAAAGTATTATTGTCAGTTATTATTATCAATTAAAACATATCTGCCAGGTTAATATCTAATATTCCTGTTCACCGTCATTATTATACAGGAAGTCAAATCACAGACCATCATGGAAGTCCTGCACGTCCCTGGTTCATTTCTTTTTATCTGATCGCAGGATTCTCCGTATCCTTATGTGTCGTTTTGTTTTTCCGGTTATTTAAATATATAATTCTTATATCAGCAATTACTTCTGATCACTGTATAGTAATGCATCTTATGCAAAGATAAGATGTCGATGCTAAATTCAAAGTGATATCTTTTCAATTTGGTCTTTATGCTTAGTGTTTTTTTTAATCTGATTACTAATTGTTTATATCATTGTAATTGCTGGTTCTCCCTTAAAACCAATTCTTTTAAGATAAAAAGATAATAATTATACTTTTTTCAGTTTCATCATTCAGGATTGCAAATTTTTAAGTATACTTGCTAATAAAACTCATACTTATGAAACCATCAATATTAGTACTGGCAGCGGGAATGGGAAGCCGTTACGGGGGAAATAAACAGCTTGATGAAGTTGGACCTGCAGGGGAGACAATAATAGACTATTCTATATATGATGCAATTCGGGCAGGATTTGGGAAAATCGTATTTGTTATCCGTCATGATATTGAAGAACAGGTCAAAGAGCGTTTTGTCGATAAATTAAAGGATAAAATTGAAGTTGAATATGTTTTTCAGGAAATAACCGATCTGCCGGAGGGAGTAAAGGTGTCTGCGGAAAGATCGAAACCCTGGGGTACGAGCCACGCAATACTGGTAGCTGAAGATAAGATTAAGGAGCCTTTTGGCGTAATTAACTCAGATGATTATTATGGAGTCGAGTCATTCAGGATACTTTATGATTTTCTTACCTCTGACACTGATCCCAATTCATATACTATTATCGGATATAAACTGGGCAATACTCTTTCTGATCACGGAACAGTTAACAGAGGTATATGCAGGGTAGGAGATAACGGACTTCTTCAGGATATTGTGGAAACCAGACAAATTCAAAAGACAGAAACAGGAGCAAAAGCTCCCGGTGCTGATGGGAATGATTTGCTTTTAAGTGGTGATGAGGTTGTTTCTATGAATTTATTCGGTTTTAAGCCATCAGTTTATGAATACCTGGGAGAGGAGTTCAGGAATTTTATTGATAGTAAGGGTATGGACCTGAAGTCTGAACTGGATATTCCCACATCACTTGATAAATTTGTTAAGAATGGGGATATTAAAATTAATGTACTGATGAGTGGTGAAAAATGGTTTGGAGTTACATACAGGGACGATAAGCCTTTCGTTGTGGAAAACATAAAAAAGATGATCAGAAGAGGTATTTATCCGGCAAGGATATATTGAATTATCACCACTTAAAATCACATTTAAATATGCTCTGATTGTCTTTGTTGTCAGTTACCTTCAGTTCAAGTGTGTGGTTGCAGTTTGCCGGAATCCGGTCAGGATCAAATTCACAAATAATTAAATTATTTTTCTGGTCGTATTCAAAAAGAGTCCATCGTCCGTCAATAAGGGGTTCATAACTCTTAATTCCCGAAAGATCATCACTGATCTTTATTTTCATTTTACTGTTTCGCGAAAAATTATGACCTGACGAAAACCCTACCGGAACAATTGAAGGGGCTGTCGTGTCAGCAGAGATACTGAACATACCGAATGTTGGAGAATCAGCTGTGAAGTAGCCATCTGAATACGTTGTTTTTAATCCCCCCATTATCTTTTTATTGTTGAATAATTGCACAATCATCATTTTTGATTCCAGCCCTTCAGGTATGGAATCCGGCTTTATTGACAAAGAAAAAGGCTTATGCACAGGGGTGTATATGTTATGAATATGGTGAATTTCAGAAAACATGCCATTGATACAATCTTCCTTTTTATATGTAAAACCAATAGTGTCGTAAAGACAACCTGCCGGTACATTAACAAAAATATCCTCAGCCCTGAATGTGTTTGATTTAGTATAATCCATATATACTTTATTCTTATCAACAGGATAGCTATTTTTATCAGACTGAGTTTCCTGATCTCCCTGAACATAAAAATTAAGTGTGGATACATTACCATGAACATCGGAGATAATTATTTCTATCTTATATTCTCTGTCCTCATTGAAATTAAATATTCCTCTGTTCACCTTATTTGAATACAGGCTCAGTTTATCATTAGGGAGAACATAAGTCTTCTGTATACGGATGTTTTCCTTCAGGTATGTCTCATAGTCAATATGGCTGTTAATGTATTTGGTTTCGTTAAAAGAAAAAATATCCATCACATAATTATATATGGAAACGGAGTCTATTTTAAGCTCTATTGAATATATTCCGCATTTATTATGACTGTCATTAAGCCGGTCAAAAGACTGAATTCCGAAACCTGCGGGTCCGTATATTTTGACAGTTCTGGAAGCAGGAATGTAATATTTACCTTTTCCTCCTGCCACTTTTATTATCGCCGGCTTATTTTCGTCGTTGACTCTGGAGGACCTGTTGATGGGATATATGGCAAGTCTTTCTATCACTGGTTCAATATCATCACTTGCTCCAAATTCAAAGAGGAGTGGGTTAATAGGTTTTTCAGAATCAGATTTTCTTATTTCATAATGCAGATGGGGTCCGGATGAACTCCCTGTATTACCCGACCAGGCTATAAGATCACCCTGTTTAACAGAAAATCTGTTTTTTGGGGGAAAGAGATTGACAGTAAAACTCTTATTATTATATTGTTGTTGCCTGACATATCTCTCCACATCCGGAGTAAAACGGTCAAGATGTCCGTATACAGTTGAATATCCTGAAGGATGGCGAAGGTAAAGAGCTTTTCCAAACCCGCCAGGAGATACCGCAATACGGTATATATATCCATCTGCAGCTGCAATAATCTCTTTCCCGGTAACTCCCTGGGTCTTAATGTCCACTCCCGAGTGGAAATGATCACTTCTAAGCTCGCCGAAATTAGCAGAGAAGGAAAGAGGTATGTTTACTGGAGAAATAAACATCGCCCTGTCATCTGTTATGTCATCAGGTATGTTTAAAAATAAAATACTGAAAATAAAAAATCGGATAAGTAACATCTGCAAATGTATTATTTTGTCAATTTACAAAACTATTCATCCCGTTCATATCGGCAAACTATTTGAACCTATTTTTTGAAAATATCGCTAACAATATTAACTTTGTATAAAGATTTGATTATGTCCGGTCAGGGTGAGGAAGAATTGAAGATTCTGAACATAAAGCTTGATGAATTGTTTAAAAGATATTATGACCTGAAGACCGAATGTATGACACTTAAGGTACGGAATGACCAATTGACAGGGAAGATTCAGGAACGTGACTTAAGGATAAAAGAATTGGAGAACAAATACGAACAGGTTAAATTATCAGGAGCACTGTTGGGAGAAGGAGAACATGCAGGGGAGGCAAGAAAGAAGATTACAGAGTTAGTGCGGGAAATTGACAGATGTGTTGCTCTTTTAAATAGATAAAATATACAATGGATGATAAGCTCTCTATCAGGGTCAATGTAGCAGACAGGTATTATCCATTGAAAGTGGAACCGGAAAATGAAGAGAAGATCAGGAAAGCTGCCAGGATGATCAATGAAAAGGTGTTGCAGTACAAACAACACTATAGTGACAAAGATGTACAGGATTATCTGGCAATGGCTGCACTTCAGTATGTGATAAAACTTACAGAAGAGGAAGAAAAGAAGAATAATGATCATCTCCCGGAAGCCATTAAAGAACTGATCACTAAGATAGATCTGGTTCTTGAAACAAAAGAGTAACTGCGTTCTTTTACATAGCAAATGAAATTGCCCGCATTGTTTCTTCATTCATTTTTGAAACTCAACAGTTAAAACTTTGGAGCGATCCTTAGTTCGTCAAGAACAGGCCGCATTCTGATTCGTCAGGATTCCGCCGAAAGGCAGAACAGTGGAAGTTCGAAATGAATTAGTAGCACCAACCATGAATGATTGGGGTTTTATAAAATCTGGGGGAACTTTGCGGGTTTTTTATTTATATATAATTAATTACACTTATACAATATAACACTATATATCATGACACTATTAACCGGAACGATAGGTACAGGACTGACATTTATTTTCTGTACCGCCTCACTTGTGCTGGGCTCAGCGGTTGCATATTTCATCTGGCAAAAAGCACTTCATAACAAAAGTCGCAAAATAATAGCAGAAGCAGAAGCAGAAGCAGAAGTTATAAAGAAGGAAAAGATACTTCAGGCCAAAGAGAGATTCCTTCAATTAAAAACAGAGCATGAAAAAGTAATAAATGAGAAAAATAATAAGATATCACAGGCTGAAAACAGGATTAAACAAAAAGAACTGACTCTTTCGCAGAAACTCGAAGAATCGCAGAGAAAGAAAAACGAAGCCGACTTAATACGTGAAAATCTTACAACCCAGCTTGAACTCGTTGAAAAGAAAAATGAAGAACTGGAAAAACTGCACAGACAGCAGGTTGAGCAACTCGAAGCTATCTCCGGTCTCTCAGCCGAAGAAGCAAAAAACAGCCTTATTGAATCCCTGAAAGAAGAAGCTAAAACAGGAGCAATGTCATATATTAACGAGATTCTTGATGAAGCCAAGATGACTGCCAATAAGGAGGCCAGGAGAATAGTTGTTCAGACTATTCAGAGAGTAGCTGCAGAAAATGCTATTGAGAATGCAGTGACAGTCTTTCATATTGAATCAGATGAGATGAAAGGTCGTATTATAGGACGTGAAGGCCGGAATATAAGGGCACTTGAAGCTGCCACAGGGGTTGAAATAATTGTTGATGATACACCCGAAGCAATAGTCCTTTCTGCCTTTGACCCTGTCAGAAGAGAGATAGCACGGCTCGCTCTTCATCAGCTGGTTACTGACGGACGTATACATCCGGCCAGAATAGAGGAGATAGTTGAAAAAACAAAAAAGCAGGTTGAGGACGAGATACTGGAAGTAGGTAAGAGAACAACCATCGATCTGGGTATACACGGTCTCCATCCGGAACTGATCAGACTTGTGGGGAAAATGAAATATCGCTCATCCTATGGACAAAACCTGCTAATGCACTCCCGCGAAGTTGCAAACCTTGCTTCAATTATGGCTGCCGAACTGGGATTGAACCCGAAAATTGCAAAAAGAGCCGGGTTGCTTCATGATATTGGGAAAGTGCCCGACGATGAACCAGAGTTGCCACATGCAATCCTTGGAATGAAGATAGCTGAGAAATTCAAGGAGAAACCTGAGATTTGTAATGCTATCGGAGCTCATCATGACGAGACAGAGATGACAACACTCATTGCTCCAATAGTACAGGTTTGTGATGCAATCTCCGGAGCACGCCCCGGAGCACGTCGCGAAGTGGTGGAATCATATATAAAAAGACTTAAGGAACTCGAATCACTGGCATTACAGTATCCGGGCGTTATGAAAACTTATGCTATTCAGGCAGGAAGAGAACTGAGAGTAATAGTGGGAGCTGAAAAAGTATCAGATAAAGATGCTGAAGGATTATCCTTCGAAATTGCCCGTAAAATACAGAATGAAATGACTTATCCCGGTCAGATTAAAATTACTGTTATTAGAGAAACCAGGGCAATCCAATATGCCAAATAGATTAATCGTATTGCTTTTGTTTACATAAACAGACATATGTGACTACTTAATGATTACTTATTATTCAGATATTTTTTTAAATTTGGACATCCGAATTTTAGAAAATAATGTCAGCAATAAAATTAATCAATATTGTCGGAGCCAGACCACAAATAATCAAGGCTTCGGCAATAAGCAGAGCTATCAGGCTGCATTTTGCCGATCGCATCAATGAAATAACAATTCACACCGGACAACACTACGACAAGGAAATGTCCGCTGTTTTTTTTGATGAACTCGAAATTCATAAACCTGATTATAATCTCGAAGTAGGATCTGCCAGCCATGGCCGGCAAATATCCATGATGATAATCGGTATCGAAGAGATACTGACGAAAGAAAAACCTGACTGTGTCCTCTTATACGGCGATACTAACTCTACTCTTGCTGGAGCTGTGGCAGCAGCTAAGCTCCAGTTTCCGATAGTACATATAGAAGCAGGACTGAGATCCTTTAATAAAAAAATGCCCGAAGAATTAAACAGGATAGTCAGTGACCATTCATCAACACTCCTCTTTGCACCTACCAATGCCGCCTTCAAGAACCTCATAAGAGAGGGTTTCCGTCCCGAAAACTCACCTCCTTATACTTTGGATAATCCTAAGATATATCTTACAGGAGATATCATGTATGATAACTCACTGTTTTTTGCCAGCCTTGCTGAAAAAAAGAAAAAAGGATTCCTAAGGGAACTGGATATAGACAGGGATAACTTTATCCTGACTACCATTCACCGTGATATTAATACTGACAATATACAAAGGCTACAGACTATTTTAACGACTCTTAAATCTCTGGCTGAAAAGTATTCCATTAAGTTTGTAATGCCTTTGCACCCCCGTACTATATCGTCACTTAAAATAAATCTTGACAAAGTGTATAAGGAACTTGTCAGTTTCGATCTGATAAAAATAGTACCTCCTGTATCATTTCTGGAAATGACTTTACTGGAAAAAACAGCCAAAATCATAATTACTGATTCCGGTGGGGTCCAGAAAGAATCACATTTTTTCAAAAAACCCTGTATTGTATTACGTAAGGAAACTGAATGGATTGAGTTGGTTAATAACGGAACAACAGTGCTTGTTGATGCAGATGAGGATAAAATAAGAAATGAGTTTGAAAGAATAATGGCTGATCAGTCTGATTTTAGTTATCCTACTTTCTATGGCGACGGCAGGACAGCAGAGTTTATTCTCAATGAAGTGCTCATGATGTTTGAGTAAAATATCCTGTCATGTGACAGTTTTTTTATTTCTGTAAATAATCTATTTATGACACAATTACTAAAAAATAGCAGGGTACTGGTAACAGGTGGTGCAGGTTTCATCGGTTCAAATCTCGTTGAATCATTATTACTTGCTGATAATAGTGTTGTTTGTCTTGATAACTTTTCCACGGGTAAAAAGAAAAACATAGAAAGTTTTTTAAATGACTCCCGTTTTGAACTTATAGAAGGTGACATCCGTAACTATGATGATTGCTGCAAAGCTGCAGGGGGCATTGATTATGTTTTTCATCAGGCAGCTCTCGGGTCTGTGCCGAGGTCAATAAAAGACCCTGTGACATCGACTGATGTCAATATCGGGGGATTTGTCAAGATGTTGTTTGCTTCAAAGGAGGCAGGTGTCCGAAGGTTTATTTATGCTGCCAGTTCATCCACCTATGGTGATCATCCAGGACTTCCGAAAGTGGAGGACAAGATAGGAAAACCTTTATCACCTTATGGGATAACGAAATATGTAGATGAGCTTTTTGCATATAATTTTGCTGTTACATATAATATTGATGTTATAGGTCTGAGGTATTTCAATGTATTTGGTCGCCGGCAGGATCCTGACGGCGCCTACGCAGCTGTTATCCCTAAATTTCTTAAGATGCTGAAAGCCCATGAGGCTCCTGTGATAAACGGAGACGGTACATTTTCACGTGATTTTACATATATAGACAATGTAATGCAGGCAAATCATCTTGCTGCCCTGGTGAGTGATGAGCAGGCTCTTAACCAGGTGTATAATGTTGCTCATGGAGAACGCACAACATTAACCGGGCTTTTTAACCATATAAAAGAGCTGGCATTAAATTATGACCAAGGCATAAAGGCTATAGAACCGGTTTATGGTCCGGAAAGGACAGGGGATATACCTCATTCTCTTGCATCAATAGAAAAGGCAAAACAACTACTGGGATACTCTCCGACACACAACATAAAACAAGGACTCAAAGAAGCCGTGGACTGGTATTGGAAAAATCTGTGAACTGGAATATAGGGTAATGAAAATTATTATAACTATTTCTTTATTCTGATATTACCATCGCTTATTTCTTTTATAATAATGAAAATATCTAAAAAAGATGTTATTTGGAGTTTTTCTGCTACCTTTTTCAAAGTGGCTTCAAGTGCTCTTTTGCTTCCACTTATTTTAAGAATGCTTCCTGCAGAAGATGTGGGGCTTTATACTATTTTTCTTTCAGTTACAACAATGGTAAGTCTTTTTGATTTTGGTTTCAGCCCTTCTTTTTCAAGGAATATTTCATATATTTTTAGTGGGGTTAATGAATTAAAAAAAGAAGGTTTAAGCGAATCTGTTAAGAATGGTAAAGTGGATTATTGTCTCCTGAAAGGGACAATCGATTCAATGAAATGGCTGTATATTAGAATAGCCTTTGCAGTGTTTTTCTTTCTTGCCATTGCAGGAACGTATTACATAAGTCTTGTTCTTGATAATTACTCGGGTAATATTCCCCATGCATATATAGCCTGGGGAATATTATGTATAATTAACTGTTACAACCTTTATACATATTATTATGATTCACTTCTCATTGGGAAAGGCCTGATAAAAACATCAAAACAGATTATTGTCTTTTCTCAGATAATATTTCTTCTTGCAGCAACATTTCTTTTGTTACTGGGATATGGTTTAATTGCAATAGTATCATCACAATTATTGTATGTTGTAATTTCGCGTACCCTTTCGAGAAAAGCATTTTTTACAATTGAACTCAGATCAAAGCTAAAAAAAACAGTCAGTGGATTACGCTCATCGGTTTTGAAATCTGTTACTCCTAACGCAATAAAACTTGGATTAACAATATTGGGCGGTATATTGATTCAGCGTTCTGCAATTATTATAGGATCTCTGTTTATACCTTTGTCAGATATTGCATCTTACGGCCTTACCAGGCAATTATTTGACATTTTATCCGGACTTGCACCAGTATATATAACTACCTACATTCCTCTGATATCAAAATACAGAGTAGAAGGGAAGAATGAAAAAATAAAATCCATATATATAAAGGGTACGATCATTTCATTTATGATATTCTTTATAGGTTTCTTTATTATTTACCTCTTTGGAGAGAATGCTCTTGCTCTATTAGGGTCTGAAACCATACTACTTCCAAAGGGATTGATAGTTGCAGCAATGTTAGTGACTATATTGGAGATGAATCATGCATCTGCTGGAAACATTCTGGTAACAAAGAATGAAGTGCCATTTTTTAAACCCTCCATCATTTCTGGATTAATCACGGCTATATTAATATATATATATCTTAGATTTACTGACATAGGCCTTTTTAGTCTTTTTCTTGCTCCGGGGATTGTAGATATTGCATATCAGAGCTGGAAATGGCCAATAGAAGTGATAAAGGACTTGAAAATATCACTTAGGGATGTTTTTCAGGAAATACGTAATTTTATCGAATCCCTATAATGAATAGATTCTCCAGAGATATGAAATGTAGAATATGTGAAAATGATTCAAAGAATAAAATTTTTGAGATAAAGGAGATGATGATGGGGCTGAAAGAAGCCTTTACTTATTTTCTATGCTCAAAATGTGGGTCACTTCAAATAGCTGATATTACGACAGACTTAAAAAAGTATTACCCAGAAAATTACTACAGTTTCCATAATACAACAGAACGAAGTTCTTATTTAAAATTATTTTTAAAAAAAATCAGGGATGAATATACGATTTACCAGAAAGGGAAAATTGGGAAATTCCTTTTTAGAATATTCCTTGATACTGAACTGCTAATTCTTTCAGGAATTCCCAAAGATGCCTTTATACTGGATGTGGGTTGTGGTAACGGCAGGCTTCTTTTTAGATTACATGAATTAGGATTCAGAAATGCTCGTGGTATTGATCCATATATTCAGGAGCCAATAATGTATTCAGATAATTTGTTGGTCAATAAAAAGAAACTTACTGATGTTGGAGGTAAATGGGATGTGATTTTATTTAATCATTCTTTTGAACATGTTCTTGATCCTGTGAAAGAGATCATACTGGTGGAAAAGTTGCTCTCTGATTCTGGTGTGTGTATTATAAGTACACCAATAGTTGATTCATTTGCCTGGGATTACTATAAGACTGACTGGGTACAGATCGATGCACCTCGTCATCAACATATTCATTCGAAGAAAAGTATTACAATTCTTGCAGAAAAAGCAAATCTTTTGTTAAACAGAATCTTTTATAATTCTACTGAATTTCAGTTTCTAGGAAGTGAGCAATACAAAAGAGAAATTCCACTTAATGATGCAAGATCTTTTTTTGTTAACAAGAATCAGTCAATATTTACAAAATATGACATTGAAAAATTTAAAAGAAAATCAATTGAACTTAATGAACTAGAAATGGGAGACCAGGCTGTTTTCTATTTAAAAAAGAAAGAAAATAAACGCTGATATATTGTATATATAGAAGGTATTAATTATGATCTCTAGATATTAATGGATGTTTCTGTAATTATTGTAAACTATAATACCACTGATCAGTTATGTGTTTCAGTTGAGAGTGTGATTACTCATACAGAATTAATAAATTATGAGATCATTGTAGTTGACAATTCAAAGGATGACAAAGCCCGTGGGGTACTTGAAGAAAGATTTCAGGATAAAGTGAGGTATCTGGGAATACATAAAAATATTGGATTTGGAAAGGCAAATAACGAGGGACTCAGATATGCAAAAGGAAGAAATATCTTATTTTTAAATCCCGATACAATCCTTTTAAATAATGCATTATTGATTCTAAGCGATTTTCTGGATAATAATCCAAGTACAGGAATGGCAGGAGGCAATCTATATAACAGGGATCTGAATCCTGCATATTCATTCAGACAATTCAGACCGTCATTATTCTGGGAATTAAATGAATTGTTTTTCTCTTTTCCGGAAAATCTGATTTATAGGAAGAACAAATATTTTAATCATAGCAGCGTGCCGATGGATGTTGCCTATATAACAGGAGCTGATGTGATGATTCCAAGGAGGATTTTAGAAATTACCGGTAGTTTTGATCCTTCATTTTTTCTGTATTTTGAGGAAACCGATCTGGCTCACAGGGTTAGAAAAGCCGGGTATAATATTAAGAATGTGCCTCAGGCCAGGATCATACATCTGGAAGGGACCAGCTTCAGATCAGGTTTCGAGAGGCACTACAATTTTGCTTGTGGAAAAATAAATTACTATAAGAAAAATAAGAGCCGGGTAGAATTTATTGTTATGAGCATTATCAGTATGTTTACAATATATGCAAGAATCATGTTTTTTTGGGTTTTATCCGAAGAGTCGAAACTGAAAGAATGGCAAACCATATACAAATCATACCTGGAAGCTTGTAGAAAAGTGGGAAAAAACAGAAATATTCACCGAATTAATATTTAAATAATCTGTTTAAAGAGCACTTTAGTTTTACAAGTGGCCTTAAAAGGCTAAAAAACATATTGAAGGAAAACTCACTTATTTGAAGAAAATTCTTTATATAACAGCATTTGTTCCCTCCCGTAGTGGTGCCGGAGAAAACTTTTCTCTTCATCTTATTGATGATTTATCACGGAACAATTCTGTTGACCTTGTATATTTTAAATATTCGAATAATAAAAATTACATAACAGAATCACCTAATGTCAGTGTTATATGGATCTTTAAGAATTCAACTTTTATTAAACTTCTGAATTATTTGATGTGTCCGTTTCTGTTTCCTCTTTTTGTGGTGAGATTCAACCTTGGAAGACTTCTCATACTAAAGAAGATTATAAGGAACAAAAGTTATGATCTGGTTTTGTTTGATTTCAGTCAAACCTTTTTATTTTCAAAGTTCCTTGACCACCCAAATAAAGTACTGATTTCACATGATGTTATTGCCCAACGTTACTCACGTATCTATGCGGGTGTATTTATGCCTTTTGTAAGATTATCTGAAAGATTAGTAATAAAGAATAGAAACAATAAAGTATTTACCTTCAGTCAAAAGGATAAACATTTATTAAAAAATTTATATTTAGTGGATTCAGAGGTTACCTGTCTGTATATTGATGATATTGTAATAAAATCCAGACCAAAGAATATTGGTAATTATTATGTTTTTTTTGCAAATTGGAAAAGAAGGGATAACCTGTCAGGATTGAAATGGTTTATAAAATATGTACTTCCTGAAGTAAAGAATGATATAGAATTCAAGATTGTAGGATGTGGTCTACAGAATAGTGTTCGTGAATTATTATTGGAATATCCGAATGTTGAATACCTTGGATTTATTGATGATCCTTACCAACTTATATCTAATTCAAGAGCATTATTATCTCCCCTGTTTACAGGTGCAGGTGTGAAAGTAAAAGTCTTGGAATCACTTGCATCAGGAACACATGTAATAGGCACTGAGATTTCATTTGAGGGTATTCCGAGTGAATTTGAAGATTTTATGTTAGTGGCAAATTATGCTGAATATTTTATTTCATTAATTAATAATTTTCAGATTGACTTAAATGAAAAAATAAACCTGAAAAAAATATTTATGAAAAATTATAACCAGCATACTTTAAGTGAATATATAAACTCATAAGGTTTAAGCGGGATAAACCTATAAATCTGAAAAGTGAGATTTAGTAAATGGGAAAATCTGTATGGACAAAAAAATAGTGTCAATTATTATTCTTGAATATTTTTCAGTACAAGACGTTAAACGATGTATTTCTTCGATAAGAAGCAGTATCGAAACCTTGCAACATGAAATTATTGTATCTTCAAATTCATGTTATAGCATTGACAAGCAAAATAAGATAATTAATACATTTAAGGATGTAAAGTGGTTGTTTAACGAGAAAAACGGTGGGTTTGCCTATGGAATGAATAAGGGACTGGCTGAAGCATCAGGTCGTTATTTGCTAATAATCAATTCAGACGTTATTATACAAAATGGATTTAGAGGAATGATTGAATTCATGGAAGCCAATCCTGGGATAGGAGCAATCGGACCACAGATGATTGATGATTTCGGTTTAATTCAGGATACCTGCAGACCGTATGTGACGCTTCCGGGATTTGTGAGTCGCCAGACACGAAGACTTATTACGCGGGAGATTTCAGTTATGACTAAAAATTTTAATTATTCAATGATCCAGACTGTTGACTGGCTTGCAGGTGCTTGTATTATGATTCCTTACTCTGTATTTAGTCTTACAGGGGGATTTTCTACAGATTATTTTATGTATGCTGAAGACATGGACTTATGTACCAGGATCAGGCAATATGGCTATGAAGTTGTATTTTACCCGAAAATGCAAGTAATATATAAGGGGTCTCGTCAGGCAAGAAAATTGAACAAATTTACCCGGATGTTTATTAAAAGCCATTTTAAATATTGGATGAAATTTGGCTTTTTCTCAGGTTATCCAAAAAGAGAGGACCATAAATATGAATGATATGGTTCTTGATAGTATAAGGTATTCAGTACCCTATATTTTCTTAATAGGGTATTTTATTCTGCTATTTATATTAGAAAATGTTGTAAATAAACAGGATCTCAAAAAGAATTCAAATAAACTGATAATACAACTGGCGGCAGGAACGGGTCTGCTTCTCTTTTTTGGGTTCAGAGGTTTTGTTGGTTGGGACTGGACAATTTATTATCCAACTTTTCAAAATGTTCAGTCTTTGTTTCAACTTGATAAAACTGTTTTTGCAGAGACACGTTATGAACCGGCTTTTGTGACCTGGATTTCTGTTTTTAAACTCTTTTCAGGTAACTATCATTTTTTTATTTTCATAAATACCTTTATTGATATTATAATTCTCCTTGCATTTTTCAGACAATTCTCAAAAGAAAATTATGCACTATCATTTCTTATGTTTATTGTTATGGGAGGATTCTATTTCGAAACAGATCTTCTCAGAAATGCAAAAAGCATTATGCTTTTCTTGCTATCTCTTAAATATTTGAGAAACAGGAGTATAATCACTTATATAGTGATTAATGTTCTGGGCTGCATGTTTCATTTTAGTTCTTTGTTATATATACCATTATATTTCGTTCTTCACAAACAATGGTCAAGAACTCTCATATTTTTTATTTTCCTGATCGGTATTGCAATATATTTATTGCAAGTAGAATATATAAGACCTTTTATCATCTGGGTAGCAAACCTGATGGGTGAAAAACCTTTAGAAATAGTAAACAAGTACCTTAGTAATGAACTTTATTCATCAGGATATGGTCTGAGTATTGGATTTATTGAAAGGGTATTTACATGTCTGATGATACTAATTTATTACAAGAAACTTATAAAAATTAGTAAGGATAATATTATTTTCATTAACAGTTTCGTGCTTTTTTTCATATTCTTCTTTTATTTCTCTGAAGTTAAAATAATACCTGTAAGAGTCGCAGGCTTGTTCTATTTTTCATACTGGATATTATATCCGGTACTATTATCTGTAATCAGATTAAGAAATAACCGTGCACTATTTCTCGTTTTTATTTTTGTTTATTCATTTGCTAAAATTATAAGTATGACTGATGCTATTTTATATAAATACAAATCGGTACTTTTTAGAAAAGAAATTTATGAAGAACGTTTAAAGATATTTGAATCTACAAAAGATTATTTTTTAAGGTGATATTTTATCAGAACTATGCAATTGGAAACAAACAGATCATCAATATATTTTAAGGCAGGCCGCGTAGGTGTTATAAGTCTTTTTTGCACTTTTTTTCTGCTCTCTTTTCCGCGATCATGGTCCTTGTATCCACTTGGCCTTTTTTTATTTTGCGGTCTCTTATTATGGATATCAGACTTCAGATTAATCTGTAGTAAATTATTGGGCCTTTGGTTTTTTATATTACCTCCGGTCCTGTATTTCCTGATACACCTGCTTAGTGTAATTTTACAGAATGCTGAACTAAATATCCTAACGAACAGACTTATGTTCATTCTGATTCCTTTATTGGGCTTCCCGGTCTTTATTCATGATACCTTTAAAAAAAACTCTGAATATTCTTTAAAAATATTTATTGCTGGATTATTTATAGTTTCAGTATTTTTAATAACTAGAATCATAATAATTAGTATTATTGGTGCTGGGCAAGGATCAATTTTGGATTTTGTAAAGAATAATAATGAAGATTTATTTTCTCTGGGCTTTTCTATTCTTGAGCACCCTACCTACATGTCATTAAAAGTAAATTTTACCATTTTGCTTTTGTTATTGTTTAAGAATAAATGGCAGCTAAAAAATATATATTTCATATCATCACTTATCGTTTTGTCAGTGGTGATATTTTTACTGGCTTCAAAAGCAGGTATAATAGTATTTATGATCATTGTCATTTCTGTTATGATCAGAATAGCTTCAACCGGAGCCAAGAAGATAATCACTTATTTGTTGTTGATCCCAACCTTTATTTTTCTTTCATTTTCAATAGTTAAAAATATCGACCGGATAGAATGGTTCATTCATTATACTGAACTGGAACTTAAATCCGAAAACGGAGATCTGAAGAAATTCGATCAGCGTATGCGTGAGTGGTATACTGCAATCCAGCTTATTAAAGAAAAACCTTTCACGGGATTTGGTCTGGCAAATATTGAAAAGAGAATGGTTGAAGAATACCTCAGATATGGATTTGAAGAAGAAGCTAAATTAAAAGTGAATGCCCACAATCAATATTTAGAAGCACAAGTGACTTTTGGAATAGCTGGCAGTATATCTTTGCTCATGATGCTTCTGATACCACTCATTTACAGAAAGCAAATAAGATATCCCCGACTGATGACAATTTTTATAGTCATGGTATCGTTCTTTCTTTTGTTTGAATCAATGTTCAACAGACAATGGGGAATAATGTTCTTTTTACTTTTCTATTGTATATTATGTTTAGGTGAAAAATATGTTAATATTAAAGCATTTAAATAAATATTTCCGAACAGAAGATTAGTATTTTAACTAATCCATATTTAATGTCTAAATTTCAATCATGTCATATGCTTCATTGATATCGGATTTTCAACCGTTTTGGATAATTATTTTTGCGGGATTTTTGACTTCATTCGTGATCACATTTTTTGGGATACCTTCTTTAGTCAGAATTGCCAGAATAAAAGGCTTGCTGGATCTGCCAGGAACCAGGAAATCGCACTCAGCGCCAACTCCCCGGCTGGGTGGGACAATGATTTTCGCAGGAGTAATTATTGCTTCTCTTCTTTTTACCGGAATTTCTTGTGCTACAAGCCTGAGATTTATTGTTGCAGGATTATTAATACTATTTTTCGTCGGACTGAAAGACGATATTGTAGCCCTGGTCGCTTATAAAAAACTGACAGGACAAATCATTGCAGCCTTAATACTTGTTATCCCCGGAAATATAAGACTGACATTCAACAGCATGAGTCAGAGCCCCGAATATTTGTCAACCTTTGTCAGTATAGCAGTATCTGCTGCCATTATATTATTACTAATTAACAGCTTTAACTTAATTGATGGTATAGACGGACTTGCATCAGGAGTGGGGATGATTGGATCAGTAGCATTCGGAGTATGGTTCATTCTGAATAATGAAATTTCTTTGGCTGTCCTGGCTTTTTCACTGTTAGGTTCACTGGCAGCTTTTTTCTGGTACAATGTTTTCAGTAAAAAGTATAAGATTTTTTTGGGAGATACAGGATCTATGATAACAGGTTTCCTGCTGGCATTCTTCCTGATAAGATTTCTGGAAATAAATCTACATAACACTCCTATAAAACCTGCAGAAGTTATTCCGGCCATTTCACTTGCAATTTTCATTATACCTGTCTTTGATCTTTTCAGAATAGTATTTGTAAGGATAATAAAACACAAATCACCTTTTTCCGGGGATAATAATCATATTCATCACAAAATTCTTATCCTGGCCGGGTCACATCTGAAAGCAACCATTATAATCCTTTCTGTTAATGTCGCAATGATAGCTATAGTCTGGATACTGAGAGCGCTGGGGAATGCAATACTTATTGCATTCCTTCTTTCAATATGCCTTATCCTTTTACTGATAATCCATTATTGCTGTAATATTAAGAATGGTAATGGTAATAAAATAATACCAGAGGGCTGAAATATCTTTTTCTGACAGCTTAATATTTCTTATAAACTTCCTGTAGTTTTTTTCTGTTATCTATGAAAAGTAATATGATAACAGCTAATATAAAGAAACATGGAATCATTATTCTACCGTAATATAGAACACCATTTTCAGCTTTTGAGGGAGGGGTAAAATCGCTGAGAAGTGTTATAAGACCTGCATGTATGGTTTTTATCCTTTCAATTTCCTGTCTCTTCTCAATCAGTTCATATATGTCTTCATGAAGTAACTGAGTTTCATAATCCTGAAGGAATATCATCTGCCCACCTTCTCCCGGTATCAGTTTCCTTGTTTCTTCAAAATATTTTACTTTCTGAAGACTATCCAATTGCTCAACCTCATAATCAATGCGCTTAAGCAAAACTTCAGCCTGACTAAGTCTGAGCTCATTCTGAGCCTGATAGAACTGGTTTTTTTCAATATATTTAACTATTCCGTCACGAATAACTGATAGCTCCTGCGGTATGGTCGTCTTCACCCTTATAAGAAAACGGTCTCTCATACGGACATTAACTGTATCAAGAACATTGTGTCTGTTTTTAAAATCCACATAATCAGGAATAAGATCTGATCCGCGGTCTATTATCCAGAAAGCTTCTATATCTTTGATATTAATTATTCCGGATCTGGGCACAGATAGGGCAGATGCAAGTTCGTCAAAGTTTTTTCCCTCACAGAATGTATGAAGCTTGTTAATGTAACTTATCATTTCATCATTTGGAATAGCATTGCTCCTGAAGATAATATCTGAAGAATATAATCTCTCAGTTGATAATTTTAGGGAAAATGACAGGGCAACTCCAACTAAAAGGCTCATTGTCAGCCAAAACCATTTTTTCACAAGAAAAAAGAATACGATAAGAAAACCTTTACCTATGGCTTTAGATCCTCTTCTAATGCTTTTCCCTAAGCGGTACATCAGATCAAGAAGATCAATTTCATTGTCAACCTTATCTGTTGATCCTGTTTTTTTTGACATGAGTGTTTGAATGAATATAATGAAAAACAAATTTATAAATAATAGTAAATAATACAATTACAATTTTAAATCATCTGTATGATATTTTTGCCCAGCTCCATTATCAGAGGTTTGTAATCATCAATAAATTCACCGGTAACCCTGTTTGCAATAACACTGCAAACAGTGATCGCTTTATGTCCGAGAAGAGCTGCCAGTCCGTAAATAGCAGAACTCTCCATCTCATAATTGCATATAACTCTTCCCCTGTAGTTAAACTCCGACAATTTTTTGTTTAGTTCATTGTCGAAAGGGTCTAAGCGCAAATATCTTCCCTGTGGGCCATAAAAACCTGGGGCGGAGATAGAAATTCCTTTTAAAAAATTATCAGATAAAAACAAATCTGTGAGATCTTTATGGGCATTCACAGCATAAGGATAGGGAAGAGTGTCAGGCCATTCCATGTATTCTGTCAGAACATCGGCTAATAAGGTGTCCAGTATCCAGTCATACCCGGAATAAAAGTGCAATAATCCGTCAAAACCCACAGCTGTTTCTGTCATGACAAATGATCCTGCAGGAACATCCTTGCGTAATCCTCCTGAAGTTCCCAGTCTTATCAGGTTAAGTGATGTCAGATCTTCTTTTGGTAAGCCTGTCATAAGGTCAATATTAACCAGAGCATCAAGCTCATTAAGAACAATGTCTATATTGTCTGTCCCTATTCCGGATGAGATAATTGTTATTTCACTGCTGCCATAGAAACCTGTAACAGTTTTGAATTCTCTGTTTTCCTTTTTTACTCTGACATCATGAAGAAGCACAGAAAGCATATCAACACGGCCGGGATCACCAACAATTATGATATTCTCAGATATATCTTCAGGAAGCAGGTTCAGGTGGTATATACTGCCATCTTTGTTGGTTATCAGTTCTGTTCTTTTTTGCATAAAGTAAATTTTCACCTAATGTAATGTTTTTTATCTGATGTTAAAACAATCATCGAGACAGATAGTATAACTTTAAATAAGTCAAAAGCTTAATCAGTTAAAAATTGTTAATTAAAACAGGTTTTATTTCTTCATTTTGAAAGTATACGGACTTTAGAATATCTTTGTCTGGTTTTTAAAAAATGTTGAACAAATCTTAATGATAAAGCATAATATTATGCCATATCAAATTTTTACATATGTAATGAGATTCCGCTTATCTGTTTTAATACTGCTCTTCCTGGTAAAAGCTGTTTCAGGAACAGCTAGTTTCATTCAGGAAGAGGATAAAAAGCGGATAATAGCCGTCAGAGCTTCTCAACCTCCTGAAATAGATGGTGTTTTGGATGATGAAGCATGGAGAGATGTCCCTGTGGCAGATAATTTTATTATTTACAGTCCGGATAACGGAAAACCGTCAAACTTTGAAACGCAGGTAAAAATTGTTTATGACGATATTGCCCTTTATGTTGGGGCATTTATGTATGATCCTTTTCCGGACAGCATTTTTGTTGAATTAGGAGAAAGGGATGGAGACAGGATGATAAATGCTGATAATTTCAGTATCGAGTTGTGTCCGTATAATGATGGTATAAATGGTTTCAGGTTTAAAGTTACGGCCTCCGGAGTTCAATCTGACAGCAGGATAGAGCAATTTGAATTTGGCATGCCTGGGGGAGGACGTCGTGGTGGCGGAGGCGGAATGATGATGGCCGGAGGCGGTGGTTTTGGTTCGCAGGATAACTGGGATGCTGTATGGGAGAGCGATGTTAAGATAAATGAAAAAGGATGGGTGGCTGAATTTAAAATACCTTATTCAGCTTTACGGTTTCCAAAGGAAGAAATTCAAACATGGGGAATAAATTTTTGGCGTGAAGTAAGAAGAATTAAAGAGCAGTCTTCCTGGAACTATGTTAACAGAGATATAGGTTCTTCTATCAACCATCTTGGTGAATTATGTGAGATATGCGAAGTTAAACCTCCTTTAAGACTTTCTGTAACACCTTATATTTCAGGTTATGTTGATAAATATACCGGAAATGATGCTACATTTTCATACAATGGTGGCCTTGATATAAAACTGGGTATAACAGAGAGTTTTACGGTTGATGCAACGCTTATACCCGATTTTGGACAGGTTCAGGCTGATGATCAGATACTCAATCTTACTCCTTTTGAAGTAATGTATAGTGAAAAAAGGCCCTTTTTCATGGAAGGGACTGAACTGTTTGATAAGGGAAGGATCTTTTATTCAAGAAGAATAGGGAGTACACCTAAGCTTTTTTATAATGTTTACGATACCCTCGAAGCTAATGAGATAATTGTTGAAAACCCTCCGGAAGCCGGAATGATTAACGCCACTAAACTGTCAGGACGTACTCATTTTGGTCTTGGTATAGGAGTTTTGAATGCAATGACTGCAGAAATGAATGCTGTTATTGAGGATACAATTACTGGATCATCCCGGACTGTTAAAACACAACCATTCACCAATTATAATATTCTGGTTCTCGATCAGAACCTGGGAAACAGTTCATATGTAAGTCTGATTAATACCAATGTCCGGAGAAGAGGGCCGAAAGATGAAAATTTCTATACTTCCAATGTTACTGCTACCGATTTTATGATTCGGACAAAAAATAACCTGTATTCAATTTCAGGAGCTATTGCTCTCAGCCAGAAATATTATGATTCCCGGGATACTGAATTTGGCCATTCATACGATCTCCGTATGGGTAAGACAGGTGGGGCATTTAGAATTGAATATACCCTGAGTGGGGTTTCTGATACCTACGATCCTAATGATATGGGATACATCCGGAGAAATAATGAGTTCAGCAATGAGTTACAGTTTTCATACAACATTAACAGACCAGTATGGAGAATTAACAGCTCCAGAAATAGTTTTCAGGTTGATTATTCCCAGTTATATTCACCCAGAGTGTTCACACGCACACGAATAAGCCTTTCTTCTTTTACAATTTTCCGCAATCATTCAAATGTAAACCTACGGTTTCAGTATTCTCCAAAAGGAATGGACGATTATTTCGAACCCAGAGTGGAAGGATGGTTCTATCACAGCGGGAAAGAAATCCAGACTTCATTTTCCTATGATACAAACAGAGATAAAAAATTCTTTATTGGAACGAATTTTTCTTTGACTAAAATATGGTCGGAATATGACCAGAGAAACTATATGCTTTCCTTAAATCCGGGTATTCGTCTGAACAACAGATTGTCCATTAATCACATGTTTTCCTATCAATCTCAGTTAAACGATTTCGGCTATGTGAATAATTTTATGAATCAGGAGAAATATTCTTTGGTAAACGGAATAATAAGACATATATGAATACACTTTCTGCCGGATATATTTTCTCCTCTGAAGCATATCTGTCATTAAGATTACGCCATTACTGGTCGCGTGCAGATTATACCAATGATTATTTTCTCCTGACAGAAAATGGAGAACTTGATCCCGATACTCCTTATACAGGTATCCATGACAGTAATTTTAACTCCTTTAATGTGGATCTGGTTTATAACTGGCGTTTTGCTCCGGGTAGCGATATTTCCATTGTATGGAAAAATGCAATATATAGTTATGGCGATATGATTTTTAATAACTTTACTGACAATATAGATTATATGTTCAATTCTCCACAGAGCAACAGTATCTCTGTTAAGATATTATACTATCTTGATTATCAATATTTAAAGAGAAGAAAATAAGTATCATATAATAATATAAGATCAACATGATACAACGTATTCAATCAGTTTATCTTTTTTTTATTTCAGTGTTTTCGATTCTGTCCCTGACCGGTAATTTTTTTTCTTTTTCAAATGATTCAGGTAAGCTATTAATTAGTCTATTTCCGGTAAATCCGGAAATTCATGTATCGGGAAGTGTATTTCCGGTATTAATAACATTGACCACTATTTTGCTTATTCTTATCGCACTACTGGCACTGATAACTCTGTTTCTTTTCAGAAACAGAAAGATACAGTTAAAACTTACTTTACTACTTATTATTCTTACCGGGATCCTTATTCTTGTAGTTGTCTCCTTTATGTTTTTATTCTCAACTGCCGGTTTCGCTTCTATCAGCCTATCCATACGTCAGTTATTCCCTCTGATGATGTTTATATTTTCAATACTGGGCCACAGAGGTATCAGGAAAGATGAGATGCTTGTAAGGTCATACGAAAGGCTGAGATAGTAATTTTTGATATAAAGTAAACTTATTATGCAGGAGACTTTTAAATAATAAACATGTTTTCCTGATCTGTGATTTTTTCACAATAGAGGCATTTTAGGGTCACATTTTTTTTGGATACAACACGGAAGCGTGTCTTAACCTGTTCGAAATTTGTTATACATTTGGGATTCATGCATTTAGCAATTCCTGTAATGTAGTCAGGAACCTCCACTACCTTTTTTTCAACGACTTCATAGTCATTTATAATATTCAGTTTGGCATCAGGAGCTACCAGGGCAATGCGATTAATATCAGCATTTTCAAAATATTTGTCAGCAATTTTAATAATTGCCTTTTTCCCAAGCTTTTTGCTCTCCAGGTTTGTTCCAAATGTAATCTGGTGATCAAATTTATCAAGCCCCAGAATATGAATAACTTTGAAGAGATTTTTGGCTGGGATGTGATCAATCACTGTCCCGTTTTGGATAGCACTGACGCTTAATTGTTTTGGTTCCTTCATTCTGCCGGGAGTATTACTTAATATTTAACAGTTTGCAAATAATAGCCTGCCTGGTAAAAACACCATTGAGAGCTTGTTTAAAATAATAGGCTTTGGGATTGGAATCAACATCAGGACTGATTTCATTCACCCTGGGAAGGGGGTGGAGAATACGCATTGTTGGTTTAGTATTTTCCAGCATAGAATTTCTAAGAACATATATGTTCTTAACTTTTTCATAATCAATGGGGTCGGAGAAACGCTCTTTCTGTACTCTGGTCATATAAATGATATCTGCTTTAGAAATAATATCATTAAAATCAGAATGTTCATAGTATTTCAGCCCCAGGTTATCAAGATACAGTTTGAATTCATCAGGCATCTTAAGTTCTTCAGGTGCAATGAAATTGAATACCGTATTCCATCTCGACATAGCCATCATAAGAGAGTGAACAGTTCTTCCGTATTTCAGATCACCAACCATGAAAATATTAAGATTATCCAGTGTCCCCTGGGTTTTGCGTATAGAATACAGATCAAGCATTGTCTGCGTAGGATGCTGGTTAGCTCCGTCTCCAGCATTAATTACCGGAACAGACGCCACCTCACTGGCATATCTTGCGCTTCCCTCGATAGGATGCCTCATGACTATCAGATCACTGTAACTGCTTACCATTCTGATAGTATCATGAAGCGATTCGCCTTTTGTTACACTGGAAGAAGATGCATCGGTAAAACCGACAATTTTACCACCAAGTTTGTTAATGGCACTTTCAAAACTAAGTCTTGTACGTGTTGATGGTTCAAAAAAGAGAGTGGCTATTACCTTGCCCTCAAGAAGCTTCTGGACAGGCTCTTTTTCAAATTGTTCAGCCAGGTCCAGAGTCGATATAATTTCCTCTGTCGAGAAATCGTCTATTGACACTAAGCTTCTGTTATTCATAGTATTGCTGGTTTACGGGTTGTTATTCATAATATAATCAAAATTACTTAACATAATCATTTCAGGAAGGACTTGTTAATAATTAATTAACAACTTTTATACTTAATGATGTAATTTTGTTCTGAAAATTCATAAGCATATTGTTTTATGCATTTTATCATAAAGCCAGATGATTAATAGTGAGATCATCTATTCTGGATAAACGGGATAACAGATCTTCTTCCAGAGATAATCGTACCTGTATTACTATTTTACATGTCAGATCAAAAACATGTTCGCTTTGTTCTATATCATATTCCTTCAGGAGAGTCATAACATTCTGCATTGCCGAATACGGATATATCAATTCATATCTTTCACTTAATACCCTCTCAATAAATGAAGCATTTTCAAGAGCTGATCGGGCTGCTGTTTTATAGGCAACAGTCAATCCGCTGACACCAAGTAGCTTTCCTCCGAAATACCTCGTTACTGTGATCAGTATGTTAGTAAGTCCAAATGATTTTATTTGCCCCAGAATAGGTCGTCCTGCAGTGCCTGATGGTTCTCCGTCATCGTTAATCTTCCAGACATCTTCATCCTTCCCCAAAACATATGCATAACAATGATGTTTCGCATCATGATGTTCTTTCTTAACTTCATCAATTATTCTTTTTGCTTCAGGTTCATCAGATACAGGTGATGCCAGTGCAATAAATTTGCTTCCTTTTTCCCTGTACAAACCGTATGATATTTTTTTGATGGTCTTATATGTGTCCTGTGTATCCATTTTAGTGTGGTAAAATAATAATATTTTATTCAATTTTTCTTAATTGGATCTCTGTACTCACAGATTTAGATAAAAATGGCTAAATTTGTCGTTTATTGTTTTAATGATGGGTGTATTATTAGATGAGAAAGATCTTCAGAAGCTGATTGTAATTGGTGACAGAATTCTGATAAAACCAAAAGTTCCACAGTCTAAGACAAAGAGCGGACTATATCTTCCTCCAGGGGTAAATGAAAACGAAAAAGTCCAGATAGGATATGTCCTTAAAGTAGGGCCGGGATATCCTATACCTGCTGTCAGTGATATTGATGAGCCATGGAAGAACAGCAGTGAAGAGCCAAAATATGTTCCTCTTCAGCCTAAGGAGGGTGATCAGGCTGTCTATCTTCAGAGCAGTGCTATTGAAATAGAATTCAATAAAGAAAAATATATTGTTGTTCCTCAGTCAGCTATCCTTCTGCTTTTACGTGACGATGGGCTGTTTGAATAAACATGAGCATTATGGAAAAAAAATCACTTGAAGGAATAAAGATTCTGATAGTTGAAGATGATCCAGCAAGCAGATTATACCTCAATAAGATTCTGGAAAAAACAGGAGCTGTTCTGTTTAATGCTGGAGACGGAAGCGAAGCTGTATTAAGTGCTATGGATAACCCTGATATCTCATTGATATTGATGGATATCCAATTACCATTATTAAATGGTTATCTCGCAGCAACAAAAATAAAAGAATCTGGTCATACAGGTAAAATAATTGCACAAACCGCTTATAGTCTGGCTGATGATCTTGAGAAAATAAGATCATCAGATTTTGATGATTATATAATTAAACCAATTTATCCTGACCAGCTGATCAATAAATTATCAGAGATCCTGAAAAAAAATAGTTAAACGGACTGGTTAATTTTTTCTATTCAGAATAAGCAGAAATTTCCCTGAAATCTTTAATGAAATCTTCAATTTCATATTTCCATCTTTCTTTTTCTGAAGATAAAGAATTACCGGATTCCAGGATTTTTCTCATTCCATCATCACCTGAAAGTATGTCAAAGGGCATTAACCGGGTTTCATATTCATATGGAGGAAGTCTGAACTTAAGAGTTCCTTCTGGCGTTGTTTTGATAACGGCATTGAAAATCTCAAGGGCTGTAGCCACAGGGTAATAGTTATCCGGATCTGTTACATGTATTTGTATCCCATTACAGTACTCTCCATTATACTTATTGAATGTGGGTATAAAGCCGTGAACACGAAACACGCAGCCACTTATTTTTCTTTTGTCGAGGAAGTCTTTTAATCTGTATGCATTAATAAATGGAGCTCCGGTCAGCTCAAAAGGGATAGTTGTACCTCTGCCTTCTGAAATATTTAGTGCTTCTGCAAGTACTGTCCCGGGATATACCATGGAAGTGTCAATTGATGGCATATTGGGAGAAGGTAATACCCATGGCAGGCCTGTCTCTGTAAATAATGAATCTCTGTGCCAGTCTTTCATCCAGACTATATTAAGATCAGCATTATTGTAATATCTTTCTTTGATCCACAGAGCCATTTCTCCAATTGTCATCCTGTGACACATTGGTATTGATGCCCCCCCACAAAGGTAAAATACTCCTTTTTAAGCACCGGACCATCATAGGGTAACCGTCCTATAGGATTCGGCCTGTCCAGTATCCAAATGGGAATACCCATTTCAGAACATGCTTCAATACATAACTTTGTTGTCCAGACATATGTATAGAGTCTTGCACCTACATCCTGCAGATCAATCACAAAAGCTTCTATGTTTTTTAGCATGTCCCTGTCGGGTTTGCGATTTTTACCATAAAGGCTGAAAACCGGAACATGTAGCCGGTCATCTTTGTGTCCTTCCCATTCTATCATGTTGTCCTGAGTTTGTCCGAACATGCCGTGCTGAGGACCAAAGATGGCAGAAAGATGTATATCCTTCATTTCTGATAGAATGTCTGTTATATGACAGAAATCTGATGCCACACTTGGAGCATGGCATAAAACACCTGTTTTTTTCCCTTTTAATTGACGGGGAAGTTTGTTTCTTATAATTTCAAGACCTGTCTTTACCATATTATGACATTATGATGTAAAGATATGTTATAACAACGGATTTGTTTTACCTGAATTAGGATTACCGTATATGAATATTCTTTCATAAGTTTATAGCTTTAATTGCAAAAAAATGGCTTGTGCTTATAAAAAACAATTCTTCCTTTTATGCTTTGTTCTGATTATGCTTTTGTCCTGCAATGGAAGAGAGGACATAACAATAACTATACTTCAGACTACTGATTTACATGGGGCCATTCTGCCATATGATTACATTGAAAGGTGTAAGACTGATGTCTCTCTTGCCAATATTTCAGGTTATATTAAAAAAATCAGGAAACAAAGGGAGTCACTCATACTTCTCGACGGAGGAGATATTATTCAGGGACAACCTTTGGTTTATTACTATAATTTTATTGACACTGCTTCAAATCATATTGTATCGGAAGCAATGAACTGGCTGGAATATGACGCTGGAACAGCAGGCAATCATGATATTGAAGCAGGCCATCAGGTTTACGACCGGCTTTCTGAAGAATTTAATTTTCCCTGGCTGGGAGCAAATGCAGTCAATACATTAACCGGTGATCCATACTTCATTCCATATATAATGATCCGCAAAAATAATCTTAAAATAGCTGTACTTGGATTAATAACGCCGGCTATACCTTTATGGTTACCGGAAGAATTATATAAGGGAATAGAATTCAGAGATATGCTTGAAACAGCCAGACAATGGATGCCGGAAATACAGAAACAAGATCCTGATCTTATTATAGGTCTTTTCCATTCAGGCTGGGATAGTCGGGACTATAAGAAAAACAAACCTTTTAGTGAAAACGGTTCTGCATCCGTTGCTTATAATATTCCGGGCTTTGATATCATTTTTACAGGTCATGATCATAATTATGCCAATGAACAATTTGTAAACAGGAAAGGTGATACTGTTTTAATACTTAATGCAGGTGACAGGGCAGAAAAGATTGCCCGTGTTGATATTACTTTTTCATCAAGCCGTATCAACGGGAAACAAATAAAAAAAATAACAGGAAGTATTATTGATGTATCGGATTTCAAACCAGACAGGGAATTCACCGGGAGATTCAGTCACCAGGACCATGCTGTAAAAGAGTATGTGGATAAGATAATAGGATATTCAGAAAACACAGTTTCAACACGTGACTCCTATTTTGGGTCTTCATCTTTTGTTGATATGATTCATACTGAGCAGCTTAAGCTGACAGGAGCCGATATTTCCTTTGCAGCACCTTTTTCTTTCGATGCCAGCATAGAAAAGGGAGCTGTTAGAGTGAGCGATATGTTTAAACTTTACAGGTATGAAAACCTCTTATATACAATAAGTATGAGTGGTGAGGAAATACGGAAATATCTTGAATTCTCATATTCCGGGTGGCTTAACACTATGGATGGGCCGGATGATTATCTGTTAAATTATCGCCTAAATAAATACGGGAAGCCTTTGCTTATTAACGGAAGGGCATGGCTGAAAAATCCTGTCTATGATTTTGATTCGGCGGCAGGTATTGAATATGTCGTTGATGTTAGCAAACCAAAAGGAAAAAGAGTCTTAATAAAATCGATGAGCGATGGACGACTGTTCAACACACAGACAGTATACAAGGTTGCAGTAAATTCGTTCAGAGGGACCGGGGGAGGAGGACATCTTACCAGAGGTGCAGGAATAAAAGCTGAAGAAATACCTTCCAGATTGCTTTGTTCAACCCAAAGTGATTTGAGATATTTAATGATAAAATCAATTCAGGAGAAAGAAAATATATCTCCAGAACCATTAAATAACTGGAAAATTATTCCGGAAGACTGGGTAGAGATTGCTTCAAAGAAAGAATACAGACTTCTTTTTGGAGAATAAAAGTATGTTGGACAGGGTAATTGGCAGATAATTTGTTGAATTTATTTTACATGTAACTAAATGGTCAGTGAATTAAAAAATACAGAAAAACTCCCGCTGGTGGAAGAATTCTTCAGCATACAGGGCGAAGGTTTTTTTTCAGGGAAAGCGGCCTGGTTTATAAGGCTTGGTGGCTGTGACATCGGCTGTAGATGGTGTGATTCGCGGTTTACATGGGACCCGGGATTATTTCCTGCAGTGGAAACCGACAGGATCATTGAACATGCAATTAAATCAGGATCAGATTCTGTTGTTATAACGGGAGGAGAGCCTCTTTTATGGAATCTCGATCATTTATGTTCAGAACTCAGAAAAAACAAGATCAGAACTTTTCTTGAAACATCAGGAGCCCATCCAATGAGCGGTATGTGGGACTGGATATGTTTGTCTCCAAAACAAAATATGCCTCCATTGGCTGAAAATTACCCTTTAGCCAATGAACTAAAAGTTATTATTCAAAGTAAAACTGATTTCATTTGGGCAGAGAATAGCAGAAAACTGGCAGGGAAGAAGTGTAAACTCTATCTGCAACCTGAATGGAGGCAATTCGAACAAATTATTCCTGAAATCGTAGAATATGTAAAACAAAATAATATGTGGAGTATTTCTCTTCAGATTCACAAGTACATGCATATACCATAGGCAAATGATGCAAACGAAATACATATTTACTATCTTCATTTTCTCCTGTGTTCTATTATCAAAAATTGTATCACAGGACTTACATTCAAGGTCAAACAAAGCTTTAAAGGCATATAATGATGGCTTGAGATCATACGAGTATGTGGATTATGAAAACGCGGAGATTTATTTTAAACTGGCTTTGTCGTATGATGAAAATTTTCTTGAATCGTATATGATGCTTGGAGAATTATACAGCAGGCAGAATAAGTATGCTCCTGCTGTCGAAAATTATAAAACTGCTTTTAATATCGATTCTTCTTTTTACAGGCCTGCTTATTTTAATCTTGCCAATGCTGAGATGATGATAGAAGATTATTCCGGAGCACTCCTTCATTACAAAGCCTATCTCCGAAGTGATAAGACTTCTGAAAAAAACAGACTTCTTGCGATAAAGAACATAAAAAACTGTGAGTTTGCCATACAAGCTATACTGGAACCTGTTTCTTTCAATCCGGTAAGTGTTGGCAATAATATTAATACAAAAAGTGATGAATACTGGCCTTCTATTACAGCCGACGGAAAGACTCTTATGTTTACAAGACAGGAGCTTATTGGGCATTATTCATTACCATTCAGGACGGCACAGGAAGATTTTTATATCAGTTACAGGTCAGATGATGGGTGGACGCAGGCTGTAAATGCCGGAGCTCCTCTCAATACCAGTCAGAATGAAGGAGCTCAAACCTTATCTTCCAGCGGTAATTACATGTTTTTTACAGCTTGTGACCGGCAAGGAGGATTTGGAAGCTGTGACATCTATTTCTCAGCTTACAGGAATGGTAAATGGACAATACCGTACAATCTGGGGCCACCGATAAATACAAGCGCATGGGAATCAACACCTTCAGTGAGTGCTGATGGCTCTATGCTTTTCTTTTCCAGCAACAGACCCGGAGGCCTGGGAGGAAAAGATTTGTGGTATACTGTTTTGAATGAAAAAGGGATATGGTCAGAACCGGTTAATCTTGGTGAAATTATTAACACAGAGGGAGATGAAATGTCTCCGTTCATTCATTTCGATGGAAAAACACTCTATTTTGCGTCAGATGGCAGACCTGGTATGGGGGGCTTTGATATATGGATGAGCAGAATGAAGGATGATAGTACCTGGACTGAACCCCGGAATCTGGGATATCCCATCAATACAGCCAGTGATGATATGGGCCTGGTAATAGAGGCAAGCGGGCAAAATGCTTATTTTTCGTCAAAGCGTGACAATGAGAACAGGAAAGATATATTTTTCTTCAAACTTGATGAATCAGTAAGACCAAATGCTGTGGCCTATCTTAGCGGCACTGTAATTGATAAGGAAACAGGCAGATCCCTTATGGCTGAATATGAGTTGATCAATCTGTCTACAAATCGTGTGACAATGAGAAATACGACAGATGAAAATGGCAATTTTCTGATATGTCTGCCCTCAGGATTTAATTACGGAATCAATATTTCAAACCCTGGTTATCTTTTTTATTCTGAGAATTTTATGTTTGAAGGAGAACATTCGGTGATGGAGCCACTCATAAAGAAAATTTATCTTAATCCGCTTAAAGTTGGTGAGAAGATGCTTCTTTCAAATGTTTTTTATGAGATTGATTCATGGGAACTGAAAAAAGAATCTGTAGCTGAATTAAATAACCTTGTGGAATTACTTGCTTCAAATAAAGGCCTTATTGTGGAAATAGGTGGACATACTGATTCAACCGGAACCGATGAACATAATCTGATATTATCAGAGAGAAGAGCATTGTCTGTGGTCGATTATCTCGTTAATAACAAGATATCAGTGACAAGACTTACATATAAAGGCTATGGCAACACTTCTCCCATTGGTGACAATGTTACTTATGAAGGAAGAAGGATGAACAGGAGGACTGAAGTTAAAATCACAGGAACGAATAAAGAATAAATGGCCGTATACTGGTGATACGGCCATTCCGGTCTCATGCTAGAGGGTGAGACAGACATTGATATTGCATGGAAAAAACTTATCAGATAGCGATCGTGGAATTAAAATATTTATTTATAGATAAATCTGAACTATCTGCAACTTTCACAGGAATGGAAAAATAAATCCCTGAACTGGTTAGTCCGTTGCATTCAATCCGGATAGATCCGTTAAGAACACTTATCAGTTTTCTGGCCAATATAATGTTAATGGCTGTAACTGTATCATTATACTTCCCGAGTGATTGGTTAACATCCTCAGTATGAAGAAATTCCTTGCATTTAAAATATCCCTGACCGGAGTCCAGAACATAAAAAGTCATCTGGTTATCCCTGAAATAGTAACCAATTTTTATGTACCCCGATTTAGTATTATTCAATGCACTCTGAAAAAGACTACGAATAACCCTGAATACCCTGGCGGAATCAATAATGATATCGACAGCTTCGCAAAAACTTGTTTCAGACACCAATTCGACATTTTTGTTGACTTCTTTCTTTAATATTTCCCTGAATTCAGAAAGAAGCTCATCAAGAAATTTATTGAGTTTGCAAATTTTGTAATTGGGTTTTGATTTCACTGTATCAATAATTGCTGAATCGCAAAAGTTATCAAATAGACCAATTAATTGTTCACAGGAAGCCAGTATCTGGTTGGTGAATTCTTTTCGTTCTGTTTCATCACATCCATCCTGATTCATGAGAAATGAGAAAGCCACTATTGCATTCATGTGTGTCCTCAATTCATGTGACATTCCTGCTAAAACTGTAGGACAATTGACCATAGTATTACCAAAATTATTATCCTGATCATTTACAGTATGATCAACAGCATTCTTATCCACACTATTTTCAGGATACTTTTCCATCTGCCGGGAAATAGATTTGGTACTAAAACACTAAATCGACTATATTAATTATTTGATCTTTCTCAGGATTTTTCTGGCTTCGTTGCGATAAAGACTGCCGGAATTCTTTATGGTTTTAAGTTGATTAACAGCTTTCTCTTTTTCGTCTGTTTTGATGTAACAAAGAGCAAGATACCATTGAGCATCTTCTATGAAAAAGTTATCATTATCGTCTATCACCTCTGTAAAGGACCTCTGAGCTATAGGATAATTTTTCTGTTCAAAATTTGATACTCCATAGAGCATTCTTGATTCCATATAATGAGGATCGCTTGAGATAACTTTGCTAAAATAAACTGCAGCATTCCTGTAATCACTTACATTATAGTAATCGACAGCAGTTATGTAATCTGAATTTACATTTGTGACATCATCAAACGACCTGGACGGGGTGTTCGTCTGTATTTGGTATGTCGTATAATAATCATTGAATAATTCATCAGATTGCACATTTCTGCCTTTGAATAGAACAAGGCTTCCGATAAGCATGAATCCTGCAATTACAGCAGCATACCTGAAAAAATGATTTTTCCCGGTATGTTTTTTCTGCGAAAATGTTGCGGCTTTTTTCTTTTCTATTTCTGAAAGTTTATTCCGCAACTGAAGTACATCACGGTTCCTGAGAACCATATCGGTATTTCTCCGGAGAGCTACTTCTTCCTGAAGCATCCTGTTGCCACTGAGTTCTTTCTCGAACCAGATCCTTTCAGCTTCATTCATATCTCCGGCATTATACCTTTCAATGTAATAAGAAAAGTCAATTGTCTTCATAGTCCTTTATATATTATTATTTTAAGTATTCCATATCTAAGCAGCTATAAATTAATTATATAGCTATAATTTATTTTGCAGTATAATATTATTATACGTATTTTTTTTCAGACTGTTTACGGTCTGTGAACTCAGAACTGCAAATAAACCGGAAGTATCAGAAAATTATGCCTGTCAGAAAAGACAGATACTTTTTATTGGTGTCAGATTTTGATAGGTGGGTTACACGGTTTGACAATGGGCTCAGGAAGAAGTTCATCATGTTCGCCAGATCCTCCACGAACATTAATCATTTCTTTTGTTGAAAGAGCAAATTCAGTAAACATGTTTCTTGTCTTGTCGAAATTCAGGGTTCTTGTTTTCATAATTTTGGGTTTAATTATTGTTACTAATTCAGGGAAATTTCTTTTAGTTACAATACTACATGTCGTATACCCTTAATTTGTGACACAAAAAAAGTTAAAAAAATTTAAAATCAAAAAAAATATTCAGAAAATCAGTTACTTATATATAAAATAAAGTATTAAAAGGAAGAAAATTTGATTTTAATGTTAAATTTTGAGAAATTTCGATTGTAAAAACGTATACAGTCATTGTACATACTCTGCAATATTATGCAATTCCGAACACTCTTCTGCTTTTTTCAGGTTTTTATGTGTTTAATGACGTTTTCTGTTTTTCAGGCTGATGCTTCTGTTTCTTCAAAACAACATTTCAGATTATTACCTGATGAAGAGAACACAGAAAATTATCATACAGAAGCTATCGGGAAAATAAATAAACGGATAATTAGTCTTGTTTCGCTTAATGACAGAGATGGGTTGCTTAATCTTGCCGATTCATTACGTATGGCGATTGACAATGAGGTTACTGACAGTGCGACAACAGCAGAGTACTACTATTATATTGGGGTCTGTTATTTATTAACAGGCAGGTATGCTAAGGCAATATCAGGTCTGAAACAATCTTTAACCCTGAAGAAGGCTCTTGACATAGTTGATGATAATTATCTTAAAGCCATATACAATATTGGTGTTTCCTATAATTTTCTGGGTGATTATATTCAGGTGGGTAATTACATGCTTGATTATATCAATCTGGCAACTGATTATAGCAGTTCTGCTGAAAGGGAAATTGCCGAAGCGTATTCAGCACTTATAGGCACAGCAGTGGAATGTAAAGACTTTGAGAATTTCACTGACTATACAAATAGGATACAGAGTATTCTGAGCAACAACCGGAATACCATAACAGGAGATGATCTGATACGTCTTTATATCAATATAGGTGTTGGTTTTATAAGAATGGGTGATTATTCAAAGAGCAGGGTTTATCTTGAACAGGCAGAATCGTTATTCCGGAATAGCAGAAAGGAAGCAGATGCAGATTATATCAACCTTATCAATAGTCTTGCAGTTACTTACAGTTATCTTGGTTTGCCGGAAAAAGAAGAAGAATACTATAGAAAAGGCATAGAGTTTGCTCTAAAGGAAAATTCTTTCCTTGGTTTCAATATGGTCAACAGTTATGCTATTAAGCTAGGTAACTCAGGCAATGCAGACAGAGGAGAAAAATTGTTGGCTCAAATGGTTGAAAGAGCAGGTCACTGGTATGGTACAGACTCCCGGTACTATATTGAAGTACTTAATAATTACGCAATTTATCTTCTTTCTTATAAAAAAGACATTGAAAATGCTATTAGATTTTTCCGTATCTGTAGCGCTTATCTGGATAAAAACAAAGAAGATAGCGGTTTGCGCTTTCCGGTAATGAATGGTTATGCCAAGGCTTTATACAATGGGGGGCAGCCTGAAAAAGCCCTGGAAAAGATTCAGGAGTTGCTTTTCCAGGGCTCTGATACCCGTGAAGATGAAGGCTTATGGATCAACCCTTCTCCTGAATCATTGAATGCAGACAGGTCAGTGTTGACAACCCTTATGCTGAAATATGAGATATTACGCAATATGTATTCTTCGTCAGAGGATACAGACATTCTCATAGCAGCAGCCAACACATCTGAACTTATTGTCTTTGTAGTGGATAATATAAGAATAAATATAAGTGAAGAAGAGAGCAGGTTAATACTCGGTGACCGTTACAGAGATGCATATCTGAGAGCTATACAGGATTTTGAATTATGTTATAGAACAACGGGAGAACAGGAATATCTTGAGAAGGCTTTCACCTACAGCGAAAAGAGTAAGGTTGCAGGCTTGCTGGCAGCTACAAGAGAGTTAAATGCCATACAGCTCAATATTCCGGAAACAACAGCACAGTTTGAAAAACAACTACAGAGAGAAATAGGCTTTTATAATGCCAGGATCGCTGCAGAAAATGAAAAAAGTAATCCGGACATGGCAGCTGTCAATCTGTGGAAAGAAAAACTTCTGCAGACAATCAGTGTTCGTGATTCACTTGTCTTAACATTCAGAAGAGATTATCCGGGTTATTTCACTATGAAATACCATATCCATACCCCGGATATGAATGATATACCTTCGGTTATTGGTCGAAATTACAATTATCTGAGTTATGTTATTTCAGATAAAATGTTATATATATTTGTTGTGAACCGCAGACATAAAGAACTATTATCTTTTCATACTGATTCTCTTTTTGCGGAAAAAATTGCAGAGTTTCAGAATCTGTTGTCTTCTGCAGAGCTTCATACGGATGCAAGACTGAAATTTGAAAACTACAATCTACTGGGCCATCATCTTTATAAGACGCTGATAGAACCAGTGGAGAAGTATCTGATTTCAGATAATCTGCTTATTTCGCCTGACAATTTCCTTTCTTACCTTCCTTTTGAAACTCTTCTTACTTCCGTTTACACCGGTAATGAAATACTGTACAGGAAACTGAAATATCTCATGAATAATTATAATATATCTTATTCATATTCAGCAACATTTCTCCAGGAAGTTTTAACCAGGCAGTATAGGAACAGCCATAGTCTTGTGGCATTTGCCCCTGTTTACAAAAAAGCTCTTCATCTTGATTCCATTATGTCGCTGCGACATAGCACCAGCAGAGTGTTCTATGATCTGCCTTATGCCAGGCAGGAAGCCCAATATATATCCGGTCTTTCAGGAGGCAGTGTATATCTTAACGATGAGGCCATGGAGTCTGTATTTAAAGAGAAAGCAGGAGAATATGATATCATTCACCTGGCAATGCACACTTATTTGAATGATGTCAATCCTATGAATTCAGCAATGATTTTCATGCAGGATGCTGATCCGTCAGAAGACGGCTTGCTTCATACTTATGAGGTTTATGGCATTCAGCTAAAAGCACGGATGGTAGTCTTAAGTTCCTGCAATACCGGAACTGGAAAACTGTCGAAAGGAGAGGGGATTTTAAGTCTGGCAAGAGGCTTTCTGTATTCCGGAAGTCAATCAGTGGTAATGTCAATGTGGGATATTGATGATAAATCCGGTACTGACATAATGAAATCTTTTTATGACAATCTGAGTAAGGGTATGTCAAAAAGCGCAGCATTAAGGAAAGCAAGGTCACAATATCTGAAAAATGCCAGCCAGCTGAAATCACATCCCTACTTCTGGTCAAGTCTTGTTGTGTATGGGGCTAATGATTCTGTTTTTACATCAAAAAGAAATATCCTGGTATCGATCCCGTTACTACTTATCATATCATTAACAGTTTATTTTTTGTATCGGAGATACTCCTGATATTCAGGGTCTTTTGCTACTATTTTCATGAGAGCTTCTTTTGAAAGGTATTTCTTTCTCCTGGCATAAGTTTCATTCTTCAGATTCATCCTTTGTGCTATTTCCTCATAAGTGAATCCTTCATAAAAAAGATTTAATACGGTTTGTAAATCGGGTTTAAGCTGTTTAAATGCCCTGCTTATTATTCTTTCAAACATCCTTTCATTATCTTCATCAGGATTGTTATTCTCATCCATGAGGTCAGGTTCCAGCTCTATAGTCTTCCTTTTTTTCCTAAGCTGTGAATTCCATATATTTCTGACTATTCCAAAAAAGTAACCTTTCAGATCAGTGGTAAGATTCAGGGTATCACCCGTGATCTGATTATATAAAACAATCACAGAGTCCTGGAATACGTCTGAAACATCATCAGGAGAACCGTTGTTTTTAAGGATGTGCTTACTAACCATTTGATAATAATTATCATAAAGCCAGTTCAGCGTTTTGTCATCCTGGTTTCGTATTCCTTCTATTATCTTGCTATCTGAAACTCTCTTAAACAATCCTGTACGGATATTAAATCAATTACCAAAGATAGTATTTCCCTGAATGAAAAATATTTGATCCGATCTTTGACTGCTATTTTAAAGAAAATTGTTCTATTTTCTAAAAAAAATATAAATATCTTTACTGTGAATAAATTATATTTCCGGATATTTTATGTCATTCCCTTTTGTAAAACAACCTGATGCTATGGATTGCGGGCCTGCATGCCTCAAAATGATAGCCGGGTTCTATAAGAAATCTTTTTCCTTCGAAACAATCCGGAAAAAATGTTATATAACAAGAGAAGGAGTCTCTTTTCTGGGACTATCAGAAGCAGCTGATAATCTGGGCTTTCGTACTCTCGGTGTAAAGATAACTTTTGAAATGCTGGCAGAGAAAATTCCTTTGCCCTGTATTATCCATTGGCGTCAAAAGCATTTTGTTGTGGTCTATAAAATAAAAAATGACAAAATCTGGGTTGCCGATCCTGCCTTTGGTCTGATCAAATATAATAAGGAAGAATTTGTAAAAAACTGGACATCAACTTTGTCTGATGGACAACCAGTAGGTTTAGTTCTTATTGTGGAACCAACTCCTGCTTTGTTCGAAAAAGAAAATGAAGAGGAGAGAACAGATGGATTCAGGTTTTTATTTAAATATTTCCGTCTTTATAAAAAATACTTTTTTCAACTGATACTTGGTTTATTAATAGGGAGTGTAATACAATTACTGATACCTTTTCTTACTCAGTCGATTATTGATATAGGGCTGAATAACAGCGATCTCAATTTTATTTATCTTATCCTTTTTGCTCAATTAGCCCTGGTTATAGGAAGGATGTCTGTTGAATTTATAAGAGGGTGGTTGCTTCTCCACATCGGTACGCGTGTAAATGTGTCTGTTATTTCAGGCTTCCTTCATAAACTTATGTCGCTGCCTGTTGCATTTTTTGATACAAAGCTGACAGGAGATATCCTTCAAAGAATAGAAGATAATAAACGTATTGAGGAATTTCTTACATCAGCTTCTCTGAGCATACTGTTCTCATTTTTTAACCTCTTCATTTTTGGAATAGTCCTTGCAATCTACAATATTAAAATACTGATAATTTTTATAACCGGTTCGCTTTTGTATATTACATGGGTGTCTTTATTTATGAAGTCACGGGCGAGGATTGATCATCAGCGATTTAAGCAGATGTCGGAAGCCAATAGCAAACTGATTACCATTATTAACGGAATGCAGGAGATCAAGCTGACACAGAGTGAAACCAGTAAACGCTGGGATTGGGAAAATCTCCAGGCATCTCTATTCAGTGTGAAAACGAAGGGGTTGGGAATAGTACAGTATCAGACTGCCGGAGCTACTTTTATTAATGAAGTTACTAATATACTAATCACTATTGTTGCTGCTACCGCTGTTTTAAAAGGCAATATGACTCTCGGTATGATGCTTGCCGTGCAATTCATTATCGGTCAGCTGAACGTGCCTGTCAGTCAGATCATAGGGTTCTTCAGATTATCACAGGATGCTAAGATGAGTCTTGACAGACTCTCAGAGATCCACTATATGGACGAAGAAGAGATAAATACGGAAATGAAAGTCAGAAAACTGCCTGAAAAAAAGGATATTTTCATAAACAATGTATCATATCAGTACGAAGGTCCTCATTCTCCTTTTGCTCTTAAAGATGTAGACCTATATATTGAAGACAGAAAAAATACGGCTATTGTTGGTGTCAGTGGAAGCGGAAAAACAACACTCCTGAAATTGCTGCTTGGCTTTTATCAACCCATAAATGGTGAAATTCTTGTTGGGGATACGAAACTTTCAGGGCTGAGTTTAAAAATATGGAGAGAAAAAACAGGAGCAGTAATGCAGGATGGCTTTCTTTTTCCGGAATCTATTGCACGTAACATAGCTCCGGGAACAGAAGATATCGATCAGGAAAAACTGACAAAAGCTGTGGAAGTTGCCAACATAAAGAGCTTTATCGAATCATTGCCTTTGGGATATAATACCAAAATAGGTATTAACGGACATGGATTGAGCGAAGGCCAGAAACAAAGACTTCTCATTGCCAGAATCATATATAAAGATCCGGATATTATTATTTTTGATGAAGCGACAAATTCACTTGATGCAAATAATGAAAAGGTAATAGTGGAAAATCTTTCTTCCTGTTTCGAAGGTAAAACAGTGATTATCGTTGCTCACCGATTGAGTACTGTTAAGAACGCCGACAAAATTGTAGTTCTCGATGGCGGGCGTGTAATTGAAACAGGTAATCACAATTCTCTGATAGAAATGAGAGGCGCCTACTATAATCTTGTAAAAAATCAACTGGAGCTTGGTAATTAAAAGCAGCAATGAAAAACAGGGTAAATGAAATAATATATTCCGAACCTGTTCAGGAAATAATATCAAATCCTCCTGCAAAAATAATCAGATGGGGAACTGCCCTTATTGCATTTGTTTTTATTCTTCTTATAACTCTTTCCTGGATAATAAAATATCCCGATGTTGTTCCTGCACCTGTCGAGATCACCACAGTTAACCCTCCGGTTACTCTTGCAACCAAAATAACAGGACGAATTAATAAGCTTATGGTTGAAGATGGTGAAAAAGTAATGCCCGGACAGTTGCTTGCAGTTATGGAAACAGCTGCTTCATTGTCTGATATAGAGACTCTTAAGTCTATAGTTGATACAATTTCCAAACCTTCTATTCTTTTTCCGGAATCCATCCCTCTGTTTTCACAACTGGGAGAGATACAGAGTTTTTATTCATCTTTTATGAAAGCTCTTGCAGATTATAATTCTTACGTTAATAACGATTATTATGGCAGTAAAATAGTCTCAATAACAGAAGAAATAACAGCTCTTCAGGAGTATATAGAAAGAATGAAGGCCAAAGAACGAATTATCACAGATAATCTTAAACTGGAATATAATAAATATATTAGAGATTCAGGTCTTTATGTTAACAAAGTGTTTTCTGAGAGTGAATTTGAACTATCAAAAAAGTCATATAACAACAGTAAGCTGGAACTCCAACAGGTTCGACTCGAGCAATCTCAAAATATTATTTCTCTGGCTGAGAAAAACCAGTTGCTTCAGGATTACCGGATAAAGAGGGAAGAGGAAAGGCAAAATCTGGCTTCACTCCTGGATGAGACATACCTTAATCTGAAAGCTCAGATTAATATCTGGAGAAATAATTATTTGCTTATAACACCTGTTGAGGGGACAGTTTCCTTTACAAAGTTCTGGAGTGAAAATCAGTCTGTGGTTAAAGATGAACCTGTAATCAGTATAGTACCTCTCGAGCCAGGTGATTTCGTAGGAAGAATTAATCTCAGAATGCAGCGTTCCGGAAAAGTTACACCAGGTCAGACAGTCAATATTAAACTTAGTGGCTATCCTTATCTGGAATATGGTATGGTAAGAGGTGTTGTGAAATCCAAATCGCTGGTCCCGGCCAGTGATGCCTATATAATTGAAATAGACTTCCCTTCCGGTCTTACAACTCTTTACGGGAAAAAGCTTGATTTTACCCAGAATATGCAGGGAACAGCCGAGATCCTCACAGATAACCTCAGACTACTGCAAAAAGTTATAAATCCTTTTAGATATCTGGTGACTAAAAACAGGACCTGATAGTTTATTTACCTGAATAAGGTTCATAGTTATCGTCGCTGCTATCTGACTTGAATAACGATGATGACTGATCGTGCTTATCACTATCAATTTCCGAATGTTTCTTTTTTGAATACTTTTTGTATAATGATAATCCCGATATAATAAAAAGCGTAATTATCAGTATTAATTCAGAGGTGCTCATGTTAATATTTTTTAATCCTGATCAGTATTTTGTGCAGAAATCAAAGATATTATTAATATTTCAATTTCTGAAAATACGAAACTCAAATTGATACGACATCATCTCAGTGCCATTTACAGCTTCTTTTTGAATACCTTCCGGGGATGTCTTCAGGGCATTTATTTAAAGAAAACTTTGACCATAATTAAATATTCAATATTTTCGTAGCTTGAAAAATTCAAAGTGTGATTAATGATGTATTATATCATACTAGAGCTGAAATTAGAAAGGATTGATTATGACAAAGAAAAATCCGGATGACTCTGTTCTGAATGAACAATCCGAAGCATTTGAAGATGCCGGCGGAATTGAGGATGCCAACCAGGCTGAAAAAGCGCAGGAATCAAACTCCGAAAAAACTGAGACAGGAGAAAGTAATAACCGGGATACTGTTAACAAGTCACAGGAAAAAGAAGAAGAAGAAAAAGAAGAAAAAAAGGGAAAAGACCCAGGAAAACAAACTGATGGTATTGTTGCAGGCCCAAAAAGAAAGCGTACAACAAAGTCAGATGATCCTGAAGAAGATGATAATGATGCCTCAGGGGAGGATAATGAAAATCTGGAAAATGTTTCGCTTCCGCCTGTGGATTATTCAGGTTATTCAAAAGATGATCTTGTTGATACTCTGGCTTTGTTAATTGAAAACAGACCTCCGGCAGAAATTCGTGGCGATATTGACCGAATAAAATTCTTTTTTTATAAAAAACTGAAAGCCGAAGCCGAAGAAAGGAAAAATAAATTTCTTGAAGATGGAGGGAAAATAGAAGAGTACAGGGCTTGGGTTGACCCGGCAGAAGCGAAGGTAAAACATCTTATAGACAGATATAAACAAAAAAAATCAGATTTTAATAAAGTCCAGGAAGCTGAGAAATATGAGAATCTGAAAAAAAAATATGAAATAATTGACAAGATAAAAGATCTTGTCAACCGTGAAGAATCTATCAACAAGACATTTCATGAGTTCCGCTCATTACAGAATGAGTGGCATTCAGTAGGAGTAGTGCCTCAGAGTTCCCTGAAAGATCTGTGGGAAAATTATCATCACAGTGTTGAAATGTTTTATGATTATATCAAAATCAACAAGGAACTAAGAGATCTTGATCTGAAGAAGAACCTGGAATCGAAAATCAGATTATGTGAAAAAGCAGAAGAATTATTACTTGAACCAAATCCGGTAAATGCATTCAGGCTTTTGCAGGATTATCATAACCACTGGCGTGAAATAGGACCAGTACCACCGGAATCAAAAAATGAGATATGGGAGCGTTTCAGAGAAGCTACTTCGCAGATAAACAAAAGACATCACGAATATTTTGAAAAGCAGAAGGAGGAACAGAAGAAAAACCTGGAGGCAAAAATAGCCCTCTGCGAAGAAGTTGAAGCAATTAATTTGTTGGATATTAATACTTTCAAGGATTTTGATGCCAGAGCTGAAAAAATTATTGCACTGCAGAAGATGTGGCGAACATTGGGTTTTGCCCCTAAAAAACAAAACACTAAGATTTACCAGCGTTTCAGAGATGCCTGTGATAGTTTTTTCGAAAAGAAAAGAGCTTTCTATGCTGAAAATAAAGAAACACAGCTTAATAACCTCCAAAGGAAGATCGATTTATGTCTTCAGGCTGAAGCTCTGCAGGACAGCGACGACTGGAAAGCTACATCTGACGCACTGATTAATCTTCAGAAAGAATGGAAATCTATAGGCCCTGTTCCAAGAAAACAATCAGATAAATGCTGGAAAAGATTCAGAAAAGCATGCGATCATTTTTTTGACAGGAAAAGCCAGCATTTTTCTGAACTGGATACATCATACGAAGATAACCTTAAAGCCAAAATTAAAATAATTGAAGAACTGGAAAATTTTGATGCAGGAGCAGATGTGCAAACAGCATTTGAGAGTCTTAAGGAATTACAGAAAAAATGGACTGAAATAGGTTTTGTTCCTTTTAACCGTAAAGATGAAATAACAAACAGATACAGAAATGCCCTTAACAAAGAGTTCGATAAGCTTAAAATAGGCGATAACGATAAGAGTATTTTAAAATACAGGTCAAAGCTCGATAACCTGAAAACAAATCCCATGGCTTCGAGAAAGATACGCAACGAACGGGATAAATTTGTTGCAAAAATAAAACAACTTGAAAGCGATATAGTGCTTTGGGAAAATAATATAGGGTTCTTTGCCAAATCAAAAAATGCCGAAACAATGATCAAAGAGGTTGAAGATAAGATTGAGAACGCAAAGAAAATGATCAGTACACTGGAAGAAAAAATAAAAATGATAGATCAGTCAGATCTTGATGTATAAAATGACAGATAGTTAATTCTTTATTCATTTGGCAGACGTAAAATTTGTTTTCGTTACGGGAGGAGTTACTTCTTCTTTGGGGAAAGGCACTCTTGCAGCATCTCTTGCAATGTTATTGCAGGCAAGAGGCTATTCTGTAACTATTCAGAAACTTGACCCTTATATAAAC
>JAAYDB010000102.1 GCA_012729475.1 Bacteroidota bacterium
AATCAAAGACCAGCTGAATACCCGGGCAAAAGAAATATTTTTCATAGAAAAAGGTTTAAAGTAATTGCTAAGTTAATATTTTTTAAAAAGGAAAAAAGCAGATTGACAGTAGCATACTTATTATTATTTCCCAGCTTCTTTCAGTAGTAGATTATGGTCATTGTTACAGGCGAAAAGAATCAGGTCGTCCTGATTCCATAAATTTGAAATAATATATTATTTTTAAAGTGACATTTTCCGATGGCAGTAATTTTTATTTCCGGCAACTGGTTGTAACAGACTTTCTTGAGAAAATTAACACAGAGAAAAACACATATAAAGCATTGACCTATGAAGAAACTAACGAGGAGAACTTTTTTAACACGGGCTTCAACAGCGGCAGCGGGAGCCTTTATGATGCCGGGGCTGTTAAGATATGGCAACGGGAGAGATAATGGGAAGGTTAATATTGCAGTTATCGGGGTAGGAGGACAAGGCCGGTCCAACTGGAGGGACTGCCGGAATGAAAACATTGTAGCCCTGTGTGATGTGAGCGAAACGGCTGCTGCAAATGGATTCAAAACATTTCCTGATGCAAAGCGGTTTAAAGATTTCAGAGTGATGTTTGACCAGATGGCCAATCAGATTGATGCCGTATTGGTTGCCACGCCTGATCATACACATTTTCCTGCTGCCATGGCAGCCATGCAGCTTGGCAAACATGTACTGGTAGAAAAGCCTTTGGCTCATAATATCTGGCAGTTGCGCACTCTCCGCAAAGCTGCAAAACATTATGGTGTGATTACCCAGATGGGTAATCAGGGTCATACCACAATGGGAATCAGGTATATTAAAGAATGGTATGATGCAGGAGTAATGGGAGATGTAAAAGAGGTGCTGGCATGGTTCGACGGTCCTGCTTTTACCCCACGGGGTTATTTTCTTAAGCCCGATACCTACCCTCCTTCAGAAGAGCCGGTACCAGAGGGTCTGGATTGGGACTTATGGCTCGGTCCCGCTGCACACAGACCTTACAGTCATTTCTACATTCCGCGTTTCTGGAGAGGATGGTATGAGCTGGGTAACGGAGAACTGGGCGACTGGGCATGTCATACCCTGGATGCACCTTTCTGGTCACTTGACCTGGATATGCCTGTTGTCGTGGATTCTGTTTTCCGTACACCTTCTCCTGAAGGTTATGTATCTGATCAGTCAATATTGAATTTCGAATTTAAAGCCAGAAGAAGGAAACCTGCGGTTAACCTGAAATGGTATGAAGGCGGATTAAAACCCGATAACAGAAAAGAATGGGGACTGGAACAGTTACCTGCTTCCGGAATGATAATGGTAGGAGAAAAAGTATCTCTGATGACCGGCGGAAGGCCAAATGATCCGAAGTTGCTTCTTCCACAGGCCGACTGGGACCATTTTATCAAGAATATGCCTTCTGAAACTATCCCGCGTATTGAGGGTGGTCCGAGAGCAGAATGGCTGGCAGCTATAAAAGGTGAAGGACCAATGCCTGGATCAAATTTCGAATATTCTGCGAGACTGACTGAAATGGCCATATTAGGAGTAATGGCTCAGAGATTCGATACCCGTATTGAATATGATGAGACGACAATGAAAATTACCAATCATCCGGATTTTGATAAATATGTAAAAGAACCTGTCAGAAAGGGCTGGGAATTCGGCGAAGATCTTTGGTAAATAGAGAATTTTTACTATTATATTAGTTCAAATTCGGTGATAAGATTTAATGGAGTGATAACAATGATACATTATATTTCTGAGATGGATTATTTTTGCTGCAAAATTTAAAGATATCATAGCGTAATTAAATTTGATAATAAATCAACTATCTAGTATTCAGTTAATACAATAATATATTTGAACCTGCAACAAAAAACTGGACAATTTATTAAGCCACTAATTGATTTAAAATTTCCTCTTTTTTATTTCTGATTGATGTTTTTATTGCTGTGTGTATTCTGTTTACATTATACCATGTCTCAATA
>JAAYDB010000103.1 GCA_012729475.1 Bacteroidota bacterium
CTGTACTATTGGAAGTCCAGCCCTCCGGGCTGAAGAACTTTCTGTGCTGTTTTGTGCGAAAGACACCCATATTTACAAGAAAAAATTACCCTTTTATTTATAAATCAATTGGTTGGCATTTTGGAGGTCTAAAAACCGCACAAAACAGGAAACATGATAAGAAAATGTTTATGGAAGAGGACAGAGCCTGCTCTCTGGAGTAAGTCCGGATATCCATTATTTACAATAAAACAAGGAAATAGTAATTTTTTCTTAATGATTATTCTGCAATATATTTACCTTTTCTTATTATGATTGATTTATTGAAAGATTTCAGTGATCTGAAATAGTATTCATTATTGTCAAACTTTAGAATAACATTTTCTTTATCTATAGTGATATTTATCTCCTGAAAAAAATCTTTCTGAGAAATAAAACCGGCAAGAAGAAAAGCTTTTTCAATACCGTCACCTCTTTTAAAATTCCAAACTTCATCTGGTTGTGCCAGTCTCGTACCATCATATATGGATTCATCCGGCAGTTGTGATATTATTTCATGTACTTTTTCAACTGACATACTGCGGAGCTCATTAAAACATACAGGGTTCCTTTCTATTGCGGCCTTAATAAAGGGGGTCCAGTCTGTTTTTCCCATTTCCCTGTAAACATAAAGTACCAGTTCTGAAAATTCGGAGAATTCAGAACTATTGGTTATGTTGGTGATAATATTTTCTCTGCTGTCATCAGGGGAGATCTCTGGTATATTGTAAGGTATATAATCTTTATTCTCGTCGGGGAGTTTTGGGTCAATATGTAGGAAATCAGATAATTCTGAGAACATATCATGAATAATTTTTTGTGAGATACCGGAATTGGATTCCAAAACATGTTTCTCGAGTTCATGCAAGGCATTACCTTTGATATTATCCATAATTCTATCAACTTCATTCAGCATAATTCTGTTCTGTAATGGACTAAGGTGAAACTCATCTCCATCAATTTCTTTCATCAGACGGTCACGTGTCTCTGAAGAAAGATTAAACCTGCTAGAGTGTTCGTATTCAAAAATTTTATCAAGTCCAATGTATCTCCTTGTTCCGCAATTTTCGCATTCATACTGGAAGAGAGATTTGTATTCTGGTTTAAAACGAAGGAAATTCAGGAATATAGTTTTTGTAAGATCAGTTTTTAGATATTTCTTCAGGTTACTTGTAAATCTATTATATTCATTTCTGTTTATTGTTGCTGTTTTTTTGAGGAGGTGTATATATCCAGTGATGTGAGATACAACTGTGACATTTTCGTTCCTGAGAGCTCTCCGTGCTTTTTCTGATAAAGATGTACCATTGAACCACATGTTTTTTGTCACTATCCGGCGGTTATTGGTTATCAGTCCTTCTTTTTCAATAATGAAGTTCTGCGAGTGCAGGGGAGTGGCGATAAGAAAAATATTTTCCAGGGGTATCTTCCCGACAACAAATAAGGCAGCTGCGTAAAGAGCAGATAAAGAAACACATTCGCCCGCTCCTGTGGCAAAGTTGGCTTTATGCCTGAAAGCTGTCATCGCTTCAATAGTTTCCGTCTTCCAGTAAGGAATAATATCGGATTCATATTTATCGAGACCGAAGTGTTTTCTGATATCTATATCGAAATAATATTTGTCACCTTCATAGCCGAATAGAGCGTTTGACTGCTTTAACAGGTCAATATTAAAGAATTGGCGGAACCTTTCGATTTCTTGTGTTTTGGTTGTTAATCCCCATGTTGAAAGGTCGAGATTAAAGACATAATTTTGAATTATATACTGTTTAATCCTGTTGACTTTATAAGAAAAATTCTTACGGCTTATATCACTGAACCATGGATCTTCATTCCATTTCCAGATCAGCGGCGACATTATGTTGGCAATTACCAGGGGGTAGAATAGTTCAGGGAAAATAAAAATCTCCATATCGGAGAGTGTAAATGCTGAAGAATATTTTTCGAGAGTTTCGGGATTTGAAAAATCTGCAGTCTTATTTTTGTCCATTTAATTATAATGTTCAGTTAATATGTTTATAACATACAATTGATACATTTTGTTTGAAAAGACTGATCAAAGGAATCTTTCTTCAGGAGTAAAGAAAAAATCGCATTCTCTTATCGCGTTTTCATCACTGTCAGATCCGTGTACAGCATTCATTTGTAATGAAACAGCAAATAATTTTCTGATAGTTCCGGGTTCAGCGTTTGCCGGATCGGTTGCCCCTATGAGCTTACGGAATTCATCTACTGCATCCGTATGCTTTAGTATCATAACTACTATCGGTCCTGATGACATAAACTCTACAAGACTTGAAAAGAAAGGTTTGTCTTTGTGTACAGCATAAAAATTTTCAGCCTGGGAGACAGACATCCTGATCATTTTCATAGCTGCAATTTCAAAACCGGCTTCATTTATCATAGCGAGAACAGGTCCGGTCTTTCCAGTCCTTACTGCATTCGGTTTTATGATGGAGAAAGTATAATTACCATTCATATAATATAGCTTTTGTGACTATTTCCTGTTATTCCCCTTATAGATTATTGATTATCTTTGGGCAATTAAAACAGCTGATAAAAGTGGCAGAATTATCCGAATATTCAAAAGAATTATCAGATCTTTTTACAGAGTCTGAGAACATATTACTGATTTGTCATATTAATCCTGACGGTGATGCAATAGGTTCCCAGCTGGCGTTGTATCATTATCTTAAAGCGATTGGGAAAAAGCCCGAAATGTTATCTCCTAATAATATCCAGGATTTTTTAAAGTGGATGTCCGGAGCAGATCTTATCAATATCTTCATAAAAAACAGGAAATATTGCAGGGAACTGATTGCCAAATCGGACCTTATTGTAATGGTTGACTTCAATCAACCCGAAAGGTTGGGAGAGGCCAGGAAAAATGTCCTTTCATCATCTGCCAGGAGAATTATTATTGATCATCATCTTAATCCGGTCCCATTTGCAGATATTGTCATCTCTGATCCATCAAAGTGCAGTACTACTGAATTGATTTATGATCTTCTTGTTTCTGTTGCTGATAAACCCTTCCTTACAAAACCTGTTGCAGAAGCAATTTATACAGGTATAATTACTGATACAGGGAATTTTGAATATGGTTCATATACAGGCCATACACTAAATATTGTAGCAGAACTTCTCGAAACCGGAATTGAAAAAGACAAAATTATAAGTCTGATATATAAAAATTTCTCAGAACAACGAATGAGATTAATGGGACTGGCATTGAATGAAAGAATGACTATTCTTCCGAATTACAATACAGCGTATATTTACCTGACTAAAAATGATCTTAACGCATATGATCACATTAATGGAGATACAGAAGGATTTGTGAATATGCCTTTGGCAATAAAAGGGGTTATTTTTTCTGTTCTGTTTGTCGAGAAGGATAAGTTCATAAAGATTTCATTCCGGTCCAAAGGTAATTTTCCTGTTAACAAATTTGCTTCTGAGTTTTTTTCCGGAGGAGGCCATCTTAATGCATCAGGCGGAGAATATGCTGATAACATGGAAAATACAATAAACTATTTTGTTAAGGTCCTGAAGTCAAATTTTAAGCGTTTTAATTTTCCTGGATGATCAGGGACAGACATATCAAACGGCATATAACTGTGCATCATCTGTTGTTGGTGATATCTGTATTGATAATAATATCATGCAGGTCAGGTCATGAAAGTAAAGAGTTAAATGTATTACCCGGCAGAGAGGAAATGGCCGAAATGAACAAATATCTTGTACAGAAGGACAAGGAACGAATAGAAAATTATATTGAAAGGAGAGGACTCAGTATGACTGAATCATCTTCCGGATTATGGTCTTATATTGAAGACGAAGGTGAAGGTAAGTCCTTTTCGGATAATGATCGAGTGGTAATGGAGTATAACTGTTTTCTTATAGATGGTACTCCATGCTATTCCTCTGCTGAACTTGGTCCCAGACAAGTTGTCCTTGGCCGGACAGAAATGGAACCCGGGCTGGATCAGGCTCTCAGACTTCTCAGGCCAGGAGGGAAAGGCCTGTTTATTTTACCCTCTTTTCTGGCTTACGGATTGAAGGGTGATGGGAAAAAAATTCCAGCCAGAGCTACTCTTGTTTATGAGATTGATATCAAAAATGAAAAATAAAAAATAAAATAAATATTCAGATCAGTTACTAAGATTTTATTCTATTATAGCTTATTTTGCTTTTTCCCGATGCCTGCATTACAAAAACCACTAGTCTTTTATTCAGTTCAGGTTTTTCTGTTTTCCATCCGGAAATCTTCTTTGTTATGATGCTCTCGCCTGGCAGAGTTATATCAGCAGCAATGCAGAGTTCTGTATCACTTTGGCACACTGAAAGAATTGATTCCAGTAATTTGCCGTTCCTGTAAGGAGTTTCCATAAAAATCTGAGAATATCCTTCTCTGGCTTTTTTCTCCAGATCCTTTAATTTGTTTGTCCGTTCAATGTGATCTACAGGGAGATAACCATTAAAAGTAAAACTCTGTCCGTTAAATCCCGAAGATATCAATGCCATGATAATTGATGATGGGCCGGATAAAGGGATTACCTGTATCTTTTTCCGATGAGCCTCTGCAACCAGTAAAGCTCCGGGATCTGCTATGCAAGGTAGTCCTGCTTCACTCATAAGACCTATATCATTACCTTCAATTGCCGGTTGAAGAAGATGACTAATATCATTCCTTTCTGTATGTTCATTGAGTAGGCCGAACCATGTGTCATTAAGCGGGAATGATGGGTCAATGAGCCTTAAATATCTCCTTGAGCTTCTTATTTCTTCAACAATAAAAAATCTCAGATTTCTTGTTATTTCAAGAACTTTCCCGGGGATGACAGCTTCATAATCCCTTCCCCCAAGTGTCACAGGTATCAGATAAAGCTTTCCTTTCACAGTATTGTTTCGTTTCTCAAAGATAGAAAATTATAACAGAGAGAAAGCTTCAATTAAAAATGCCTGTGGTGTTTTTGCTGTCTTGGATTTTTAAGTTAGGTTTGTCTGCAAATAATATTTATTGTGAAAATCACCTTTTTGGGAACAGGTACTTCACAAGGAGTTCCCGTAATTGCATGTGAATGTCCAACGTGCTTGTCTGATGATACTCATGATAAGCGATTAAGGACATCTCTTCTCCTTGAGAAAAATGGTATGAATCTTCTTTTTGATGCCGGACCTGATTTCCGCCAGCAAATGCTTCGGGAAAATGTTAAAAAACTGGATGCTATTCTGCTTACACACGAACATAAGGATCACATTGCAGGGATGGATGATGTAAGGGCATTTAATTATAAATGTCAGGATGCAATTGATATTTTTGCCGAAGAGAGGGTCCTGTGTGCTGTAAAAAGAGAATTCGCATATGTATTTTCCGAATATAAATATCCTGGTGTGCCACAAATGAGATTGAATACAATTAAGGAATACCCATTTTTTGTTAAAGACATAGAAATAATTCCCGTACGGGTGATGCATTTTAACCTGCCAATCCTTGGATTCAGAATTGGGGATTTTGCTTATATAACTGACGCTAATTATGTTTCTCAGGAAAGCAAGGAAAAACTTTTTGGTGTAAAATATCTTGTCGTGAATGCCTTAAGAAAAGAAAAACATGTGTCTCATTTCACTCTGAGAGAAGCAATTGATTTTATTAGGGAAATATCACCTAAAAAGGCTTATATTACTCATATAAGCCATCAGATGGGACTTCATAAAAAAATATCACAAGAATTGCCCCAGGGAATATATTTCGCTTACGATGGACTGAAATTTGTATGCGATGATTAATAATTCTATCTTGATCTTTTCTTATAATTTCTAACCAGCTTCTTTTGATATTTGGTTGAGAAATAATACTTGTTTCTTCCCAACTGAGATGTAGATACCTTTGAAGTTTTTTGTCTCTTCCTCATATAAGGGTTTTGTCTGGAAGAAGCACAAGCCGTTAAAGCTACAATTAAAGAAAAAAGAAAGAAATATTTTAATTTTTTGATCGCCTTAGACATGCCCACATCATCTAGTGATTAATTTTTAAAATTACAATTATTTGGTTTAAAAAAAAAATTGCATGGTTCTTTGATATAAATGTGGTTTTTAAAATATAGATACAATTTTTCACATAAGCCTCAGTTATAAACTTCAATAAGAAAAATAATTAAAGAAATTTTTCAAGTATCTTTAAAACAATAATATTCATTTCACAAGCTTATGTTCAAAAACAAGAAAAAAATCAATAAAACACATTTAATTAAATATATATTCCTTCTAACTTTTGTTGCTCTGTTTATGCCCTGTGCCAGGGGACAGGTTATTGATAACCTGGCTCTTAATACTGAAAATGGGCTGAAGGTATTCTCTGTTTCACTTAGCGACAATACGGTAATTGATCTGGATGGCACCATCCCTTTGTTCAGTTTTGTAGCAGGCAATAAATACTTTACTTCAGAGAGTGTAAATGTTGATACTTCAAATGGCAGCTATACTCAGATGTTTAGCGGTAATCTAAGAGTGACTACCAGTGTGCCCGTGATTAATGACGGGATATTACGGGCCGGGTTGCTTTTTGAAAATAAAGGAAGAGATACAATCGTAATATCAAATATAGTGCCTTTCGGAGAAGAAAAATCTTCGGTTTTTATCACAGGAGATGGACCTGATGGTCTGGCAAGAGCAGCTTTGTTTCGCCGTGAATTCAGACCAGTTCGTGTTATACTCCCTGATAATGCCTGGGAATTGGGTTATTCATCCTTTTCTATTAGTGCAGGTAATTCTCTGTGTGCACTAGCAAGGCGGTCAGCAGTGAATGGCTCGGTTAAGAAAAGATATGAGACATTACTCCCTCCCGGCACCAGTACAGAGTATACTTTATATGTGGAATTATTTACCGGAGAATGGCAGGAAGGACTTCGTTTAATGTTCCGGGACAGGTATCTGTATGATCTTGAGAAATTTGATAATTCTCTTTACGAAAGGGACGATCTCGCCTGGATAAGAGAAAGCTATATAGTTGTTCTTACAATGGCATGGGACAGGGATTTTTATGACAGACTAAACAGAAAATACACTTATGCTGAGTTTCTTAGAAAGGGAATGAAATATTTTGACAGCATTGATGTTTTCGGTATTTGGCCGACGTGGCCGAGATTAGGGCTTGACAAAAGAGATCAGTGGGATCTTTACCGCGATTTGCCAGGCGGCCTGACACATTTGAATAACTTAGCAAGAATGTCCCGGGTTTCGGGCACCCGGTTCTTTATAGCATACAATCCATGGGAACAGAGTACAAAGGATGAAAATCATCATAAAGGGATGGCTTCACTAATAAGAAGCATAGAAGCAGATGGGGTGGTGCTTGATATAATGGGGAGCTCAAGTGCTCAATTACAGGCTTCCGCTGATAGTGTGAGGGCGGGTGTAATTATGTACCCGGAAGGGATGGCTGTGCCAAAAGATATGCCTGGAATAATAGCAGGCAGAGTCCATAATGCTATCTATTATAGTCCGGAACTTAATCTTAACAAGCTTATAAAACCGGATTTTTCCATATTCAGAGTATGCGATGTGGGAGAAGATGTCAATCACCGTGAAATTGCAATAGCTTTTTTTAATGGTTACGGGACTGAATTGAATATGTTCAGACCTGGAGGGAGGGATGAAAATCATGAAGCAGATATGGAATATCTTGCACGTACTACATTTATTTTGAGACAGAATAATGACGCCTTCCTTGATCAGGACTGGACTCCTTTATTAGAAACCTTGCGAGATGATGTATATGTAAACAGATGGAATTCAGGTTTAAAAACGATATACACCATCCTGAACATGGATGAGGAGGGAATTAGTGATAATATTTTCAAAACACCTTACGATAATAACAAGCACTATGTATCGCTATGGCATCATGAGAATATTGTTCCTGAGAGAGAATCATTGACTTCCATACTTCCCGTAAATGCAGAAGGCTGGCCATCAACTTTTTCCGGTACAAGAATGGAAGGTTCTGTCGATTGTATTGCAGAGTTTCCCGTAATACTCAAATCTGTTGTCAAAGGTGACTCTCTGAGAATAAAATCGTCAGAAAATGGTAAGATACAAATATGGAAAGGTAATCCTTCTTATAATATTGATCCCATTGAATTTGATGCAGTTAATGATACTATTTTAAGTATTTCAGGTTTATTTGGCTTCTTTGAGGGGAAGATAGTAATTCAACTGTTGAATAATGAAAGGCTGGCTGATGAAAATATTATAAAGATAAAGGGAGGCTCTCCCTGGCTTATCAGTGAAGTTAAGCCTACTTTAAGAGCTGTAGGTGTTCCGTCGGGTATGGTACTTGTCCCGGGGGCAGATATTTCTTTCACCGTGACTTCAAGGGAAGAGTTTATTCCTTATCCCCCGGCCGAAAGGCATGAAAGGGTGGATAGTTTCCTTATTGATATTTATCCGGTAACAAATTCTGATTATTATGAGTTCATAATAAATTCGGGTTATGTACCGGCTGATACGAACAGATATCTGAGGCATTGGGAGGGAGGTATATACCGGCAGGGCCAGGAAAGATATCCCGTAGTATATGTAAGTTATGAAGACATGAAAGCCTATGCACACTGGGCTGACAAAAGGCTTCCTACAGAAGCTGAATGGCAGCTGGCAGCTCAGGGTGTTGATGGAAGAAAATGGCCCTGGGGAAACGAATTCCATGCCACATATTGCAATAATGCGTTTAACAGACCTACTCCGGTTGATGCTTTTCCAAGAGGTCAAAGTCCTTATGGCTTAACCGATCTTGTTGGCAATGTCTGGCAGATGACTAACGATATGTATTTTAATGGGAATAACTATTTCACTGTCATAAGAGGGGGGAGCTTCTTTAATCCTGAATCCAGTAACTGGTATATCCAGGGAGGGCCACAGGCACTTGACAGAACACAGATAATGTTATTGGTTTCTCCCGGCTTTGACAGAAGCGAAACTGTAGGTTTCAGATGTGTGAAAGATATTGACAAGAGTAATTTCAGGATCAAGAGGTAATATCCTTCTTACCTGCTCCATTACCTGTCTCAGGCAGATAGAAATCGGGTGTAATACCCGTCTGTCTGGTGTAAATCTCAGCAAGGCGTGTAATGAATTCAGTTGTGTATTCATTTTTTACAATACTGACAGTGCAGCCGCCAAAACCGGCACCTGTCATTCGTGTCCCGGTTACCCCGGGGAGTTCTCTGCCTTCATAAACAAGTGTGTCCAGTTCAATACCAGTTACTTCATAGTCATTTTTTAAAGAATCATGAGATTGATTCATCAAGCTTCCAAAAGCTTGTATGTTATTATCTTTCAGGGCTTTTACTGCATCAAGAACCCTTTGGTTCTCGCTGAGGACATGTCTGGCTCTGCGTAAAATAACAGGATCTGTAATATGCTCTTCAAGTAAAGGTATTTCTTCAACACTGAGCCTACTCAGATTTTTTACGGGTCTGAACGGTTTCAATAATTCTACAGCTTTTTCACATTCACTACGGCGTTCATTGTATTTTGAATCGGTAAGTCCCCGTTTCTTGTTTGTGTTTGTGATAATAAGAGAGTGGTTTTTAAGGTTAAGAGGAACCATTTCATATCCGAGATTATCACAATTGAGAAAAATAGCATGATCTTTTTTCCCGAAACCGACTGAAAACTGGTCCATTATACCACAGTTCATGCCTACAAATTCGTTTTCTGCCCGCTGACTCATATGTACCAGCTCAAGCATATCAAATCCGGCACCGAAGAGATCATTTAGTGCGACGGCTGTTACCATTTCAATGGAAGCAGAAGAAGAAAGTCCTGCACCATCAGGGACATCACCGTAATAGAAAAAATCCAATCCGCATACCTTGATACCTTTTTTAAGGAATTCATTAATTACCCCCAGCGGATAATTGATCCAGTTACTCCCTTTATTGATAAACAATTCTGATATTTCAGTTTCTTCATCATTACTGAAATTGACTGAACTAAACCTGAGAGTATTGCTGTTTGTTTTTCTTATCAGGAGATACGTTCCATAATTTAGTGTACATGGGAAAACATAACCTCCATTGTAATCGGTATGTTCTCCAATCAGGTTAACCCTTCCCGGAGAGAAAAAAAGAACAGGATTGATTTTCCTGTTCCCGTATTTCTCGAAAAATTTTTCAGAAAAAAATTTTGTTTCCATTAATCAGACTTTTAATTTTTTTTCTATTTCATTGATCTGGTTCCTGAAATGTTTGTCAGTATCTATCAGATTATTGACAGTCTTACACGCATGTAAAACTGTGGCGTGATCCTTGCCTCCTATATGCGAACCGATACTGGCAAGAGAAGCCTTGGTCAGACTTTTTGAGAAATACATGGAAACCTGTCTCGCCTGAACTATCTCTCTTTTTCTTGTTTTCCCCTGAATAAGTTCAATGGGTATTTTGTAATAATCACAAACAACTTTTTGTATATATTCTATAGTAATTTCCTTTCTGGAAGAACTGATGAGTTTTTCCACCATCATTCTTGCCAGGTCGAGACTAATTTCTTTTTTATTAAGCGTAGACTGAGCATATAATGATATAAGCACTGCTTCAAGTTCCCTGATATTATTTGATATATTTAGTGCCAGGAATTCGAATATTTCTTCCGGTAATTCTATGCCATCATTATAAGCTTTTTTCTTCAGTATGGCCAGTCTTGTCTCATAATCGGGTCTGAGCAGATCAGCCTGAAGTCCCCATTTGAATCTTGAGAGAAGTCGTTGTTCCATTCCCTGAAGATCGACAGGCGGTTTATCGCATGTCAGGATCAATTGTTTTCCGGATTGATGCAGATGATTGAAGATATGGAAAAAGGTATCCTGTGTTTTTTCTTTTCCTGCAAATTCATGCACATCATCAAGAATAAGAACATCAATCATCTGGTAGAAATGCAGGAAATCATTCTTATTATTGTTTCTGACTGACTCAACAAACTGAGTTTGAAACTTATTTGCATTTACATATAAGACGATTTTATCAGGATGCTTCTCCTTTACAAGTATTCCGATAGCTTGTGCCAGATGGGTTTTCCCCAATCCCGAGTCGCCGTAGATCATCAGTGGATTGAAAGCTGTTCCTCCGGGATTATTTCCTACAGCTATACCCGCTGACCTTGCCAGCCTGTTGCACTCACCTTCAACAAAATTATTGAAATTGTAATCAGGGTTAAGTTTAGGATCAAAATGTATTTTTTTTATACCGGGAATTACAAAAGGATTCTTTATTGAAGGTTGTGTGACATCAAAAGGAACCTGGACCGGCCGGTTATGAAGGTCAGTTTTGTATTTTGAAGGATATCTTACAGTATATGGTTTTCCGTCAATATAATTGGCGTTTTCCATAACGACATTGTATTCCAGCTTGGCATCTGATCCGATCTCCCTTCTGAGAGTTTTCCTCAGGATATCAATATACTGTTCTTCGAGATATTCATAAAAGAATGGACTCGGTACCTGAATGGTAAGTATATTGTTTTCGAGCTTTAATGGAACGATCGGCTCAAACCATGTTTTAAAACTGACTGATGGAATAATATCTTTAATTATCTGGAGACAATTATTCCATACGTCATTATGTGTTTTGTTCATTTAAGCTGGCAATTTTTAATGATTCTAACTATACTGAATTTGTAAGCAATATTTGTAAAAAAAAATCTTAAAAAAAAAATTTTTTTCTCTTGATTTTCTCGAAAATACTATATGTTTTTAAGCATCAGTAACTTATATGTTAAAAAAAATTAAAATAACATATATAAAAGATAATCAATAAGTTATAGCCCTCGAGGTGGGTTTGTCAGTGTCTTACAATTTATTATACAAAACTGGTCAAAATTTGACAAAAAACTAATATAACGGGGACTATTTTGACCTTCGATTTGTTTATCTTTTCAATATCAGTTTAATCAGGTTTTTTAGAGATTCGTCAGGGATTATTATCTTTTTTTCCAAACAGAGAAAAATGGACATACTTCCCTGGATGTTCTTTGAGATCGATCAGAAGTTCGTTGAGATTTTCCAGGCTAAGGGAAAGATTAGTGTAAAGAGAATCGTCCGTGAGTAGTTGTCCGGCACTTCCTTTACCATCATTTAGATTTTCGAGTAAGACAGAAGTCTGTTCAAGGGTGGCTCTGAGGTTTTCAACCGATGAATTGATATCAGAGGCAGCCAGAGTGCCGGATATCGAATCAAGATTGGTGAAAGTATTGCTGATCTTTTCGGAACTTTCTGAAAGCATCCTGCTAAAACGTGTAAGATTATCAACAGATTCCTGAAGTTCTTTTTCTTTTGATCCTACTATCCGGTCGATAGTCTCAGAAGTGCTTCCCAGATTGGCTATAGTGCCATTCAGATTCTTTTTGAATGAAGGATCCATTATGTCATTCACAGAACTAATTACCGAATCAAGTACAACGATCAGGTCTGATATCCTGTCTTTTACCGGCAATAATTCGGTTTCAAGTTTTGAGAGTATTCCGGTATTAAGCCTTCCGGGAATTGTATCATTATATGAATAGAAACCAGGTCCCCCGCCGAAGACCAGTTGTATCTTCATTCCGGCTATTAAGGATTCCGGTACTATTTCTGCAACTGTATTTACAGGGAGTTGGAAATCCTTGCTGACCGACATTACTACAAGTAATCTGCCGCTTACGGCATCAATGAAGTCAATAGACTGGACCACACCTACCTTATGGCCGTTGATTTCAACGCGGCTTGATTCGGCCAGACCACCAATGGCATCATAAACAGAATAGTATTTTACAGTTTTACTGAAATAATTTTCTCCTTTAAGAAAATTGAAAAGCCAGATAAATGCGACTATTGTGACTAATGCTATGGCGCCTACTTTTACTTCATGAGAAATTTTCATTGTGTTTTGAGGTTTTTATTTCTTTTCAGCTCGTTAAGGGTTTCACGCAAAGGTAGTATTTTGTTCGCCTTAACTGCAATAACAAACGCATCAGGATATACTTTTTCAATAATCTTACGATACGTCACAGCATCTTTGTATTCTGCAAACGACCCTGTTGCATATTTATACCGATCATCAGCCCTTATCTCGGTAATTTCCTTTATACCCCTGAAATTATCCGGATTTATCTCAGTTCTCACTCTTGATGATGCTATCTGTACCATAAATTTTATATCCTGTTCAGTACTTTGGGTAGGGATATTATCAACAGCAGGTTCTTCGTGGAAAACAGAAGAGGAACTCATACCATCTATTTCATTGAGATAGTCCCTGCAGGCCCTGAAAATTGCAGAAGCCATATAGTCCTGGCCCTGAGTGGATGAAAGGAATCTTTCTTCTTCGGGGTTTGTCAGAAAACCTGTTTCAATAAGAACACTGGGCATTGATGTTCTGTAAAGGACGAGAAAACCTGCTTGTCTTACACCCCGGTCCTTCCTTTTGACTCTCTGGGTAAACTGGTCCTGTATTTTGACTGCAAGATCGGTACTTTGTTTTTTATATAAATTTTGTGTAAGGGTAAAAATAATATACGATTCAGGCGATTTCGGATCAAATCCCTCGTACCTTGTGGAATAATCGTCTTCCAGTAGTATGACTTCGTTTTCTTTCATTGCTACTTCCAGATTATCCTTGTCTCTGGTAAGTCCCATGATATATGTTTCAGCGCCTGATATACTACTGTATTTAGCCCAGTTGGCATGTATTGATATAAAAAGATCGGCTTTATTACGGATTGCTATTGCAGGCCGTTCATAGAGATCAACAGTCGAATCATCAGTCCTTGTGTATATAACCCTGGCATTTTTTATGTTTTCCTCTATATATTTCCCTGTCTTTAAGGCAATAGCCAGATTAATATCCTTTTCCCTGCTGTTTTTTCCCAAAGCTCCGGGATCACGTCCACCATGACCAGGATCGATAACTATTATCCAGTTGCCATCATTTTTTGGTTCAGGGTTTTCTCCTGTGAAAGCTTTAAGGGAAACTGTACTGATAAGAATGAAAAGAATAATGAATGAGATTATATTAATGGTACGATGTTTGCCGTTTTTAATATCTGTACTCATATTAGTTCATGTTTTTTTAATAGTTTTGCCGCTGATATCATCACGTCACAAAAACTATACAAAAATAGCATTAAAGTTGTATCTTTTTAATGAAAAGCGGTTACTTGTAGTGTTCCTCGTGATGGTTCAGTTTATTTCATTGTTCTCTCAGGAAACAACAGGCATTGAAAAATTTATACAGTCAGACGTTGATACTGTTGTTACTGACACTATCAGAGGGATAAAAGTAATATCTCCAAATGCTATTGAAAAACAGGTCAGTTATACAGCATCGGGTTATATAAAGAATGATCTTGTCAACAAAAAAGCCACCCTGGTTGGTTCAGCTGTGGTTGAATATGATAATATAACCATAACTGCAGATTCCGTTGAATTTGATATGGAGACAAATCAGGTTTTTGCAGTAGGCTTACCAGATAGCACAGGAGCAGTTAAGGGGAAACCTGTGTTGGTCGTAGGAAGCCAGAAGTATGAAACAGATACCCTCAGATACAATTTTAAAACAGGTATTGCCTTAGTCAAGGTAATAGTAACACAGCAGGATGAAGGCCTTTTAAGGAGTTCTGTGGGAAAGATGCTTGAAGACGGAACTTCAAATATCTATAACAGCAGTTATTCAACATGTGATGCAGATACCCCGCATTTTTATGTGAGTCTGCCCATGGCAAAGGTCTATCCGGGAAAGAAAATTATTTCCGGTCCAGCCCATCTTGTCCTGGAAGGAATACCAATCCCTGTTTACCTGCCTTTTGGTTTTTTCCCCATTCAGACAAGAAGTGCCGAGTCTGGTATTATAATGCCAAAAGTTCATTATGAAGAAAACAGAGGATATGCCCTGACTGACGGAGGATATTATTTTGCGGTTAGCGATTATTTTGATCTGGCTCTTCAGGGAAGCATTTATACAAATGGAACATGGCTAGCATCAGCCCGGACATCATATAATAAAAGATATAAATATTCCGGTAACCTTTCTTTTAGTTATGCAAGGAATATTTCCGGCCACAGGGGATTGGCCGATTATTCTTCCAGTGCAAACTATAGCCTTGGATGGACTTTTAGCCAGGATGCAAAAGCAAGACCAGGCTCACGTTTCAGTGCAAACGTGGATATGAGTTCCACTGGTTTTGACAGGAATAACAGCTACGATATTAATGAGTATATTACCACAACAAAACAATCATCTATAAGTTATTCGAAGACATGGGATGGGACTCCGTTAAATCTTTCAGTGAGTGTCAATCATAGTCAGAATTCCAAGACTGACGTTATTAATCTTAATCTGCCAAAATTTACATTCAGTGCATCCAGAATATATCCATTCAGAGGAAGAAAATCAACCGGTTCTGATAAATGGTATCAGAATCTTCAATTACAATATACTGCTTCTCTTGATAACAGAATAACCACCTATGACAGTCTGCTGTTCACAAACAGCGTCTGGAATGATATGAAAAACGGATTTACCCACCGGATACCTTTAAGTATTCAATTCCGCCCTTTCAAGAATTTTTCTGTTGCCCCGCAATTATCGTATGAAGGCGTGTTGTATACAGAAAAAACAGATAAAGTATGGGACCCTTCCTATATTGATCCTGAGACTGGATTACAGACACCTTCTGTTGTCAGCAATACAACACGGGGCCTTTTTTATGGCCATTCTCTTAAACCTTCTATAAGTGCCGGTTTTAATCCCCAGATATTCGGGAGGTTTGATTTCCGGAAAGCAGATTCAAGAGTTCAGACCATCAGGCATGTTATAAAGCCATCAGTGTCATTTAGTTACATCCCTTATATTGAAAGACTGGCAACCCCCATGTATAGGAAAGTGCAGGCTGACACCAGTGGCAGGGAACAAGAATATTCAATATTTGAGGGTAATATTTATGGGACTCCCTCATTGTCGCAACGGAGCGGAAATGTTTCATTCAGCCTGTTAAATCTTCTTGAAGCAAAAGTATTTCAAAAAAATGATACTACCGGAAAACCTCAGAAGATAAAACTAATTGATAATTTCGGAATAAATACTTCATATAACATCTTCGCTGATTCAATGAAGTGGAGCCCTGTATCACTGGTGATGCGTACTACTTTACTTAATACTGTAAACATATCCGGAAGAAGTTCTTTTTCACTTTATTCACTGAATGACTATGGCCGGCAGACAGGATCGTTTTACTATTCTACAGATAAAAAACTGATGCGTTTAACTAATTTATCTGCAAGTGTGGATTTCAGTCTTGACAGACTTCTTCAACGAAACAGATCAGACAGGGGGACACAGGTTGAACGTACGGAGCCGGTGATTTCGCAACCTGTGGACCAGGCAAGCGCCAGCATCAGCCAACAACAGACAACAGGTAGCATTATATATGATGAGTACGGATATGCCCGCTTTGATGTACCATGGACAATGAACGTAAGTTATAACCTTAACTATTCAAAAACACAAAAATCTTCCCTAATCCAGAATATTTCAGTAAATGGACATGTTAATCTGACAAAAAAGACTGATATAACCTACAGATCGGGTTATGATTTTAATAAAAAAGAAATTACAATGACCCAGATATCCGTAAATCGCGACCTGCACTGCTGGGTTATGAGCTTTAGCTGGATACCGAACGGGTATATGAAGAGCTGGGAATTCACAATAAGAGTTAAATCTTCTGTACTGGCAGATCTTAAATATCGCAGAACAAAAGATTACCACGATAATTACTGATTACCATAGCACCTAGTATATGAACTATCACTTCAATATATTTATTTTCTTTTAAAGATTCCGTAAAAAGTACTAAATCACAAACGTATGTAACTTAAATGAGCACTAGCCCACAAATGGAAATGATTATTTAATTTATGTAAGTTCTATTCGACCAAAAATATAATAATTAAATTAACGTCTGAAATAATAATTAAATAAACGAATGAAAAAAATAATCAAAACAGCTGATGCGCCGGAAGCCTTAGGTCCTTATAGTCAAGCTGTAGAAATAAACGGCACTCTTTATGTTTCTGGTCAGATAGGAATTGATCCGGGAACAGGAAAGATAGTACCTGGAGGTGTAGAAGAACAGACAACACAGGTGCTTAAAAACATAAAAGCCATTTTAAGAGCAGCGGGGTTCACTATAGAAGATGTGGTTAAATCCACATGCTATCTCAGCGATATGACAGATTTCATGGCAATGAATAAAATTTACGGGAGGGTTTATGAAAAAAACCCTCCCGTTCGGGCAGCTGTTGCTGTTAAAGATTTGCCTCTGGGGGCACTGATTGAAATCGAAACTATTGCTGTAAAACAGTGATAGCTTATTCTGCTATTATTTCGAGATCAATTTCAGCTTTCACTTCTCTGTGAAGTTTAATGACTGCTTTATAGTTACCTATTTCTTTTATCTGATCTTCAGGAAGCAGTATATTTTTCCGGTCTGTTTCAAAACCTTTTTCTTTCAATGCTTCAGCTATCTGAATAGTATTGATCGAACCAAATATTTTTCCGGATGAGCTTGTTTTAGCTCCAATAACGAGTTTAAGACCTGTCATTTTCTCTGCCAGTTCAGAAGCCTGAGCTTTTATCTTTTCTTCTTTATGTGCTCTTTGTTTCAGGTTTTCTGCATGCATTTTTTTTGCCGATGGAGTGGCTGCAATGGCATATCCTTTAGGAATAAGGAAGTTGCGTCCATATCCGTTTTTTACTTGTACCAGATCATCCTTCTGTCCAAGCTTTGGAACATCCTGTAATAATATAATATCCATATTAAATCCTCCTTATTTTAACAGGTCAGTAACGTATGGAAGAAGTGCAATATGACGGGCTCTTTTAACAGCCTTTGCTACTTTCCTCTGATATTTAAGCGAAGTGCCGGTTATCCTTCTGGGCAGTATCTTACCCTGATCGTTGAGAAACTTTTTCAAAAACTCCGGATCCTTATAGTCTATATAACGTATCCTGTTTTTCTTAAAACGGCAGTATTTCTTTTTCTTAACCTCAACAGTAGGAGGTGTCAGGTATCTTATTTCTGATTCATTCTGTGCCATATCTTATTCCTCCTTTATTTTTTCAGATTCTTTTTGTCTCCTTTTTTTCTCTGCATATTCAACAGCAAATTTTTCCATTCTGAAAGTCAAAAACCTTATTATCCTTTCGTCCCGGCGATACTGAACTTCAAGTTTTTCAATAAGGCTCCCATCTCCTTTAAATTCTATCAGGTAATAAAAACCTGTGGATTTCTTTTGAATAGGATAGGCCAGTTTCTTCAGGCCCCAGTTCTCTTCATGAACGATCTCACCATCATTGTCAGTGATCACCTTCTTGAATTTCTGTACCGCTTCCTTCATCTGGTTCTCAGACAAAACGGGAGTTGCAATGAAAACGGTTTCGTAATGATTTAACATAGTAATTTTAATTTAATATAAATTTTAATTGGCTCGCAAAAGTACAATTATTTTAGTTTATTTAAAAACTAATTGAATGAAAATTATTTCTCAGACCGACCGCAGGAAGCACAGATACTGTTCTTTCTGTTTTTACCGGAAGCTCTTTTTTTGTAGGCTTTTTAATTATATTTGTGGAATAAATCGTTTTGGCAAAAGATCGCAGCTCTTATGGAAAATTTCATCGTTTCTGCACGAAAATACCGCCCTGCAACTTTTGATATGGTGGTGGGTCAGGAAGCCATCACCAACACACTGAAGAATGCCATCAAATGTAACTATCTGGCTCAGGCATATCTTTTCTGCGGACCACGTGGTGTAGGAAAAACTACATGTGCCAGAATATTTGCCAAAACAATAAATTGTTTTAATCTGGATGAAAATGCCAATCCTTGTAATAAGTGTGAATCATGTATCTCATTCAATACCCTGAGATCATTCAATATTCATGAGCTTGACGCTGCTTCAAATAACAAAGTGGAGGATATACGAAGTCTTAACGAACAAGTAAGAATACCCCCTCAGATAGGAAAATACAGTGTTTATATCATTGATGAGGTCCATATGCTCTCTTCATCAGCGTTCAATGCCTTCTTAAAGACTCTTGAAGAACCTCCTCCCCATGCAATTTTCATACTGGCTACTACTGAAAAACATAAAATAATTCCTACTATTTTATCCAGATGTCAGATATTTGATTTTAACAGGATAAAAATTGAGGATATTGTTAAGCGCCTGTCATTCGTTGCAAAAAATGAATCTGTTGAGGCTGAAGAGGAAGCTTTACACATTATTGCACAAAAAGCCGACGGGGCTCTCAGGGATGCTCTTTCAATTTTCGACCAGATGGTCAGCCTGTGCGGTAAAAAGATCACTTATAAAGATGTTATCGAAAACCTTAATGTACTCGACTATGATTATTACTTTAAAATAATTGATGGTGTTTTAAAAAATGATCTATCTTCTGTCCTGATTACATTTAATGAAATACTGGAAAGCGGTTTCGATGCACATAATTTTATATCAGGATTAAACAGTCATTTAAGAGACTTGCTGGTAAGCAGGGATCAGGTAACACTCAGACTTCTGGAAACAACTCCTCAGGTCAGGCAAAAATACGCACGGCAGGCAGCAGATTGTCCTGAAGATTTTCTTTATAAAGCTCTTGAAACAGGTAGTAATTGCGATATATCATACAGAAACAGCAAAAATACACGTCTTCATGTAGAACTGGCATTAATCAAACTATGTAATATCTTGTCAGATAAAGCCGATAAACCTCAAAAAAAAAAATCTGACGATTACATACCCCCGAAACCCGTAAACGAAATACCTGTCCCCTCTAAATCCGGGATAATCCGTCAGGACGACAAGGATACCAGTACTAATACCGGACAGGATAAAAACGAAAAAAGTAAACATATTCCGGTTACTGAAAAAGAAATCAGATCATTCTCTGTCAAAGAAATATTTTCTGAGAATGAAAATTCATCTTCAGAAAACAAAAAAACACAATCAGTTAATCAGGAAGAAGACTCAACAGTCATTGATGCCAAAAAAACGGAATTCAATGAGAACTCATTTACGGAAGCATGGACTGACTTTGTTGATGATCTTAAGGATGAAGGTCCCAGAATTATAAGCATGTTTAAGTCAGTGAGACCGGAACTTGAGGATGGTCAGATCATTAAAATACATTTAAGTAATATTGCTCAAAAAGACATATTTATACAGGATTATAAACAGAAACTAATCAATTATTTACAGAGCCGGTTCAGTCTGGATAAGGTAAATATCGAAACATTCGTTGATATATCTGAGACAGAAGAGATATTATACACAGATGAGCAGAAATATAATTACCTTCAATCAAAATATCCTCTTCTAAAAGAGTTTAAAAAATCTTTTAATCTGGATATAAACTGAAAAACTAATAATTTTAATCGGATCTCAACTAAAAATGTTGCTAATTGTTTAACAA
>JAAYDB010000104.1 GCA_012729475.1 Bacteroidota bacterium
TACCATCTTTTATACCAGGACAATGCCTAATTAAATAAATTTTTTATATTTTAAAAAGCTCTTATTATTAAATATTCTTTCAATTAAGAATTATGGAAAATAATATAGTATTCCCTATTTATTTCTTATAAAATGGATGATAAAATAGCTTTATATACTTGCCAGAATCACACTTATTTATCAAAACAACCTTCAAGGCAGGCAGGGGGTGCGGACAAAAACCTGGACCTAATATAAAACCAGGGGGGGTCGCATGTTTACCTATCAGGAAAGAATTAAAGCAGTCCAGTTACTAATACAGTACGATATGAGTTATGCAACAGTAATACGTGAACTAGGATACCCTTCAAAAGGGGCGCTTATCAACTGGTACAAAGAATACATAGAAAATGGTGATCTTCATAAGGATTTCATAAAAAAGTCAAAATACGGCGAAGAAGAACGCCAAAAGGCTGTTGCTTACTATTTGGAGCACGGCAAATGCGTTTCCCGTACAGTTAGGATCCTGGGATATCCTAGCAGACCTGAACTTGACGCTTGGATCAAAGAGCTGGTCCCTGAAGAAAAGAAATATTGTCGATCAGGAGGATCACTGATAAAATATACGCGTGAACAAAAAGAAAAAGCAGTCATTTCCTTGTGCTCAAGAAGTAAACCCGCTAAAGAGGTTGCTGATGAAATTGGGGTATCCCGTGAAGTCCTTTATAACTGGAAAAGGCAGCTTTTAAAAGAAGGACGCGAACCAAAAATGACAAAGAAAGACAAAGTTTCAAATACATCAACTGATGTCAAACATGAAGGGCAAATAACCGATTTACAGGCTGAAAAAGAGCACTTAATAAAACAAGTAGATGAACTTCAAAAAGAGATTTACCGCCTGCAGCTGGAGCGGGACATATTAGAAAAAGCCGCAGAAATTATAAAAAAAGAAAAGGGCATTAGTCTTGCAACACTCACTAATCATGAGAAGGCCATAGTGATTAATGCCCTAAGAGAAAAATATTTTCTGAAGGATCTTCTTCAAATTCTCCATATGGCCAAAAGCAGCTATTGTTACCAAGCCTTTATCCTGAACAAAACTGATAAATATGCTGACTTGCGTAAAGAAGTAAAGAAAGCATTTAATGGATCTTCCAGTCGTTACGGTTATCGCAGAATCCATTCTGTCATTAAATCAGCCGGCACAGTCATATCAGAAAAGGTAATTCGCCGGATTATGAAGGAAGAGCAATTAATCGTACCCGGTATAAGGCGCAGGAAATACAACTCATACAAAGGTGAAATTAGCCCGGAGGTAGCGAATGTTATTGATCGCGATTTCCACGCGGACAAGCCAAATGAAAAATGGCTTACCGATATAACTGAATTTCATATCCCAGCCGGGAAGATATATCTGTCTCCCATAATTGACTGCTTTGATGGGCTGCCAGTAAGTTGGACCATTGGAACATCACCGGATGCTGAATTAGTTAATAGAATGCTTGATGAGGCAATCTCTGTACTTAAAGAAGGTGAGCAACCCGTAATTCATTCAGACCGTGGCAGCCATTATCGTTGGCCGGGTTGGATAGAACGAGTGGAAAAGGCTCACCTTACACGCTCTATGTCAAAGAAAGGTTGTTCACCAGATAACTCCGCCTGTGAAGGCTTCTTTGGCAGACTCAAAAATGAGATGTTTTACAATCGCCACTGGACTGGTATTACAATAAATCAATTCATAAAGCAACTTGACGAATACATAAAGTGGTATTCATCAGAACGGATTAAGTTATCGCTAGGAGGAATGAGTCCTTTAGATTACAGAAGAAGTCTGGGGTTGGCTGTTTAAGGTCCAAGAAAACGTCCGCATCCCCTAAACAGAATTGACAATTGTGTCGATTCTGTTTTTTTATTTTATTGATAGAAATGAGGACTTTTGTGTACGCAGACAACATTAAAATCATTGATTTGATCAGACAGAATGTTGAAGCATATCCTGAGTCGCCTGCCATCATTGATGCTGATGGAAATTATATGGATTATA
>JAAYDB010000105.1 GCA_012729475.1 Bacteroidota bacterium
GCTTAAGCCTGACAATTTTTGCCGCTCCAGAAGTTCCATAAAACTTGAACTGTTTATCATTGTTTTTTGGGGCACAAGATAAACTGACTATTACCTTAAAAAAATATGTGCCTGGCCGAATGCTTACGCTGATTATGCAATGTATGTTATTGCCTGGATGTTTAAAAAATAAATAAAAATTCGATTAAGAATATCAAAACAAAATAATTGTAAATTTTATATAAAACATTATGGATAAACGTACTACAACAGAAACAATAATTGCTTTAGAGACAGCTGCTCTTGAAGCTTGGCACGATGGGAATCCTACTCCCTATCTTGACCTTTATTCGAAAGACTTTACATATTTCGACCCTGTTCAAGAAAGGCGGCTTGATGGTTGGGACAAGATAAAAGAGTTGTATGAAAGCATGCGGGGTAAGGTAAAAATGAATAAATTCGAAATAATAAATCCCATTGTACAAAAAATTGATTCAATGGCAGTCCTGACCTACAATCTGCACTCATACTCAGGTGAAACGCTCTGGAAAGAGAATTGTACCGAAGTGTATAGGCTTGAAGAAAATAACAAATGGAAAATCATTCATAGCCATTGGTTGTTAACTAAACCTTTGATTGCGTAATTACATTATCACACATTTTAGGTTGGTTATGGATAAAATATTGACATTTATTGATAGACAAGCATTTCGGGAATGGCTTAGCAAGAATGGTACAAAGAGCAATGGCATATGGTTGCTTTTTAGTAAAAAAAGAAAATTCGCCACACTATCTGCTGGAGATGCATTGGAAGAAGCTCTTTGCCATGGATGGATAGATGGACAAATACAATCTATTGACGAGAATACCTATAAAAAGTATTTTGCGCGGCGTTTACCTAAAAGCAAATGGTCTGTTAAAAACAAAAAGCTTGCCCAAACTCTTATAAAAAAGGGTTTAATGACTCAGCAGGGATTGGAAGCCATAGCAAATGCCAAGAAAAGCGGTTCTTGGGATAATTCTAAACGTATCATTATTGACGATGAACAAATTCAAATATTTAAGGAAATCATTCATCCATATGAGCCTGCTTATTCCAATTTACTGGCTATGTCGCATTCTGTACAACGTACATATACCGGATTCTATCTTGATGCCAAATCCGACAAAACCCGTCAAGTCCGGTTAGAAAAGATTATTGAAAGACTTAATAGTAATTTGAAACCAATGTGATTTGTTAATTTATATGATAACAATGACAAAGGAGCAGAGTTATAATTCGACTTCTTCAAAAGAATTACATGAGATGACAATAAATGAACTTGGACAATTATTTCCAATTGTAATTCAAAATTATACTGATAAATGGATTGAATTGTATGAGGCGGAAAAACAATTAATAACTGACAACTTTGCTAAGTCAGAGATTATAAGTATTGACCATATAGGTAGTACAGCAATTCCAGGATTAAAGGCAAAACCAACAATTGATATTTTATTTCAAGTTTCAGAGCAGATTGATATCCCAAAAATGAAAAATATTTTTAAATCGCTTAATTATCATATCAACGAGCCTCTTAACAATCCGCCACCGCATTTAACTTTTGTAAAAGGCTATACCAAGGAAGGATACAAAGGACAATCTTTTCATGTACATATCAGATACAAAGATGATTGGGATGAAATACGATTTAGAGATTACTTGATAAATCATGAAGATATTGCAAAAGAATATGAAATCCTAAAACTAAAACTTGCTGATAGATACAGAAAAAACAGAGAGGCATATACGGATTCAAAAACGGATTTCATTGAAAAAATAAATAAATTGACACGAAAATAAAGCACGAACGTACAACATTTTGTATAAGTAATGGCAGGCATTGTGGTAAATATCAAGATTCGTAGCCCGCTTAAACTGTGTAACGGTTTGACAGGAAAGTGCTACGCAATCTGCCACTACTCATACAATTTACCGTTGTGTGCAACCCTAAAAGACGACACGACCGACACAAAATGAACTGAAAAATGAGAGACAAAATACCGACGCTTTAGCAAAATCAAAAGAGCTGCATCCCAGCCCATAACCCGGTACAGTTGCAGCACATTTGCTTTTGCCCTAACGCTAATGACTTGAATATTATATGAAACTTGTAACAAGAGACAATTTAGAAAGATGGGCTGAGACAAATTTCTCAAAGGGTGATTTACCTTATCTCATCTCCCGTTTAGTAAGGGTTAATAAACCTAATCTTAATAATAAAATTCAATTCTTTATGAAAATCAAGATAACAATGGTTCGTTTGTTCTTTATATTTTCTATTTTATTCTCATCTTGTGTGGCCGATAAAAAAATATTTGAAGTAGAAAATGCTGAATTACTTGGAGGGGCTTCAATAGTATCAGATAAAAGTGCTTCCGGTGGGTACTTAGTAACCCTGTCCAAATCGGGCGATGGGGTGCAATTTAAGAACCTACCTGAAGCAAATAAATTAGCAATCCGCTACGCTTCGCTAGATGTGGGCACCTTAAGCGTTAATGTAAACGACCAACCAGCCAAAAAAGTGAATATTCATTCCTCAGGGGCACTCTCCGGTTCTTTTCTTAATGCCATAATTGATATTAGGGTACCCAAGGGGGCAAAATTGTATATTTCTATAGACAGTACTGATGTTGCAATTAATATTGATCAAATAATTATTGGAAACGGTGATTTGGATTTACCCCCTGATATTTGGAACTTACCAGCTTTACCAGTTGCTGAAGGTCAGTATCCGGCAGATTGGAAAGGTATTAGCAAAATATACACCGTTCCTGTCTGGTGGCGCGAAGCCAAGTTTGGTGCCTGGTCGCACTGGGACCCTCAATCCATGCCTGAACAAGGTGATTGGTATGCGCGTGGTATGTATATGGAGGGAAATTCACAATATGAGTTCCATCTTAAAAATTTTGGCCATCCCTCTGATTATGGCTATAAAGACATTTGCCACAACTGGGTAATTGATAAATGGAACCCTGAGGAACTAATGAATTTGTACGTAGAGATGGGGGCCAGGTACTTTATGGCCATGGGTGTTCATCACGATAACTTTGATTGTTACGATTCAAAATACCAACAATGGAATTCTGTCAATGTTGGCCCAAAAGTTGACATTGTTGGAACCTGGGAAAAAATAGCCCGTAAGCATGGTATGCGCTTTGGTATTGGGTTTCATAATACACCAGGTCGTACATGGGGTCAGTTTATGACTGTTCGATACACTAGCGACAAAAAAGGCGTAAAGGCAGGTGTGCCTTATGATGCGCTCCAAACTATTAAGGACGGTACGGGAAAATGGTGGGAAGGTATGGATCCGGTTGACCTTTATGGCCCAGTTCATGGTAAAAATGACCCCTTACATTCACCCTACGCCAACCAGTTTATGTGGCGTGTCGATGATGCAATTACCAAGTATCATCCTGATATCATATACTTTGATGAGCATGCAGGCAATTCTCAATATGATTTAGGAGTAAATATGGGTTTGGGATTTCTTGCTCCGGCACTGATAGCAAACTACTATAACAAATCATTGCAATGGAACCAAGGGAAAATGGATGTAGTAATTAATCTCAAAGCTGTTGGTGGACGATACAATAGTTTTCAGAATGATCCGGAATTGTTGCCTTTTGTGGATCGTGCTTTGGTTAAAAGCACTGAATTTCATATTGAACCTGAGATAATGGCTTACCCGTTTCAAACCGAAACCAGCATTGCCGAATGGCATTACAAAACCGGGATGAAATATATGGATTCCAAAAAAGTAATTGAATTGCTTTTGGAGAATGTTTCACGCAACGGTACTTTGTTACTTAACCTTACCCAACATGATCGTGGTGATTTGGATGCCCAAGTAATCCGTGTTGCCAAAGATGTTGGCTCCTGGCTAAAAACAAATGGTGAAGCTGTATATGGTTCTCGTCCGTTTGAAATATGTACAGAGAATTCTGTAAGGTTTACCCGTAACAATGGATATGTTTATGCAACAATTTTGGAGTGGAAAGACAGTACCATTACCATTGATGCACTTCGTAGTGGTGGAAACACTTTGGGTGAAGTTTCCAAAGTGGAACTGCTAGGTTCTGATGCAACAATGGAATTTGTTCAGGATGAAAATGGATTAACCGTTACTCCTAATGACAAGGTGCAAGCTTTGCAGGGAATTGACAACCAGAATTTATCGGAAGGATGCCGGGTTTTGCGTATAACTCATGATAAAGGTTGGATTAACGATGACGATCCCGGAGTATCAGCACCCGGATGGTTCCGGGTAAGTAACCTTGGCACCAACGATTACAACAACGACCTAACCATAAGCGAATTAACTGGTGATGTTTGGTCTTGTTCCTTTACCGGGAATATAATAAAGGTTATTGCACCAAAAGATGCAGGAGCCGGAAAAATTGAAATTCAGATTGACGGAAAAACTCGTGGAACGGCTGATTTATCGACCAATGGAGAACGGAAGCCACAGCAGATGGTTTACGAATTAAAAAACTTGGGTTCAGGTGAACACATTATTAGTATTATTAACCGTGGTTCTGGGAGAGTAGCTATTGATGCATTAATTACAGCAAACTAAAACTATACAAATGAAAGCCCCCCTTATTTGTAAGCACATTGACAAGTCGCACGAGCCATATGCTCAGACCAAAACTTGCCAAAGAGCTACAAAACCAACCCTAAATACCAAAAAACAAAAATAAATTGGCTTCACCGAGCTCCATTTCATTCCGGTTCGTGCTCCGTCTCAAGGTCTGTGCAGGTTAACAAGAAAACAATTAAATTTGTTAAAACTTATAACATGTTGACTTTGAATAATAAACACAAGCATACAACAAAAGCCATTATATAAATGTAAAGATTGAAAAAATGAGAAAAATTAAGACTAAAAGCATAGTCGTAATAGCTCTAACTTTAATTATAACACAAGCATATGCTAATAAAGAACCAGAACAAAAAAATTTAAAACCACGAATCGTCGTACTAACCGATATTGCTCCTAATAATATTGAGCCGGATGATATGGAATCTATGATTAGACTATTAGTCCATGCCGACCAGTTCGAGATAGAAGCACTCATTGCCACAACAGGTTGGAGTAATACCGGAAATGGTGAA
>JAAYDB010000106.1 GCA_012729475.1 Bacteroidota bacterium
AACATGTTTATTCTCTTTGCAGCTGATCCCTTTAGCGGGTCGGAGATGTGTTTACCTGTTCTTTTTTCATGAGGGAGTTCAAAAAAAATATTTCTGAAATGGTGGATAGCCGTTTGTAATGAATCACTGGTTTTGAATTGTGAAAAAATACTCTCCGGGCCTTTGTAGCTGGTATAAATATGGCGTAGAGCTTTAATGAAATAAATAAAATCATCAGCATTGAAAGTGCGGTGAATAACACAATGTATTCTCTTCAGATCATTACTGTTATGACCCATTACGAAATCGTAAGGTGCATTATCCATAAATGACATCATCAGGCGTGCATTTCTGCATATCATCACACGATTACCCCATGCAATAGTAGCCGCGAGGAAACCTGATATTTCAATATCTTCTTTCAAAGTATATTGATGGGGAATACTTACAGGATCATGAACAATGAAGTCGGGACAATTATATTTATCAGCTTTTTCATCCAAAAATTCTTTAAGTTCTGTCAGTTTCAGTCTCATAAGCATTTAAGAAGTAAGCTGTAAAACTACAGATATGAATTATTTTCCGGTCTGTTCAGGTGTTTTCCCACCAGCTGTTGTATCCGGTTTAAAAAGTGAATTTTTCTGTTACTTAAAAATAACAAACAGGCATTGCTAAAGTATCAGTCCGTCTTTTATCTGCAATATTCTGTCAGACATATTTGCCAGTTGTCTGTCATGTGTAACGATAACAATTGTTTGTCCGAAAGTATCCCTTAGTCTGAAAAACAGTTTATGCAGCTCATCTTTGTTTTCGCTGTCGAGGTTTCCCGATGGTTCATCAGCCAGAATAACTGAAGGGTTGTTAATGAGAGCGCGGGCTACAGCTACTCGCTGTTGCTCTCCTCCGCTTAATTCTGAAGGTTTATGTTCAAGACGGTCTGTAAGATTCAAAAATCCCAGTAATTCAGCCGCTCTTGATTCTGCATCAGCCTTGCTTTTTCCCGCAATATAGGCAGGGATACAAACATTTTCCAGAGCAGTAAATTCAGGAAGTAGCTGGTGAAACTGAAAGACAAAACCTATGTTGCTATTACGAAAAGCAGCCAGGGTTTTTCCTTTTAACTTACTGGTATCTGTTTTTTTATAATATATCTTACCGCTGTCCGGACGATCGAGTGTTCCTATTATCTGTAATAAAGTAGTTTTACCTGCTCCGCTTGCTCCCACGATAGATACAACTTCCTTTTCTCTGATCTCAAGATCTATTCCTTTAAGAACTCTGAGATTTCCGAAAGCTTTTGTAATACCTGTTGTTTTAATCATGCCGGGAAGTGCCATTCTTTCTTAGAACACGAACCTGCCAGACCTGCTAACATGGTGACATTCTGCCACTTCATTACTAATTATATCCGGTAATGCAGGCCGGACAATATTATTCTTCGGGATAATCGTATTTATAGTCATCAGGTACGTCATTATCATCCGGTCCTGATGTTTTTTTCTTATCATTAGTATCTTTCTTCAGATTATCAGCAATTTCCTTTGTGTCCTTGTCAACTTCATCAGAAAAATCCTTCACATTTTTCTCAATATTTCCTGAAATCTCATTCACATCTTTCTGAACGGATTCAGAGAAATCATCAAGATTAGTTTTAATATTATCAGACACCTCATTAACGTCTTTCGTAATATTTTCAGAAAGGTCAGTTACATCTTTCCTGATGGTATTTGTAACGTCATCAATATCCTTTCTCAACTCGTTTGTGTTGCTTTCTATTTCTTTTTTGATTTCATCTGTTGCTTTTCTGAAGTCACGCATACCTTTTCCGAATGTACGGGCAAATTCCGGCAGCTTATCAGCTCCGAACAGCAATAGTATTACAACAATAATAACGAATATTTCCTGTCCGCTCATAAAACCCCTGTTTTGAGATTTCTTTTCAAAGTTCAAAGTTACTAAAGATTCATCATATACTCTCTTAACATGATCTGTAAAAAAACCGGGACATTCATTTCAATAGCACTTTTTCAGCCTGAATTCCCGGTAATTTTATTTGTTTTTATATCATCAAATCTTTATGCCCTTCTTTTTCGTTGTGTCATAGACAAGTGGGCTGGCTATAAATATTGAAGAATAGGTTCCGACAATGATACCAATAATCATTGCGAACAGGAATCCTCTGATTGTTTCGCCGCCGAAGAAGAACATGATGAGCAACACCAGCAGGGAAGTGATCCCCGTATTCAGAGTACGGGTAAGTGTACTGTTCACTGCAAGGTTAATAACCTCATTGAACGGCCGTTTCCTGTGCAGGGGCAGGTATTCTCGCAACCTGTCAAAAACAACCACAGTGTCATTTATGGAATAACCTATTACAGTCAGGATTGCTGCAATAAAGGATTGGTCTATTTCCATGGAAAAAGGCATAATACCCCATAAGATAGAATAAATACCCATGACGATCAGGGCATCGTGTGCCACAGCTGCCATAGCACCCAGTCCGTACTGCCAGTTCTTAAACCGTATAAATATATAGATAAACATTATGGCCAGAGAGATGATAACAGCAAAGACAGCATTTCTCTTGGTATCACTTGCTATAGCAGGTCCTACTATTTCAGAACTCTGGCGGTAATCAGAAAGAAACTCTTCTTCTGTCACATCTGCTCCGAGAATATCTTTTAAACCCTGGTATAACTGTGATTCCACTTCACTGTCAGCACCACTTTCTTCCACCCTGTATTTGGTCATTATGCGAACCTGATTATCGCTGCCGTATGTAACCACCTGAGGTGTTTCACCAAAAACATTTGTCAACTTATCCGCCACATCTGCGGTGTTAACACTTTCATCAAACCTGACAACATAGGTTCTTCCTCCTGTAAATTCGATACCCTGGTTAAGACCTTTTACAAAGAGAGAAGCTATACCGAGAAGAATAAAACCTATTGATATTGCGTAAAAAAGTTTTCTCTTTCCAATAAAATTAACTTTTGCATCCTTAAGGATATTTGCTGTTATCTTTATTGAAAATGAAAGACTTGCATTCCTTTTAAGAAGCCATTCATATATTAATCTGGTTATAAAGATAGCACTGAATAATGAAGTGAAAATACCAATTACGAGGGTTGTGGCAAAACCCTTGATTGGTCCTGTTCCAAAAACATACAGGATAATACCTGTCAACAGGGTTGTAATATTTGCATCAAGGATAGCAGACAAGGCTCCTTTATAACCATCAGCAATGGCCAGTTTATTTCCTTTTCCTGCTCTCAGCTCCTCACGTATTCGTTCATAGATAAGCACATTTGAGTCGACTGACATACCCATGGTCAGTACTATACCTGCTATACCCGGTAATGTAAGGACTGCTCCGAGGGATGTTGTCACACCCATGATCAGGAAAATATTTGCCATAAGGGCTATGTCGGATATAGCGCCGGCACTCTTACTGTAATAGAATACCATATACACCAGAACCAGTACGAATGACAGTAAAAATGATTTAAGACCGGCATCTATGGCTTCCCTTCCAAGAGTAGGACCAATCACTGTGTCGGAGATTATCCTGGCAGGGGCAGGCATCTTTCCCGATCTGAGTATATTTGCCAGGTCATTGGCTTCATCCAGAGTAAAATCGCCTGTTATCTGTGTGCTACCACCTGATATCTCGTTTTCAACTCTGGGATATGAGCGTACGTAACCGTCAAGAACAACTGCTATACAGCGGCCAATATTTTCACGTGTTATTCTCTGCCATGTTTTAGCCCCTTCTGTATTCATATTGAAATTAACCATTACCTCTGATCCTGTGACGCCTGAACTTGGGCGTGCAGAAGTGATAACATCTCCTCCAAGAGGAGCTCTTCCGTCACGTGTAGTAATCTTAATTGCATGGAGTTCGTACATTGTTTGTGCAGGATCGTATTTATACGGATTCTGGCTCCAGTAGAACTTCAGATCACGGGGAAACAGAGCCTTTATCTGATTCATGCTCAGATATCTGTTTACCCTGGCTGTATCTACTCCCAGGGCCAGACCCACCATACATGATGGCAATGGTTCACCCTGTGCAGTCACTCTGGGTGTTAGTATCCCAAAAAGGGGATTCTGGCGATTGAAGTCTTCTCTGGTTGCAGGTTCACCTACGGCAGTGGCATCCGACTCTATCAGATCGAGAAGAGCATCATCTCCTGTCCTGGTTGTATCAGTTACTACTGAATCTGTTTCTGTCTGACCAGGAAGTTCCGAAGTACTAAGCACAATATCTCTCAAAAGATTATTCGCTTCAGCCAGAAAACCTAATACTTCAGCATTTTCATACGTCTCCCAGAATTCCAGACTGGCTGTTCCCTGAAGAAGCTCGCGGACCCTTTGATAATCTGTCTGTCCCGGAAGCTGGATGAGTATACGTCCTTTCGTTCCCATCTGGGTGATACTGGGCTGGACAACACCAAACCTGTCAATTCTGGAGGAGAGAATATTAAATGCATTTGATATAGCTCCATCGACTTCTTCTTCAAGGACTTCGAGAACCTCTTCATTGGTGGAATTGAAATTCACTCTGTTCCTGAGATCAACCGTATTGAATATGGCAGCAAGTTTTGCATTCGGATCTATTTCCTCAAAGGCCCTGCCAAAAAGAGTCAGATAATCCGACTGATTCTGAATCTGTAATTCATTCGCCCTTGCCAGAGCCTGGGTAAAGACAGGATCGGTATTATAATTAGAAAGAGCTCTAATGATATCTTCCACAGACACTTCAAGTATCACATTCATCCCTCCTTTAAGGTCGAGACCCAGATTGATCTCCTTTTTCTGGACTTCCTTAAAAGTAAAACCAAGATAGTTCCATTGATCTTTTGGAAGGGATGCTATTGAATCAATATATTGATTTTGCCTTACGAGGTCTCCATCTGCATATTCTTTAGCATCTTTTTTAACTTTTGCGGTTGCAGCCGTAAAGGAAAGTTCATAGACTGATACTAATGCTAATGCAATTGCTAGAATGATAATAGCTGCTTTGTTCTGCATCTCCGTATAATATTACTCTGTAATTATTTATGATCCTTTATTATCGAGGCGCAAATATATTAAATTTTTTACAAAAAAAGGGCTGAATTATAAATCATCCAGCCCATATAACAGGAAACCTGTGTTAATTTTATTCGAGCAGCATGTCGTAATCAGTTTCGAGAGGCTTTCTGCTTACGAAATCGAAAAGTGCAAGGCTTCTAATATTATAATAATAGTTCCAGTAGTTTTGTAAGGCCTGAACATAGGCTCGTCTGTTAGAGTCTTTCTTTGTATCAGCATTATTCAGTTCAAGAACTGATATCTTCCCTATTCTGAACCGTTCGTAAGCCACTTCGAACATTCTCTGGGCAACGGTATCAGATTTGGCAGCAGTAAGAACCTGTTCTGCCTGAAGATTGAATTGTTCCACATCGAGGATAAGGTTTGCATCAAAATCCGATCTTTGTTGTTGGAATGTAACCTGCGCTAACTGAAGGCTTGATCGTGCCATTTGGTATCTTCCGCGTCCAAGACCCCAGTCAAGAATAGGTATAGAAATTCCCAGCCGTATTGTTTGCTGCTGGTTTGCATCCTGATAAGCCTGACGAAAAATAGGATCCTGATCACGGGTACCGAATGATGCAGTTAAATTTGCATTCAACCCTTTTTCAGCTTTCGCCTGGGCAACACTACTCTGGGCATTAAGCAGAGTGAGCTGCTGAGAAATCATTTCGGGATTGTTAATATGAGCCAATTCCAGAACCTCCTGAGGATCAACCTGTAAATCAGGTATCTCCGACGGAAGAATGAGTTCTACTTTGACATTCTCGTTAAATCCAAGAAAAGAACGTAATCTGATTTCCCTGTCACGCAAATTCATATCAGCTTCTTTTCTGGCTATCTCGGTGTTGAGCCAGGAAAGCTGCATTTCCAGCATTTCATCTTCAGCTATTGTCCCAAGATTATATCGTCCCTGGGACATCTTCCACAAGGTATCAGCATTGCTGTAATTAAGCTCGGCTATCTGCTTGTTTATCTGTGCAAGGGCAAGGGAGAAAAAGTACTGGACGGCCTGAAGGTGTACGTTTTCAATACTCATCAGATAATTTTTCTTTGCTTCCTCATATTCCAGAGGGGCAATTCTCTTTTCCCATTTGAGAGAATTGTATCTGAAAAGAGGTTGGACAAACCGAATACTAATTGGAGCAGTGATGTAATTATTCGTATTGTCTTCAAAGTCATTTTCAAGAGTCAGATCCGACTGGAGCGAAATTGTTCCCCCGGTAAAGCCGATATTTTGCGTAAGTGACAATGATCCAATATTTTGCAATATATTAGAAGATATGTATCTCCACTGATTTGTACCTGAATCCCATACTCTGGAATAAGCAGTAGTGTAATCAGGAGTTGTTCCTGAGAGGGTAAGAGAGGGACGGTATTGAGCAACAAAGGTCCTGTACTGCCAGTAACTGGCTCTGAACCTGTGTCTGGCCATAAGAGCATTTGGCGACTGCTCTTCAGACAATCTTATAACATCATCAAGAGTAAGTCGTTTTAATTCCTGAGCCGATGTTATCTGTACTGTAAAAAGAAATGTCAGAACTATTGAAAAGACAATTAATTTCTTCATTTTTAATGTTTTATTCATATCTTAATGATTCTATAGGATCTTTTTCTGATGCCCTTTTAGCGGGGGAATAACCGAATATAACTCCAACTGCTGCAGATACTCCGAAAGAAATAAAGATGGAAAAAAATGAAACAACAGTCATTATTCCTGCAATCTGTTCAATCAGTTTAGCCATTATTACCCCGAGAAATATTCCGATAAAGCCACCGGAAAGACTTATTAGCACGGCTTCAGAAAGGAACTGAACAACGATATCCATCTTTTTTGCACCGATAGCCATTCTTGTCCCTATTTCTTTTATTCTCTCCATTACAGAGGCAAACATAATATTCATAATACCAATACCTCCGACAATAAGAGATATACTTGCAATAGCGCCGAGAACAATATTAAATATATCTTTTGTTCGCTGTTGTTGTTTTAGCAGTAATTCAGGGACAGTAATTTCAAAATCTTTTACATTGGAATGTCGTCTTGTCAACATACGGCTCAACACTTCTGTTGAGGAGCTGATCTGTTCAGTCTCATCAACCTGAACAACGATCCTGTCGAGCTGATTATAGTTAGTCTCTACATTAGAGCCTGCATCTGAACTACTGACGATGATACGTCCTCTTGCTCCCGGGCCACCACCTCCCATGACGATCAAATTTGCAGAGGCTTCAGATACAAGTTTCGTATTCACAAGAGCCCTGTTCTGATACCTTGAGAGCATCGTTTGTATAGGTATATAAATATTATCATTATATACATTAACACCCTTTTCCTCAAAACCGGTAAGACTGACTGTTGTTTTCTGAAGAACTCCGATAACTTTCAGCCATATTCCGTCAAATTTTACATACTGACCAATAGGATCAACTTTGCTAAAGAATTTCGCTCTTATATTTGCTCCTATAATACAGACAGGTATTCCTTGCTCGGCCTGATAATCGTTGAAGAATGCACCCGAAACCAAAGGGAGGTTATATAGGTGGAAATAATCATTTGCAACACCCACCAGCTTGGCAGAATACCTGACTCCATTCATCATAGCTGTTGAATTAAAGGATATTTCGGGGCTTATTCTTTTTACTGAAGGGAGGGTTTCCCTGATTGCTTCCACATCGAGCATACTTAAGCCCCGGGAAAATTTTTTCTGTTGCTTCTCTCCCGATTCTTCAGATGAGGATCCTGCATCCTGAATGATGGGATTAATAAGAATATTATTTACTCCCACCATTTCCATCTGCTCCATGATCTCCTGTTTGGCTCCTTTCCCAATGGCAAGCATAGCTATTACGGCTGCAACTCCGAAAATGATTCCAAGAGCTGTAAGCATCGATTTCAGTTTGTTGGAAATGATTGATTCCACAGCAATCTCAATATCGTGAAAATATCTGAAGATAAATTTGAACATGATATTCCTTATTTAATTTCTAATTTTATAACCACTGTGTTTAAAAGACTACTGTGGTCTTCGCGGTTGTGCTCCTGGATTCTGAGTCCGTATGGCAGAGGTATCTGGTATGGGCATCTGTCCCTGTGGCATATTAGCTCTCATTTCCATGAATCTTCTGATAGCAGCAGAATCCATTGTTTCTCCGGGGGCTCCTCCCGGGAAGTCTCCTCTCATACCTCCGCCGCCACCCATTCCGCGAGGCATGCCGGTCATCCCGCCTGCTGCACCCCTGAAGTTTCTCTCTACTGCTTCATTGGCTCTCTTTTCTGCCTCTTTCTTTATTCTTTCTTTTTCTCTTATCTCAACGATAAAGTCTTCGCCTGACAATTTGGTAAATTTCTCAGGTTCTTCAGGAGTATTTAAATACATCTTGTCTCCGGGCTCCAGTCCTTTCTCTATAACAACATTGTTTTCATTGGATTCTCCAAGCATAACAATCTGTCTTGTGCGGTTTTTCATATAGACGAATGGAATAGTATCAGGAGTGTTGTGAACACATTCCAGTGGAATGAATGTCACATCACTAATAGTATTGGTTATGATCTTGTTGCCTGTTGTCATGGAAGGTCTGAGAATCTCGTCTGATTCATTCAGTTTAACGATGACTTCGAACACTTTGGCATCAGCATTTGGGAGTTGTTCTCCTATATTTGCAACACTTAGTACTGTTCCATCGTATTTTTTATCCGGGAAAGCATCTACCATGACTTCCACTTTCTGTCCGGCAGCAACCTTACTGACATCAATCTCATTAACATAGGTTTTTGAGATCATGCTTGACATGTCAGGCAGTGTAGCTACCACATTATCCCATGGACTGACGGATGAACCAATTTTCCTTTTGGCATTGGTCCTGTCTCTGTAATAAATAACCATACCATCTGCAGGAGCATAAATATCAAACTGTTGAAGCAATGTCTGCAGATCATTCACCTGTTGACGCTGTTCAGCCAGCTGGTTTTTAATAGTTCGCATATCCGATTTGGCCTGTTCCACTCTTAGTTCATAACTCCTTTCTGCCTGTTCAAGTGAACGTATGGCCTTTTCAAGCGAAATCTCTGCCTGGCGTTGCGTTGTAGGAGGTTCAAATTTTGATTCCTGCACTGTAATCCGTGCTTCTTCAACACTGAACTTCAGATTCTTAATATTATCTCTCAGGTTACTCAGAGTAACAGCTGTATCAAGGATCCTGACTTCAAGATTATTTTCAATAGTCTCCAGATTCTCAAGCTCGTCTTTTAGTGAATTATCAAACGTTGTCTTGTCCAGCGATCCGATATAATCTCCTTTCTTCACTTCTGTACCCTCCGGGACCAGATCGGTGATCTTAATATCCATAATCCTTATTCGCCTGTTCATCATGAATTCCGGCCCTGTAATATCTATTGAATTCTCAGCCTGTAATTCTCCCGTGGTTGTAACAATTATATCAAATGTGCCTCTTTGTGCTTCAACATACAGGTTTGCCATATCTTTCCTCGCAGATATGCTTCCGATCACAATCAGTACAATAATCAGAAGAACGGCTGCACTGGCTGCAATAATAATTGTCTTTTTCATCAGATAAATATTTAATTTTTATGAGTATCCGGGGCTTCCGGTATGAAACTACTGTATTAAAAACTTAAAGATTCACGACCTGAATTCCCTCTTCTCCTTTTGTTTTTCAAATTAAGCAATAAAAGTACTTAAAAGGTTTCCTTCTCTTAATTGCATTAACAATATTTAACAAAGAAGTGTTTATGCCTTTTTGAACTAAAGACAGTCACAGGTTTGTTTTTATTCCTGTATTTACTAAAAATAAGTATTTTTAACAATAGCTATTACCCTATCTGCCAGATTATCAGCCTCATTTTGTGTGCCTGCTTCAGCATAAATTCTCATTATGGGTTCTGTATTTGATTTTCTTACCTGAAGCCATCCCTTTGGATATTCAATCCACATTCCGTCCCTCTCGTCTATCTTCCGGCCTTTAAACTCTTCCCTGAGAATATCAAGTATTTTGTCGAAATCTGTACCGGGCTGTAGAGAAAGTTTTTTCTTGGCTATTACATACTCCGGATAACGGCGCCTGAGTTCCAGGCATTTAACAGAACTTTTCGCCAGATACGACAGGAATAATCCTATTCCTACAAGGGCATCACGTCCATAGTGCAATTCCGGATAAATAATCCCTCCATTGCCTTCTCCACCTATTACAGCCTTCTGTTTCTTCATTTCTGCAACTACATTAACCTCCCCCACAGGCGAAGAAAAATAATTACATCCATATTTCTCAGTAATATCTTTCAAAGCCCTGGTAGATGATAAATTGGAAACGGTATTCCCTGGCGTACGGCCAAGCACATAATCAGCAACTGATACAAGTGTATATTCTTCTCCAAACATTGATCCGTCTTCACAGATTATTGCCAGACGATCGACATCCGGATCAACAACAAAACCCAGATCTGCTTTTTCTTTTATTACCAAATTCGATATATCTCTCAGGTTTTCTGGCAAAGGTTCAGGATTATGGGCAAAATTGCCGTCAGGCTTGGTATTAAGCTCAAATACCGTCTCAACACCAAGCTGTTTGAGTAGTTCGGGTATTATTATGCCACCCACTGAATTAACGCAATCCACAGCCACTCTGAAACGGGCATTTTTTATAGCTTCTAGATCAACCAGTTCAAGCTTCAGGACCGAATCAATATGTTTCTGTTTCCATGTATCATCACAGCTAAGAGAACCGGCTGAATCATATTCTGCAAAATTAAAATCCTCTTTTTCAGCCAGTGATAATATCTCCTTGCCATCATCATCAGAGAGAAATTCTCCTTTTTCATTCAATAACTTAAGTGCATTCCATTGTGCGGGATTATGGCTTGCCGTAATAATTATTCCTCCGTAAGATCCTGTTCCTGTTACAGCTATTTCTACTGTGGGTGTTGTTGCCAGCCCGAGATCTGTTATATTAATACCCATGCTGCGCAATGTACTGTTAACCAGGGTGCTGACAAGGG
>JAAYDB010000016.1 GCA_012729475.1 Bacteroidota bacterium
AAAAGCCATTTTCGCCTGAGGCGAAAAGGGCTTTTTTTGTCGGGGTGGCAGGATTCGAACCTGCGACCCTCTGGTCCCAAACCAGATGCGCTAACCGGGCTGCGCTACACCCCGTATACTCCGTAATGAATTGCCGGCAGATTATTTCCTGTCAACTGTATTTATCAGACGGCAGTGTTTTATTGAGCCGCAAAAATATAACGAGTTTTTCACAATTCATAGCTCCGGTTGAAATTAATCCTGAATGAGATGATTATAATAATAAATATATCCTGATTATCAGATAATAATGATTTTTGATAAGTGTGATAATTTATGATCAGGAAAATGAACCTGTAAAGATCTTATTTGTTTATACATTATTTAAAACTACTAAAGATGAAAACAAAAAAACTGGTTTTAATAGTGAGTATGCTGACAGTTTCCTTTACAGTATTTTCACAGACGAAAAATTTTTATGATTTCAAGATAAAAACACTTGAGGGTGAAAATTTTGATCTTTCCTCACTTAAAGGGAAAAAAGTAATGGTGGTTAATACTGCATCAAAATGTGGCTATACACCCCAGTATAAAGATCTTGAAGAATTATATCAAAAATATAAGGATGAATTGGTCATAATAGGATTTCCGGCAAATAATTTCCTGAATCAGGAACCCGGATCCGCTTTTGAAATAAGACAATTCTGCACAGAAAACTACAATATTACTTTTCCACTCATGGAAAAAATATCCGTTAGGGGAAAAGATATTCATCCTCTTTACCAATGGCTTACCTCGAAGGAAATGAATGGAGTAATGGATTCTGATGTCAAATGGAATTTCCAGAAATATCTCATTGATGAGAATGGAAATCTTGTTGATGTCCTCTATTCAAAAGAAAAGCCAGACTCTGAGAAAGTTATTACCTGGCTTTCTAATTAGAAATTTAATCTTAAACCGGCTGCCTTTTACCACACTGATTTACTGAATTGGTCGGCGCAGTGTGAAAGATAAACCGTATAAAACTTATTATCTACCAGTCTTCTGATGCTTCCAGTTCAGTCAGGTTCCCTTTTTTACTGGCTATAAGAAAAGATTCCTGGTATAGCTCATTTAAGTCGCCAAGTTTAAGAGACGACCCCTTTCTTATGAAAAGAGGTATCTGATAAGGTTTAATTTTTACTGTTACATAGCTTCCTCCCGGATATTCATTATCAGTATTCCATGCATCTATCCAGGTCTCACCTTCAGGGAGGTATACCTCTTTTTCAAATAGTCCTTCTTCCCAGATCACTGAAACAAGAATATCTTTGCCAAGAAGATATGTTTCCCAGTTTTTCCATGAATCAGCCTGTTCCGGATATTCGAGAAATAAAGGTCTGGCAACAGGTGTCCCTTCTTTATTCGCTTCAATGACCAGTTCCTTAATGTAGGGGATAAGATTCATCCGTGTTTTGGAATAGAGCCGCCATGTTGCTATCATAGCGGTGTCGTATGAAGGTGTTCCTGTAATATTCCAGAATCCTCTGTTTTCTGTTGGACCGACTTCCATTAATGGTGAGAAACACCCAAATCCAAGCCATTTCATGCAGGTCTCTCTGTTGAGTCCCCAGTAACCTCCTATATCCGAACCCCAGAGAGGGTAGCCCATAACGGCACATCTTTGCATAGCAATGACGGCAGCACGGAAAGCATGCGGCTCTCCTCTGATATCTCCGGCCCACATAGCACCATATTTTGAACTTCCTGTATACATTCCACGGGGAAACAATATGAAGTCATCCTGCAAAACTGGTTTTACTGCTTCATAAGTGGCTTTAATGAATTGACGAGGATAGTCGTTATAATTTTCACGATATGTTTTCCCAGAGGCTGTAAATAAATTCAGGGAATCAAGTTCAACCTCTCCGTCTGCACGATCGAGCTTAAACCCTTTTACTCCCATTTTTGCCAGTTTAGCCGGACCATTTTCTCCCCACCACTTGGAAGCCTCTTCGTTTGTAAAATCAATGAGTTCCATCTGTCCCTCTACATCAGGCCGGGATGATGCACCTCCGAAAATATTGACCCTCATTCTTTGAGGAGATGTACCTGTTACTCCTCCTTGTTGTGTGCCGGATTGCGTGTTACCCTGCATAGCAGGAAGCTGTTGACCTGGTGTGGGCTGAAAAGGAAAAACACCTGGCATCCTTTTGTCAGGTGTAAGAGCAATCAGATCATAACCTTTTTCTTTTGCATACTTAGCCTGATCTCCGCACACAAAAGGAGCAATCCATAACATTAGTTCCATACCGTGAGAATTTACCCATTTGATCATTGACTCAGGCTTTGGGAACTTGACAGTGTCAAACTCAAAGTCTTCATAACCAAAGTATCCTTTTGCCCATGGCCTGTCTATCCAATATGCAGTAGCGGGTATATCGTAGTGCTTCATCAGCAGAATATCTTCCGTGAGATCAGAATTGTAAGGAGATTTTACTCCGGTGCCGTCATAATATGTGGTATTATTGAAATGTTCGTCTCTCCATCTCCATGGTCCGAGAGCCCAGTCAGGAGGAAGAAAGGTTGGCCCTGTCTCAAGTGAATGGGCCTGAACAAGTTCTTTGGGTGTTTCTGCAACTCTGACACTTATTTTAAGTTCCGGACCTTCAAATGCAACCATCACAGCATCATTATATTCTTTACAGAAATCAAAAACCCCGGGCCATGTCCCATGCACAAAAAAGGAATAATTCTCAGAAGAAATATAAAATGGACAATATGCTGATGTGGTAGGCATAAGCTTCATCGAAGCCCTTTCACCTCTCAGATTTAAAGCAGTAGTGATATCTTCTCTCCATGATAACCTTTGATTGCCGTCTACTACTCTTTCAAAGATCCCAGTAAAATACTCATCAGGAGATGAATTTATATTCAAATGGAAAATGGCATAATCCAGATCCTTAACCCTTAGATTCAGATCATATACGTCTGTATTTTTTGTGACAGATAATATAAACTGCTGCCCCTGACTTAAAGTCCAGATATACTCTGTTGTTTGTCTGTCAACTTTTTTCTTCTCAGGAAGTCCTTTTATCCATTCTGTAACCCCATCTGTTTCAATGCCAATGCTCCCTGTGGCAGTAGACGGAGAGAAAACAGAAACAGAATTACCGAAAGGATTATTCAATTTTATTAAGGGGTTATTGTCAGTGTCGGAAGATATTTCTATTGCTCCTCCACTTGTACATGAGCTGACAATCAAAACGAGTGATAATAAAAGAAAAACACTGTTAATCAGTACCTTGATAGGGTCATTTTTTATTTTCATACTGAAATACGGTTTTATTTTATGGATTGACTATAGTTATATCAGCTTTAAGATAGATAAAATTATAATTCATGGGCAAAAAGTTCTGTTTAGGAATATTAAACAACACTTATCCTTTGATTACTTTTCATGAATCTTTTTAAGGTAATTAAAGACTTCGACCTGCGACCTGTATGCTTTTTTACCCTGTTTAATGAACTTGTTGGAAAGATTTGCATCTAATTTGCGGGCCTTTACATTATCATTCCATTGTATCTGAAAGATCTCTTTTAGTTCATTTTTTATTGTCCTGTCAAAAACGGGACAGGTCACTTCTATCCTGCGGTCAACATTACGGGTCATCAGATCAGCTGATGTAATATAACACTCTTCATGCCCGCCGTTACAAAATATCATGAATCTTGTGTGTTCAAGGAACCTGTCAACAATACCAATCCCTTTTATATTGTCACTTGTATCTTTTTTCCCGGTAATAAGTGACATCATTCCTCTTATTATCAGCTTTACATTTACACCGGCCATACTGGCTTCATAAAGTTTGTCAATAATCTCGTAATCGGTAAGATTGTTCAGTTTTAAATATATATAGGCTTTACTTCCGTTTCTTGCATTTTTTATTTCATTGTCAATCAGAAGTGTGATCTTATTTCTTAATGAAAAAGGGGAGAGGATGAGATGGTAAAAATTATCCTTTTTATAATTGGCATTAAAGAAGTTAAATACTTTAAAAACTTCGTTGGTAATTTTGATATTTGTAGTAAGCAGGAGGTGATCTGTATAAATTTTTGCTGTGTCTTCATTGAAATTACCTGTTCCTACGGCTGCATATCTTTGAGTAGTAATATTGTTTACAACTCTTGTTATAAGAAGCAGTTTTGCATGCACTTTTAATCCTGGAACACCATATATTACTTTTACTCCGGCTTCCATGAGTTTATTTCCCCACAGGATATTTGCTTCTTCATCAAACCTTGCCTGAAGTTCCACTACTGTCGTAACACTTTTTCCATTTCTTACAGCATTGAGAAGGGCATTGACAACACTGGAATTACGTGCCAGCCGATAGAGGGTTATCTGTATTGAAGTCACATAGGGATCGATAGAGGCTTCACGAAGAAGATCAATGAGATAATCGAAGGGATGATAAGGAAAGAAGAGCATAATGTCCTTTTTCTTCATTGCCGACAAAATACTTTTGCCAGGGATTATATCCTTGTGAGGCAGGGAGACGAGTGGGTCGTAATAGAATTTGCTTTTTCCGAGATAAGGTATCTTTATCAGATCTTTCAGATTATGGTATCTGTCAGCCGGTATGATGACATCATCCGGGCCGAATTCAAATTTCCTGGTAAGAATTTTCAGCAGATCTTCAGGGATATCCCTGTCGTATACAAATCTCACAGGTGAACCCCATTTCCTTTGGTTAAGACTGCGGGATATCTTTTCAATATAGCTTTCTGAAATATCATCGGTTATTTCCAGCTCGGCATCTTTGGTTAGTTTAATAGTATAGGCAGAAAACTCATCAAAATCAAATATGAAGAAGATATCTTTAAGTCCAAAACGGATTATATCATCCAGATAAATAATGAATCGTCCTTCCTCTGTCTCAGGCAGTACAATAAAACGTGGCAGTATATTGGCAGGTATTTCAACGAGAGCATATTTCTTTTTACCGCTTTGTTTTTTATTCAGAATAATAGCAAGATAGATAGCATCATCTGTCAGGTTAGGCATTTCTGTATCTTTTTCTATCAGATAGGGCATCAGTCTTGTTCTTACTTCTGAATGGAAATAGGATCTTACAAATTCAGACTGTTCCTGATTCAGCTGTTTCTCATCGATAAAATGGATATTTTGTTTTGCCAGTTCATGGATAAGAGATTTATATATCTTTTCAAATTTAGTGTTCTGAAGAAGAACAATTTCCTGTATTTTTTTCAAAGTGGTTTTTGGAGGATAGCCAAGCAGATCTCTTGATTTTAAATCCAGTTTTGAGAGTCTCTTTAAGGTAGCGACCCTTACCCTGAAATATTCGTCAAGGTTATTGGAGTAGATACCAAGAAATTTAAAGCGTTCAATGAGAGGGACATCCTTGTTTTCAGCTTCCTGTAAGACCCTTTCGTTAAATGACAACCAACTGATTTCCTTTGGTATATATCTCTTACTCATTTCATTTTTCTGGTTTTAGAAAGTATTCCTTTTTACCTGTACCTGGTTTTATTTCCTCCCATGATGATACTTTGAATGAGATACCGACTATACTGGTTTTGGTTAGAAATTCACAGCCCTCAATGCATAGTCTGTCAGCCATTTCAGTGAATGAGGGATTGTGACCGATAAGGGTTATTGTCTCAATGTCATAAGGAATAGTATTTAGCATCTCCATCAGATATTTTATTCCTGCCTGAAAGTACAGGTTACTGTCAAGCAGTATTTTCTCGGGTTTTATTCCGAACTCAACGGCAATAAGTATAGCTGTTTCAAGGGCGCGGAAGGCAGGACTTGTGATCAACAATCCGGGGCCTTTCTCTTTGCCTCTTAACCGAAGAGCCATTTCTTTCGTGATCAGTTTGCCTTTGGTTGTAAGTGATCTGTCAAAATCGTTTAGGCCTGAAGAACCGTCTTCAGCTCTGCCATGTCTTATGAAAATGATCTTTTTCATACCTCAGGTATAAATAATGATACGTTTGCATTAGGGTTATGAGCCAAAACAGTTGCCCATATTGATCGAATGTAGTACCATAGGGTCTTCAGGGTCAACAAGTCTTAGCTTACCTGCTATTTCTTTAAGCGGAACGGCAATTATCTTATTGTTTTTCAGAGATACCATCTTCCCGAAATCATGATCTGCTATCAGATCTGCTGCTGCTGTTCCGTATCTTGTAGCCAGTACACGGTCCATAGGAGAGGGACTGCCCCCTCTTTGTATGTATCCCAGTACAGTCTCACGCGTTTCCAGATTAGTCATCTCGTATATCCTGTTACTGATATATTGTGCTACAGACCTCTCTTTACCCGGATTTTTTATCCCTTCTGCAACAACTACAATGGAATATGGTTTGTTCTGTTCGACACGATGCATAAGATACTCTGCAATTTTTTCTTCCTTGTAGGGTATTTCCGGTATGAGTATAACATCACCACCCCCCGCAATACCTGCATAAAGAGCTATCCAGCCGGCATGGTGCCCCATCACTTCTATGATCATAATCCTTTTATGCGAATTAGCAGTTGAATGAAGCCTGTCAATAGCTTCTGCAGCTATATTAACCGCTGAATCGAAACCAAAAGTCATGTCCGTGCCCCACACATCATTGTCAATAGTTTTGGGAATACCTATAACATTTAATCCCTCCTGTGACAGAAGATTGGCAGTCTTCAGAGTACCGTTTCCACCAATGCAGACAAGACAATCCAAACCCATCTGCTCATAGTGTTCTCTTATCAGATCAGGTTTTCTGATCTCATTCTTTTTCTTTCTTGCCTCTTTGAAAGGTTTCTCTCTTGATGTTCCCAGTATAGTCCCTCCAACTGTTAGTATGCCCGATAAGTCTCTCTCAGTAAGTTCCGTATATTCTTTGTGGATGAGACCTGTGAAACCATCACTTATTCCAACAAGATGCATCCCGTATTTTACAATTGCTGTTTTGCCTACACCTCGTATCGCAGCATTAATACCCGGGCAATCACCCCCGGCTGTCAGGATACCGATCTTCATCCCATTGTTCATTTTTGCCATATTATGAATTTCAGGTTTTTGTGATAAGCAAATTTACTTTTTTCTTTTCGGTTTCCTACGACTAACCTTTATTTTCCTGTACCATAAAATTATACGAAGTGATGATCAATATGTCTATAACCCTCCCTGATAAGGTGTCCTGAAATTGAGGATATCAGAAATAATTTCCATACAGAATGAACCGTGAATTTTTTGCTATTTCAGAACTAAACATAAAAACAGAAAATAAAAGCGTATAAAAATGAAGAATACATTTGTTTCGCACATAGCTTAAAGTAACCTCCGAAATAATTACTGACAACGATCATTTATCATATTATCTTTTAAAATATTGTTTTGTATAATACATTGTTGTATATTTTATGTTCATAATAATATTTTAACTGATGGGAGATGATTATGTTAAACTCAAAGAAATAAAACCTGAATTAACAGCATACATAAAGGAATCTCGGTTATCACTGTTACAAACTCCGGCCCCCGGAACTAAAGAAGTTCACGATATAAGGGTGTATATGAAAAAATCAAGGGCCGTTATGAAAATTATATCAGGACAGCTTGAGGATGACTTCTATAAACGGCAATATGAAACATACAGGGAAATAGGTCAGAGGACCAGTTCATGGAGAGATAATTCGGTCCACAGGAAAATACTAAAAAATCTGAAAAAAAAATATCCCGGAATTTTTTCAAACCTCACTGACAGAAAAGATATTGATAGATTATTACAGAAAGCAAGCAATAAACAAACATCCTCGCAGGAGGTTTTAAATGAAATAAAGATTATCGACGATAATCTTAACAAGGCAGGTTTCAGGCTCAGGTTTCAGAATATGAATGATATGGAGCCAAAAATTCTGGTTACTGAGCTTGAAAAAAGCTTTAATCTTGTTGTTGATAGTTATCTTTCATGCAGGAATAATACTAAACCGGAGAAGGTTCATACTTTTAGAAAAAGGGCAAAAGATTTATTATATCAGCTCTGTTTTTTTCGTCCTCTTAATCCGCCTGCTGTCAGATCACTGGAGAAAAAGCTTGATGATCTTACCCGTAACCTTGGGAAATACAACGATATGTCGCAGTTAATTCTTTGTTTGAACTATAAATATAAAAAGAAATCGTCTGATCCGGCACTTGATGAATTGATGGTACTTATAAGAGAGGAACAGGACAAATACCTTTCCAAAGTATGGCCTGTGGCACGTAAAATATTCCGTCCTGGTCAGAAGCTGGTGAATATATTGGGCTTCAGAATATTGATATTATAGTATTATTTGTCAAGAATAAACCAGTGATAATACGATGATTTCATCTTTTCCTGAAACGTACGGTGATGAAACTCATTTGTATGGTTGTCATAAATGTAATCGCCAGCCCATTCACCGGCATTTTTTATTATATCTTTGATTGCTCCAATGATAAAGAGCAATTCATTATCTGTCATTGTGGGATGCAATGATAAACGTATCCAGCCGGGTTTAAGAGAAAGATCACCTGCCTCAATCATTTTGGTTATTTCTTTGGAAAGGTTAATGCCTACATCAAGAAGAAAATGACCGTATGTACCGGCACACGAACACCCCCCTCTTACCTGTATGCCGAACCTGTCATTTAACAGTTTTGTAAAAAGATTATGGTGTATGTTATCAACATAAAAGGAAAAAACTCCCAGTCTGTTTTTTATATTAGCTGCCAGAATATGTAATTCTTTTATTTTTTCAAGCTCATTGAATGTTATTTCAGTGAGTTCTTTCTCTCTTTTACCAATTTTATCAACCCCCATTTTCTCTTTCAGGGTTACAGCCAGGGCTGCCTTTATACCCTGCAGAAAACCTGGAGTACCTCCGTCTTCTTTTGCCTCAATGTCACTGATATAACTGTATCCGCCCCATCTGTTTGTCCATTTCACAGTGCCCCCACCGGGTGTATCGGGTATCTGATTCTTATATAATTTCCTATTGAAGATAAGTACTCCGGCACTTCCGGGTCCTCCCAGAAATTTATGTGGAGAAAAGAAAATTGCATCAAGATGGCAAAGTTCATTTCCCGGATGCATATCTATTTTGACATAGGGAGAAGAAGCTGCAAAATCTACAAAACAATATCCATTGTATTCATGCATTATTGCTGCAAGTTCATAATAGGGAGGAAAATAACCGGTAACATTGGAACAGGCAGAAAATGAGCCAATAAGGAGAGGGCGGTTCTTGTACTTTACTATCTCTTTTCTCAGTGTGTCAGGATTGACTGTAAGATCAGAGGCTGGTTCAAGCACAACAACATCTGCCATGGTTTCAAACCAGGAGGTGTGATTTGAATGGTGCTCAGTATGTGTAAGAAAGATAACCGGACGGTTTTTATTTGGTATATCTCTGCATTTGGTATAATTACCTTTACTTAAAGCACAGTAGGACAGGGCATGCTCGGGTACCTTTAATCCCAGTATCCTCTGAAGCTTAGCTACAGCAGATGTCATACCTGTCCCGGTGAAAAGCAGAAGGTCATCCTCTCCGGCATTGACATGGCTTTTGACTATCTTCTGTGAAAGATGATAGGCCTTAGTCATTGCCAGACCTGTTGATGAAGACTCGGAATGAGTATTGCCAACCATAGGACCAATATCTTCAGACAGTCGTTTTTCAATAGGACCATATAATCTTCCACTGGCTATCCAGTCGGCATATACAAGGCGCTTCCTGCCGTAGGGAGTTTCTATATCGGCATCTGAGCCAATGATGTTTTCACGGAAAGAACCGAAATACCTTTCTAAATCGGACATGAATTTTCTTATTTTATTGATAACCAGATCAGATATATACTTATAGAAAACCGTAGAAATGGTTCTCAACAATACGACATAAGGTGTGTATTATTGGCCTGTGGAGTTCCTGAATAAACGCAGTGTCTGATGAAGGCACACTGATTACCAGATCACAGTGAGCTTTCATTTTACCACCTGTGGATCCTGTTATCCCAATGATTTTAATGTTCATAGCCCTTGCCGCAATACAGGCATCTATAATATTCTGAGAGTTTCCAGAAGTACTTATTCCAATTAATATATCATTCTCCGAAGCGTAGGCAAGTATCTGCTGTGCGTAAATAAGAGCAGGATCCATATCGTTACTTATAGCTGTAATAAGTGATGAATGAGAAGTTAGTGCAATAGCTGCTAATCCATGTTCCAGATTTTCTGCAAGATAGTCACCCCTGCTGCCGGATATCTCTCTTAAGTGGTTTTTGAAGCCAGGCTCCAGATTTCGTTTAATTTCAAAACTTTTCATCAATTCAGCAACCATATGTTCAGCATCCGAGCAACTGCCTCCGTTACCGCAAATAAGTAATTTGCCATTATGACTGTAACAATTGATTATCATGCCGGCTGCTTCAGCAATCATTTCTTTTATTGATGAAAGACAGGGATACCTTTCATACAGCTGATTTAAAGCTTCATCTTGAGACATATCAGTAGTTTTGATCGCTTAAATGTATTAATTTTGTTGCTATTTCAGAAATAACTATTGAAATCACAGAATAACAGAAAACTAAGAAAAGCAGTAACTCAGCAGGAGAAATTGTTAAATGCAATTTTCCGTTCAAAATATAAAATGATTTTCTGTTTTAATTTTAATACTTCTGATGAGTATAAATACCCCGTATAAAATAGGTTTTAAGCTTCTTCCAGCTTAGGTTTGTTAAAGATAATTTTGTGCTATTGAAGAAAAAGACATATTACTGCAATGGGTGATTACTTTTCAATGCTAAAGCAGGATGTAAGGTTTAAAGAAGGACTTAAAGCCTGTATGAATTGTGGGGTTTGTACTGCTATTTGCCCTGCAGCTGAGTTTTATGACTACGATCCCCGGAAAATTGTTGAATTGGTCCAGTCAGGAAATAATGAAGAAATAGAGGGATTACTAAAGTCAGAAACAATCTGGTATTGTGGAGAATGTATGTCGTGTAAGACAAGATGTCCCAGAGGTAATACACCTGCCCTCGTGGTAATGTCTTTGCGTACCCTCTCAATGAAGCTGGGATTTTTTACTGAGTCTGAAAAAGGCAGACAACAGTTTGCAATAAAGCGTACAGTGGGAGAAAATATATTGAAGTATGGTTACTGTGTTGCATCATATGCGGTAAGTCCTGAGATGCATCGGGAGCAAGGTCCAATTTGGGAGTACATTCTTAAAAATACAAACGATGTTTATGAACGTTTTGGAGGACATGTTGATGAACTTGGTGAAGGTCCTCTGAGAAAAATACCAGATAATGTGAGGCAGGAACTTATAAATATTTTTGAGGTTACCGGAGGAACTGACTTGTTTGATACAATAGAAAGCCATTCAAGAAAGAAAGCAGAAGAAATGGGGCTTCAATTTGAAAATGAGGGTATTAAAAATGAATATTTCAATGAAGTATTTACAGCAAATAAAAAGAAACATACCCATTAGTTATAAAACTGTACTATGCAAACAGAAGGGAAAAAAAGAATTTGGTCAGAATATAATAAAGAAATAGCAGATGATCATTATTTCTATGTAAGATCCTGTATCCGCCAAAGTTTTTTTCCGGGTTCAGAACAATTCTTCCTTAAGTTTCTTAGAGATGATCTTAGAAAAGATGTGCTGGAGAATCCTTCACATACAACATGTACAGGAATTGGATATCACGCTGACGTTGTGCCCTTCTCAACAATTATGACAGTTATTGCACGTCATTATGCCCTGATGAAAGAGGCGGGTTATAAAAATATTGTAATTTCCTGTGTAACATCTTTTGGTGTTTATACCGAGATACTTGAAACATGGAAGCACTTTCCCGAAGAGCTCGAAAAAACAAGAGACTATCTTCGAAGAGCAACAGGCAGAGAATTCGACCTTCCTTTGAATATGGCTCATACAAGTGACCTGATTTATAAATTCCGGAATGAGATAGCTGAAAAAGCAAAATATTTACTTATTAATCATAAGACCGGTAAACCACTGAATATTGTAGAACATGTTGGATGCCACTATGCTAAAATTTTTCCAAAGTATGGTGTCGGAGGAGCAGAATTTCCTAATGTGCTGGGAGGTATGATAGAAGCCTGGGGAGGGAAAGTTATAGATTATCCGGAAAGGAGACATTGTTGTGGTTTTGGATTCAGACAATATCTGGTTCAGGCTAACAGGGGATATTCCTTATCAAATACTGTAAAAAAATTTGACTCCATGAAACCATATAAACCTGATATGGTCCTGACAAACTGCCCTGGGTGTACTATGTTCATGGATAAATGGCAATATACTATAAAAGAGATGAATGGTACAGTATATGGTGATAATGGAGAATCAATACCGGTTCTCACATATGAAGAGCTGGCAGGCCTCGTTTTAGGATATAATCCATGGGACCTGGGATTACAGTATCATATGGTTCAATCAGAACCTTTGTTAAAAAAAATGGGGATACACTATGATCCGGCTGATAAATACAGAACAAGGGATGGAAGACAGATGCCTGTGCCGGAAAATATGATAAACGTTTAAAATGAAGAATAAAGTAATAGTTATTGGTGGGGGAACAGCCGGTATGGAAGTTGCAGGTCAGCTAGCAAAACATGATTGTACTGTCACTTTACTGGAAAGATCTGCAGAAACAGGTGGACACGTGCGGGATTGGTATCATCTTTTCCCCGACAGAAAAGACAGCAGGGAGGTTATCAATTACCTGGAAAACCTTATCAGACATAAGAGCATTTCACTTTTTACTGATACAGATGTTAATGACATTGTCAGAGAAAATGATTTTTTTGTTGTCCGTACTTCTGATGGAAAAGAATTACAGGCAGATGCTATTGTTGTTTCAACAGGTTTTGATCTTTTCAGAAGCGAAAGAAAAGAAGAGTATGGATATGGTATTTATGATAATGTTATAAGCTCTGCTGATCTGGAAAAAATGTTCCGTAATGATGAAATAAAACTTCAGAATGGAAATATTCCTTCAAAAATCGGGATGGTACATTGTGTAGGATCAAGAGATGAAAAGGTCGGTAATGTTTATTGTTCAAAGTTGTGTTGTGTCACTGCAGTGAAACAGGCCATTGAGATTGTAAAACGTATACCTGAAGCCAAAGTATTTTGTTTTTATATGGATATCCGTATGGGAGGGGCATTGTATGAGGAATTGTACAAAGAAGCCCAGCAGGACTATGGGGTTAATTTTATAAGAGGAAAAGTTTCAGAAGTCTCTCAGGATATAGATAATAAGCTCATAACAAAAGTTGAAGACACCCTTACAGGCAGACCTTTGAAAATTGGTCTGGATATGCTCGTGTTAATGGCAGGTATGGAAATGGCCGAAAGCGGACAGAAAATAGCCTTGTCAGCAGAGCTTGACACAGGCGAGAACAGATTCTTCAAAGCGACAGATCTTCATTACGGATCAAATAAAAGTAATAAAAATGGGATTTTTTATGCCGGAACCTGTACCGCTCCAATGAATATTACAGAAACTATATCACATGCCAGGGCAGCTGTTATTGATGTGATAGATTATCTGAATGATAGAAGTAATTAATATGAGTAATTTCGGATTTACACTGTTAAAAGCCCGCAGGATAGACTATGATGCCAACGATAGAAGCATTGCAGATTTTATTCATGACAATGAACCTTCTTTTAGATGGTGTATTGAATGCGGTTGTTGTTCAGCAACATGTACTTCAGGTAATTATATAGGATTTAGCCTGAGAGAACTACAGATACTTTTAAAGCGGGGTGAAAACGAGGAAGTAAAGGAAAAAATATTCAATTGTATGCTTTGTGGTAAATGCATCCTTGTTTGCCCAAGAGGGGTGAACACCCGGAATGTTATTGCATTGGCACAGGAAGCTTTCAAAAACAAAAAACAACATGCAGTTTGATCCCTTTGTCATACCATTCAATATAGGTCTTTATTTCATTCTGATATATGCTGTTGTCAGGTGTGTACTTTGGTTCCGTGATCTTTCACGGGCTGATAAGCTACGCTTACAACGCGGCTTTTTTGGAAGACCGTTTGCTAAAAGTCTGAAAGAGATTTTCATGGAGAGCCTTATTCACAGGAAAATACTGAAATCTAATTTCCGTCTTGGATATATGCACATGAGTCTTGCATTCGGATGGTTTTTACTAATTCTTTTTGGAACAATTGAAGCTGATATCTTCGGAACAAGACATCTCAATCCTCCTTACAAAGCTATCTTTTTTAAGTTCTTTAATCCCGAGCACGGCAGAAACGGCATAGAAGCCTTTTATGCTTTTATTATGGATTTTTTACTTGCTTTTATCCTGTCCGGACTTCTGCTTGCTGTCATAAAGAGGTTTTCTTCACGCGTAGTAGGGATGAAAAAAACAACAAGGTTGAAAACACTCGATAAAGTTGCCCTTACTTCACTATGGTTGATTTTTCCAAGCAGACTCCTGGCTGAAAGTTTTACCAGTGCTGCTTATGATACTGGAAGCTTCCTTACAGGATCTTTGGGATCTGTCTTTGCATCCTTCCTCCCCGTTAATGAACTGGCGTATCCTTTCTGGTGGCTATACTCTATTTCTCTGGGAACATTTTTTATCCTGCTCCCCCTTACAAGATACATGCATATTCCTACTGAATTATTTCTGATTTTCGCAAGAAACTCAGGAATAAGAACGGGAGATCATTATGGGGCTTTTACTGAAATACAAACTTATTCCTGTTCATCTTGCGGCATATGTATCGATACCTGCCAGTTAAATTTATCAACCGGTATCACTGATATCCAGTCAGCCTACCTCCTGAAAGGAATACGAAATAATGAAGATGTAAAGGATATTGCCAATAATTGTTTGATGTGCGGACGTTGTGATCAAAACTGCCCCGTCGGAATAGAACTTACACCTATCAGGATGATAATGAGAAGAGAACCGGAAACAAAATCTGGTGACAACGGATTCTTTGAGAAATATTTCCCTTCACATGTTAAGATACCTGTACCAAAAACAAATGGCAGCCTCGTTTATGGCTGGCTGCCTGCAGTAAAAACAACCAAAGCTGAGGTATTGTATTTCGCAGGATGTATGACTCATCTGACTCCTGCAATAAAAAAATCAATGATAAAAATTCTTGATGCAGCAGGAGTCAATTACAACTTCATGGATGAAGAAGGAGGAGTATGTTGCGGACGTCCCCTGATGCTGGCCGGGAAATACAAGCAAGCAAGAGAACTTATTAATTATAATTCAAAGATAATTAAGCAATCAGGAGCAAATATACTCGTTACATCCTGTCCTATATGCTATAAAGTTTTCAGGGAGAGTTACTACCTGAATATTGATGTATACCATCATTCACAATTCATAAATTCCCTTATTAATGAAGATGTCCTCAGACTACGTTTCCTCAGAAAAAAAATTACATATCATTCTCCCTGCGAACTTGGAAGAAGATCAGGTGTTTATGCTGAACCTAAAGAGGTATTGAAGCATGTAGGCCGACTTCAGTTAACAAGACATGAAGATGAAAACGCATATTGCTGCGGAGGCAGTCTTGGGAATATGCATATCAGCTATGCTCAAAAGAAAAAGATCGCCAGTGATGCAGCAAAAGATCTTACCAGAAATAATCCGGATATTCTTGCAACTGCATGCCCCCTTTGTAAGAAAACATTTTCTCCGGTTACAGAAACACCAGTTGCTGATATTGCAGAAATAGTAGCTGAAGCAATTATTCTTTCCCATCCTGACAAAAAAAATTACTCAAAAGTTATCTCACTGAAGGAACCTGTGGATATTTCAGAGTAGACATAAGTAACATACATGTAACCTGTTAAATACTGATGTTGGTCAAAAAACTGCTGCTCTTCACCATATCTTCATTTTTTAATTGAAATATTTGATATTATTTTAATAAAAAAAGTATACAATGGAATGTTATTTGTTACGTTATATAAATGAAACTTATATGAGCAGTATGTCAAAAAAGAAAATCATTGTTTAATTCATGTAAGTTCCATTCGGTCAGTGAAATAATAAATAATTTGCGAATGAAACCAAAATAATCAATCAAATATAATGACAAGAACAACATTTGTGTGGACAGCAATATTCATAAGCTTAAGCTTACTTTATTCATGTGGTAATTCCTCAAATACCTATGATAACACTGAGAGAAAAACCAATGATATTTTACAATTGGAGGATGGGACTATATCGTTGAATCTTGAAAAAGCCGATTGTTACAGCGATGTGGTGAATCCTTCGGGTAACACTGCAGAATGGAGTGTCGTTGTTACAAAAGCGGGAAGGTATAATGTATGGCTGTCAAGTGCAACGAAAGACACCACCAATCTAAGATATAAAAACAATGTTCTGGTTAGTGTTCAGGATAACAGGTTAGAGGGTTATCCCGATTGCGACAGGATAGTACTTGATTCCAAGGAAGTGTCATATCCTTATTACAGATGTGATTCCTATTTAGGGACAATGTACATACAGGATACTGGCAAATATAATGTGCAGATTATCAGTGAAAAGATCTTGCCTGTTAACTACACTGCTTCCGGTACGTCAGACAGTGATATATCAAAGGTGCTGTCGCTGTCATTTACTCCTGAAAACAGGAATTAAAAGCATTGTTTTAAGGATATTCATTATTATCTGTTCTCAATCCATTCTCTGGCATTAACAAAGGCTTTTATCCAGGGCGTTACATCATCTTTTTTCCTGTCGTGAGGGTAGTATCCGCATTGCCATGGGAAAAATGATCGTTCCAGATGTGGCATCATAGCCAGATGACGACCATCAGATGAACATAGTGCTGCAATATTATGATCAGATCCGTTTGGATTAGCCGGATAAGTGTGTCCGGAATACTTTAACGGGATATTATATCTTTCTTCAGAATACGGCAGCCTGAAGCGTCCTTCGGCATGTGCTATCCATATACCCAGCTCCATTCCGGCCATGTTGCCCAGCATGACTGAATTACTCTTCAGTATTTTTACACCCAGAAAAGATGATTCAAATTTCTGTGATTTGTTATGAAGCAATTTTGGTTTTTCATCATGTTCCGGATAGATAAGCCCCAGTTCAGCCATGAGCTGACAACCGTTACAGACTCCCAGTGAAAGAGTGTCATCCCTTTTGTAGAATTTGTTAAGTGCACTTTTTGCTTTAGGATTATACATAAAAGCACCTGCCCACCCTTTAGCTGACCCAAGTACATCGGAATTGGAGAAACCTCCTACGAAGACTATCATATTAATATCTTCCAGAGACTCTTTTCCAGAGACAAGATCAGTCATGTGAACGTCTTTCACATCAAAACCTGCGAGAAACAGGGCATAAGCCATTTCTCTGTCACCATTGACTCCTTTTTCTCTTATTATTGCAGCTCTTGTCTGACCCTTTATCTGCTTTACAGGTGATATTCCCAGCGATTTAAAAGTACCCTTAAAATTGCCCAGAACGAAACATAGCTCATTTCCGGCATAGTTATCAAATCGTTCTTTTGCCAGGTTATTGCCTGACTGTCGGCGATCAAGAAGATAAGAAGTTTTGAACCATTTATTGCGAAGTTCATCAATATCAAGTTTGATTTGCCGGTCTCCCTTAGTTATAAATAAAAATCTCTCAGGAACAGGTCTGGCAATCCGGAAGTATGAGATCCCGTCTTTATCAAGTAATTCAGATACTTTATCTTTATTTCCTGTCTGAATTATTATTCCGGGATTCTGGCTGAACAATATACTGATAAGGTCTTTTCCATTTATTGCTGAGAGATCAACATCAAGGCCGCCTTTTGTATTGGAAAAGCACATTTCAAGAAGTGTGGTAAGCATGCCTCCTGCGGATATATCATGGCCTGCCAGTATTCTATCCTTTAGGATAAGATCCTGCACTGTATTGAATACTCTGGCAAAATAATACGGGTCTTTCACCATCGGTACTTCTGTCCCCAGTCTGTTAAGTGATTGTGCAAAACAACTTCCCCCGGTCTTGTAGTTATCACAGCTCATGTCAATATACAACAGACATGTATCCGGGTCATTACTGACTACAGGTTCAACAATTTTTTTTATATCTTTTACTTCGCCTGAGGCCGATATTATTACAGTACCCGGAGAATACACAACCTGGTCGGAGTAATTCTGTTTCATTGAGAGACTGTCTTTTCCTGTCGGGATATTAATTCCGAGAGCAATAGCAAAATCACTGGCAGCTTTTACTGCTTCATATATCCGGGAATCTTCACCCTCATTTTTACAGGGCCATATCCAGTTGGCAGAAAGAGAAACACTATTTAGTTTATGTGTGAGTGGAGCCCAGATTATATTAGTCAATGCTTCAGCTATAGATAATACGGAGCCTGCAGATGCATCAACCAGTCCTGCAGAAGGGGCATGTCCTATAGCAGTGGCCATTCCCGGCTTGCCACTGTAATCAAGAGCTATCACCCCGGTATTATTGAGCGGTAATTGTAAAGGACCTGCACATTGCTGTTTGGCAATTCTTCCTGTAACTGATCGGTCTACTTTATTTGTGAGCCAGTCTTTGCATGCAACTTCCTCCATCTGCAGAACGGTTTCAGCATATCTGGCTATTTGATCCTGTTGATACTCTACCTCCCTGAAAACAGAAGGTATGGTGGTGTCGTTCATGATTGTCAGGGGAGGATTTCCGAAAAGGTCTTCCAGATTAAGATCCAAAGGTTTTTCTCCTGTCTCAGGATTGACAAAAATGAACTTATAATCTCCTGTTACTTTACCTATGATATACATGGGAGCCCTTTCTCTGTCTGCAATGTTTTTCAGTACATCGGCTGTGTCAGCTTTCATGACAAGGCCCATCCGTTCCTGAGATTCATTTCCAATAATTTCTCTGGCAGATAGGGTGGGATCGCCTATAGGCAGCTTGCTCATATCAATAATGCCACCTGTTGATTCAACCAGTTCGGAAAGACAGTTTAAATGTCCTCCGGCACCATGATCATGGATGGAAATAATGGGATTATTGTCCATTTCACTCAAAGCTCTGATGGCATTATATAATCTTTTCTGCATCTCGGGATTTGCACGCTGTACAGCATTCAGTTCTATTGAGCTGTCGTATTTTCCTGTTTCGACAGAAGAGACGGCTCCTCCTCCCATACCGATACGATAGTTGTCTCCTCCAAGAAGAATAATAACATCTCCTTTTTCGGGTATATCCTTTTCACTTGCATCTTTTTTTCCTAAGCCAATGCCTCCGGCAAGCATTATTACTTTATCATATCCGTACTTCTTACCGTTTTCGGAATGTTCGAATGTAAGGACAGAACCACATATAAGAGGTTGACCGAATTTATTACCAAAATCACTCGCACCGTTGGAAGCTTTAATGAGAATATCTTCAGGAGTCTGATACAGCCATGGCCTTTCTTCAGTGGCTTTTTCCCATTCCCTGGGGCCTTCGGGCCGGGGATATGATGTCATGTAAACAGCAGTACCTGCAATGGGGAAAGCCCCTTTGCCTCCGGCAATACGGTCCCTGATCTCTCCGCCTGTACCCGTGGATGCTCCGTTGAAAGGTTCAACTGTCGTGGGGAAGTTATGAGTCTCAGCTTTCAGTGAAAGAACAGATTTGAATTTGCTGACAACGAAATAGTCTGCTTTATCCTGTGTCCTGGGGGCAAATTGTTCAACAACAGGTCCTTCAATGAAGGCGCAGTTGTCTTTATATGCCGAGATAACTCTATTGGGATTCTTCCTGGTAGTAAGCTTTATCATCTGGAAAAGAGAAGTATCTTTTTCTATACCATCGATGATGAATTTTCCGTTGAAAATTTTGTGACGACAATGCTCAGAATTAACCTGGGAGAAACCAAATACCTCACTGTCTGTGAGTCTTCGTCGCAGCTTTCGACTGAGGCTTTCAAGATACTCAATCTCTTCATTACTTAATGCAAGTCCCTCTCTTGTATTATAATCACTTATGTTATCAATAAATAACACAGGATCGGGTTGCCGGTCAATAGTAAATATTTTCTGGTCCAGACTATCGTATAATCCCTGTAACATGGGATCCCATGTTGTGTTCTTACCGGCAGGATAAAATTCCTCTATTCTTTCTATCCCCTTGATCCCCATATTCTGAGTTATTTCAACTGCATTAGTACTCCAGGGAGTCACCATCTCTTTTCTTGGACCAATAAACGGACCCTTCGGTATTTCATCATCTAATAAATCAGCATCAAAAAGCCAGACAAGTTTTTTGATTTCATTTTCGGTAAGTCTGTCGCGAATTCCTGTTGCTATTATTGTCTTTGCAGAGCTTTGGAAGAAAAGGATCATAGAAACATCAGTATAATAGTATTTATTAAAAACTTCTATTCAAATATAAGGGCAATTTGAATAGAATGACAAATATAATATATGTTCGGAGATTCACTTATCTGATTTCAGCTATGTGTCAATCCACTTCTTTCAAGGAAAGCATCAATTGTAGGTTCCTGACCCCTGAAATTTATGTAAAGATTCATCGGATTATCACACCCTCCTTTTTCAAGAATGTTCTTTCTGAACGATGTCATTATTGCCCGGTTAAAAACACCTTTTTCCTTTAAATAATTAAATGCATCAGCATCAAGAGTCTCTGCCCATTTATATCCATAGTAACCTGAAGCATATCCTCCTCCGAAGATATGTGCGAAAGAAACACTAATATTTATATCATTAGTGGGAGGGAAGATTTCTGTTAATCCGGTGGCAGCAGATTCAAATTCTGTAAGGTCTGATTTGACCGGACTTGTTATTGTATGCCATGCCATATCCAGAAAACCGAAGGTGAGTTGTCTGTTACATGCATATCCCTCATTATAAGTTGCAGACGTCTTTATTTTTTCTATTAATTCACCGGGAATTGTTTCTCCGGTAATATAATGTCGAGCCCATAAGGCTAGCCATTCTTTCTCGTAAGCATAATTTTCGAACAATTGTGATGGTAACTCAACAAAATCACGGGCTACGTTTGTTCCTGAGAGAGACTTGTATGTACATTTTGAGAACATTCCATGCAATGCATGGCCAAATTCATGAAGAAAGGTTTTTACTTCATCGAAAGTAAGAAGTGATGGAAGGCTTTCTGAAGGCTTCGTAAAATTGGTTACAATAGAGATGAAAGGTCTGAAATCTTTGCCGTTCAATTTATATTGTTCTCTGTAGCTGGTCATCCAGGCTCCACTTCCCTTTCCTTTTCTGGGAAAATAATCTGTATAAAGCAATGCCAGAAAAGAACCATCTGAATCCAGAACTTCCCAGGTCTTAACTTCCTGATGATAAACAGGTATGTTCGAAATAGCATTAAAACTGATCCCGAAAAGTGACGATGCAAGATTAAAAACAGCTTCTTCCAGGTTATTAAGACTGAAATATGGTCTTAGTGTCTCATCATCAATATCGAACTGATCTTTTCGAAGTCTTTCAGAATAAAAGGCCCAATCCCATCTTTCCGGATTACCGCTGTGTCCGTTTGCATTTGCATATTCTTTAATTTTTGCATAATCTCTGAGAGCTGCAGGATAAGCTGCCTTATGCAAGTCATTGAGAAAAGACAGTACTTTTTCTTTATTATTAAGCATCCTGTCACTTAATACCAGGTCGGAAAATGTATTAAAGCCCAGTATATTGGATAATTCCAGCCGTAGATTGGCAATCTTTTTTGCTGTTTTGCTGTTATCGTTTGAGTCGGAATGAAAAGATCTTGAAGAATATGCTTTAAACATATGCTCCCTGAGATTCCTTTTTTTGCAATACTTCATAAAAGGGATATAACTTGGAGCATGAAGAGTAAATATCCAACCCTTTTTCCCTCTTGACACAGCTTCCCGGGAAGCTGCGTCAATAATATTTTCAGGTAATCCTTCCAGATCCTCTGCACTGTCCAGATGCAGTTCAAAGGCATTCGTGTCGCGAAGAATGTTTTCTTCGAATTTTAATGAAAGTTGTGCCAACTCCTCTGATATTTCCCTGAACCGTGATTTTTTCTTTTCCTGAAGACCAGCTCCGCCAAGAATGAAGTTGCGGTGATGTTTATCAAGAAGCATTTCCTGTTCTCTGTTAAGAGAAATCAGGTTCTTCTTTTCATAAACATATTTTATTCTGGCGAAGAGTTTCTCATTTAATGTGATATCATTTGAGAACCGGGTCAGCAAAGGCGATATTTCACGTGCTGCAGCCTGCAATTCACAATTTGTCTCTGCGTTGTTGAGATTGAAAAGGATTGAGGTTATACGATCCAGTTTTTCGCCTGTCCTGTCAAGAGCATCTATAGTATTGAAAAAATCCGGCAATACCGGATTCGAAGAAATATATTCTATTTCTGCAGCAGCTTCTTTTATTGCTTCTTCTGCTGCCGGTCTGAAATGAGAAATATCAATATCGTTAAAAGGAGGAGCTTCATATTGAGTCTCCCATCTCTGTAAGAGTGGATTGATCATTATCTAAAATGGAAGATCACTCAAATCATCAATCTCAGGTGGAATATCTTCCGGAATATTATCTGAAGGAATATCCGTTTGTATGTTACCCGGGTTTATTTTCTCTATTTTCCAGGCATCAAGATTGGTGAAGTAATTGATTTTTCCGTCACGCTCCCATTTATTCCCTTTGAGATTAAACCATATCCTTACGTCTTCATTGAGATATGATTCATTTATAATATCACATTTGTCCTGAATAAGCTGGAACTTGATATAATCGGTGAAGACGACATTATTTCCCGTCTCTTTTTTCTCAATGACGAATTCCCGTTTCCTGAATTTGTCACTCACCTGGTTTACCGGTAATATATCTATAATTTTACCTGTTATTTCAAATGCCATCCGGGTTTGATAATCTGATGTTAAAAATTAGTATAATTCCCTGATATACTTCAGTTTGCCTGGCTGCTATTCTGTTATTTCAAGAAGTTCAACATCAAAGATCAGGGTTGAAAAAGGTCTTATAAGATTCCCTGCACCATTTGCTCCATAGGCCAGATTCTGTGGCAGGTATATCTTAAATTTTGATCCTACCGGCATCAGTTGTAGTGCTTCTGTCCATCCGGGGATGACACCTGAAACAGGAAATTGTGCAGGTTCCCCTCTGTCAACGGAAGAATCAAATTTTGTCCCGTCGATTAAGGTTCCTGTATAATGTACTTTAACAATGCTCTCACTGGTGGGCTTGGCACCATTACCCATCTTTATTACTTCATACTGAAGACCACTCGGGGTCACAGTAATACCTTCTTTTTCCCTGTTTTTTGAAAGGAATTCCTCATTCTCCATAATGTAATCTTTATATAATATTTCATTTTCTGCTGCCTGTCTTTTAGCCCTTTCTTCTTCACGATCGCTTACATAAGTCATTATAAATGCTCTTGCTTCGTCATCAGACATTTTGGGTTTGCCTTTTTCTCCGTCAAGCATGGCCTTGGCAACAAGTAAAGGATCAAGCATCAGGCTATCAGTTACCAAAGCATTGTAGTTTACAATACCAAAAGCATATGCCAGAGAGTCCGAAAGACTTTTAATTTTAGAATTATTGACTGCATTTTTTCCACAGGAACTAATTATGAGGGTCATTACTATAGCTGAAATGACTATCGATTTGATTTTCATGTGTTTAAATATTATTATTTAATTATAAAATTTTAGCAAAGATAATATTTTGACCAATGTAAAAAAGTTTTTATACTTATTATTTTTTGACAGCCCTTATAATATGTCTCTTCCCCTGAGGGCCTCCAAGTATCGAAACTTCAAAACCGGCAGCTCTGAGATTCCGTTTAACTGTGCCTTTTGCCGAGTAGGTTACCAGTATCCCTCCCGGAACTGTGAAAGAGGATATTTTTTTGAATATCTCTGGAGTCCATAATTCGGGTTGTTTATCGGGCCCAAAAGCATCGAAATAGATCAGGTCATAAGAGCCTTCTTCGTCATAAGTCATAAAATCACCGGTGATTTTTGTAATACTGAAATTCTTACAAATATTTGTCATTACTCCGTCCTTTGCTTCGTGCAGACGTATAAACAGATCCTTCCCCCTGTTTCCTGCAAATGAAAAATGATTCAGTGACCTTATTATTTTCTCATCAAGAGGGTACTTGTCAATCGAAGTATAAAATATTTCCCTGTTCCCATTAATACTTTCACAGGCAGTAAGAAGAGCATTCAGGCCAGTTCCGAATCCAACTTCAAAAATATGTAAAGGAGAAGATTTACTCACATTCATACCATTCATGATGAATATATGTTGTGATTCCTGAACTGCCCCGTATACGGAATGATAATGCTCATCCAGTTCAGGTACGTATATTGAATGTGAGCCATCGGAAGTAGTTACAATATGCTTTGGTGATTCCATTTACCTGAGAAATACAATACTTTTTGACTTTTTGAGCAGGAAAAATTAATAATCGTAACCTTCAGGGATTTCTACACCTTTCAGATATGTTTTGTTATTTGTCTTATTATGCCTAAGTTATCCTGTGTTGATTATTCTCCCAGTCTGAGTTGTACCATGATCTTACATCTGTCGCAATCATACCGGCGGTACGGGCTGCTTCCAGGCCAAGATTGCCATCTTCAAACACCTGAATGAATTCAGGATTAACTTTCATTAGTTCAGCACATTTCAGAAATGTTTCAGGATGAGGTTTGAAATTTTCAACATCATTTGAAGTAATAATTATATCAAAGTATTGTCGTAATCCTGTTATTTCTAGAGTCCGTTCCACAGCTTTTCTGTGTCCTCCCGTACCCACTGCCATTGGAAGAGTTCCATGGTATTTTTTTACGATATTCACAACAGGCTCAATAGGTTTTACTTCATGTTGTATCTTATTGAACTGATAAAGTTTTTCCTCTATTAATTCTTCAATGGTAACATTTTCCAGTCTGAATTCTTTAATCAGTTCAGAAGCTATTATTTTCCCTGCACTTCCATTTAATCTTCTTAGAAAAGTCTGATCCATGTCAACACCAAATTTTTTACTGGCGAGTTTCCATCCGATAAAATGATAGGGCATGGTATTGGCAAGAGTGCCATCGAGATCAAAAATAAGACCTTTAATATTTGGTTGTATGTCGTATACCATTTTCAATTTTGGGTGCAAAGATAATAAAAAAGAGGGCGTCTTAAAATATCCTCATATATATTAAATACTGGCTTGTCAGGGAATGTATATTGATTTGCAAATAATTAAATACCCCCTTCTGTAGGGAAGGGGGTAAGTGAAAGGTTTATTGTGTCTGTTGAAAAAACAGCGACACAGTTAATTATTGTATTGGTCAAGGTACTCTTTTACCTGCCGGTACACATTCTCAGCAGTAAATCCGAATTTTTCATCTAGTACCTTATATGGTGCCGAATAGCCAAAAGTAGTAACACCCCAAACCTTGCCTTTAGGTCCGACGAGCCCCTGCAGTGTAACCGGAAGGCCGGCAGTAAGTCCGTATACCGGTATATTGTCGGGAATGACAGACATACGATAGGATTCGTGTTCTTCTCTGAACAAGCCTTCTGAAGGTGCTGATACTATTCTTATTCTCAGCTTGTCATTTCTGAGCAGAGCTGCTCCTTCAATCAGGGTTGATACTTCAGAGCCGCTGGCAAGAAGAATAATGTCGGGTGTGCCTTCACAATCCTGAACAATATAAGCACCATGATGTGCTTTCAAAGCATCTGCATATCTGTCATTGATATCTGAAGGAAGATCTTTGATGCCCTGTCGTGATAATATGAGAGCAGTTGGTGTACGTTTATTTTCCAGCGCAAGTTTCCATGCCACATTTGTTTCAACGGCATCAGCCGGACGCAGAACGAGCATGCTGTTTTCGCCCTGGTGGTTTTTCAGATGTTCCATAAGTCTGATTTGGGCTTCCTGTTCAACAGGCTGGTGAGTAGGACCATCTTCTCCTACGCGAAAAGCATCATGTGTCCATATATATTTAACTGGTAATGCCATAAGGCATGCCAGTCGAACTGCAGGTTTCATGTAGTCGGAAAAAACAAAGAAGGTTCCGCAGGCGGGGATGACACCTCCATGGAGAGCCATCCCGTTGACAACGGCAGCCATGGTGAGTTCTGAAACACCCATCTGCAGAAAAGAGCCGGAGAAGTCACCTTTTGAAAAAGCTTTGGTGTTCTTAAGAAAACCGTCGGTCTTATCGGAATTTGAGAGATCAGCCGATGTAACAATCATGTTTTCAATATTTTTTGCCAGAACGGATAGTACAGCAGCTGAAGCAGCCCTGGTTGCAGAATTCTCTTTTTGAATTATTGATTTGAAATCTATCTCCGGGATATCACCAGAATAAAACAAATTCAGTTTGTCATTCAGTGAACTGTTGGCTGTTGCCCACTCATCTTTCTTTTTCTGCCATTCTGATTTCTTCTGCCTATTCTTTTCAAGTATCTGGTTATAATATTCTTTTACTTCATCGAATATCTTAAAAGGATCATTAATGTCTCCTCCAAGATTTATCATGGATTTTTCGAATGAACCTCCGGCATCGCTTACCGGCATGCCATGAGTGGATGTCTTTCTCTCGAAACTGTTACCGTTGTTGTCTAAAAGACCTTTTCCCATAACAGTTTTACCGATTATCAATACTGGTTTATCCTTAGAACCAAGGGCTTTGTTCAGTGAATCTCTTATCTGATCGTGATCATTACCGTCAATTGTCATAACTTCCCAGCCCCATGCCCGGTATTTCATGGCAGTATCTTCCTGAGTAACAGCATTGGTCTCGGTAGAAAGCTGAATATCATTTGAATCGTAAAACATGATGAGGTTGTTGAGGCCAAGATATCCTGCTAAGCGGCCTGCTCCCTGAGAGATCTCTTCCTGAACACCACCGTCAGAAATAAATGTAAAAATTTTATGAGAGAATAAGTTCCCAAACCTGTTTGCCAGGAATCGCTCAGCTATGGCCGCACCTACTGCCATGGTATGTCCCTGCCCTAGAGGACCCGAAGTGTTCTCAATACCTCTCATCACATCAAGCTCCGGATGACCAGGAGTAGGACTATCCCATTGACGGAAACGCTGAAGGTCATCTGTATTAAAATGGCCGGTAAGCGTCAGTATGGAGTAGAGCATCGGAGACATGTGACCGGGATCCAGGAAAAATCTGTCCCGGTTAATCCATGTAGGATCATCAGGATCAAAGTTAAGAAATTCAGAAAATAAAATATGAATATAATCAGCACCACCCATTGCTCCTCCAGGATGACCTGATTTGGACTTTTCAACCATCGACATAGCCAGTATACGGATATTATCGGCTGCCATTTTGTTTACATCACTGCTCATAAGTATATTTTTTTATTGATTTATAAATATTTGCTGCTTTTTCATTTTTCGCCGCTGTTAGTGCTTTATTACAGATTCATCATGAATATTATGTCTTAAATGACATATAATAAAACACATATGGCCTGCAAACAAATAGCAGGAGAATTCAGTGAAGACGAAAAAACGGCAGTAAAATTATAATTTTATTGTTGACACACAAACAGAAATGCTGCACTATTTACAAATAATAATAGCAGATTTATAAGTGAAAAAACCTGCTATTAAGAAAGAATCATCTCTTCCTGCTTAAAACTGCAGCAAGAGATGTTATATAAAGTAGTTATTTCCGGTTATTCTAAAATTTATGCAACCGGTAGATGTATACTACAGGTATTTTCTGTCTTCTTCAGGAACTTCAAAGTATTTGTCGTATATCCTGACATCCGGTCCTGATTTTTCTTCAATTATGTTTTCTCTAATTTTATATGTGCATTTCTCCCCGCCAATGCCTGAAAAATAAATATTGAATTCCCTGCCTGTTTCATCGATCATGAGGATCCTTACCATATGGAGATATTTCATGCTGTTGAGCTGGGCCCCGCAAATGGGACAGGTATAGATATATTCCACTCCTTCCTTAATACTGAAAGTAGGATGTGTGGTTTTTGTATAGTTTCCAATTTTTGGGTTAAGCAGAACCAGTCCTTTCTCCCGTCTGTCTCCGAGATTTGTAGCAGAAAGGATAATGGAGTTTTTTACATTGAGATGTCCCCGGCAAACTTTACAAAGATAATTTACAGCCATAATAATCCTCCTAGTTTATTAAATGTTGTTTGTTTTCTTGCCTGTATTAATTATTCTAATATACAAAAAAAACTTAAGATCATATAATCAAAAACACAATCAGAAACGAAATTATACCTGCAGCTTTACCCGTTAATTCTGAAAGAAGCAGATAAGCTTATAAAACAAATTTTATCAGGTATGAATTGAAGATTTCTTATTATTCAGATAAACAGGGGTTTGATCTGGCAGTTTTATTTTAAGAGCCAGTATTTCATATAATATCAGTAGTAATTGAGCCTAGTTCTTTTTCTTTAGTTTAATTCTAAATTAGTAAGAATGAGATTTATTTTGGTTTTTAAGAAGTATTGTTATTAAATTCACAGCCGAATTTTGAAAGGAATAATTGTACGCTTAATAAATAATAATTATTTAAAAATCAATAAAAAATGTATCAATTAGGAAATCTTGTCAAGGACTTATCCGATAAGCATGGTCGCACAAGGGAGAGTCTCTTGCCTATACTTCAGGGTATAGTTGAGAAACATAATTATCTTACTGATGAGGCTATGGTTGAAGTAGCAAAAGAGCTGGATATCTCTGCAGCAGAAGTATATGGGACAGCTTCTTTTTACACTTTTCTGGACACACAGGAGCGCGGCAAATACGTAATACGGGTTTGTAAAACGATAACCTGTTCGATGAAGGGTAAGATTGAGATACTCGAGACACTGGAAGATATGCTTAAGATAAAAGCAGGAGAGACCACTTCTGATAAGCAGTTCACTTTACTGGAGACTAATTGTATCGGATGGTGTCACAAGGCTCCTGCGATGCTGATTAATGAAATACCTTACACCGAGCTTACTCCGGAAAAGGTTGTAGAGATTATAAAAGGTTATATGCAGAAAAAATAATATTCTGAAAGACATGAAAAACAAAGGACTGAATAAAGTAGATCTTATTTTCGAAAAAATAAATGCAGAAGAGGTATTGAAAAAAGCCTGGGAAATGTCGAATCAATCTATAATTCAGCAGATTCTCGACTCAGGCCTGAAAGGTAGGGGAGGAGCTGGTTTTCCCACCGGTCTCAAATGGAAATATACTGCTGCTATAGATGAACCTGAAAAATATGTTGTATGTAATGCTGACGAAGGTGAACCAGGTACATTTAAAGATCGGGAGATTTTAGACAAGGTAGTGTATAAGGTATATGGAGGAATGGCAATAGCAGGCAAAGCCATAGGTGCAAAAAAAGGAATTGTATACCTGAGAGGAGAATATCGTTTTCTTCTTTCACAATTATATAAAGAACTTGAGGCATTTCATAAAATGATAAAAGAGATAGGATACGATTTTGAAATTTCCTATCGCCTTGGTAGCGGTGCTTATATCTGTGGTGAGGAAAGCGCTCTTTTTGAGTCCATTGAAGGCAGGAGAGGAGAACCAAGGAATAAACCTCCTTATCCAACAACATCAGGTGTTTTTGAAAAACCAACGTCCATTAACAATGTAGAGACTCTGGTCACAGCAATGATGATAATAACTCATGGTCCGGAATCTTACAGTCAGCTTGGAACAAAAGACTCAAGAGGTTCAAAAGTGTTTTCAGTATCCGGAGATACTCCTATACCCGGGATTTTTGAACTGGAACTTGGAATGACAGTACAGGAGTTTGTTAATGAATTTGGTGACGGTGATACAAAAGCCGTCCAGGTTGGTGGTGCTTCAGGGTTTTGTGTTCCAAGGAAAAAATTCCAGGATACTATCATAGGTTTCGAAGGAGTGCCTACCGGAGGATCAATGAAATTATTCAACAGTTCAAGATCAATGTACAATGTTCTTCATAATTATCTCGATTTTTTCGCGGAAGAATCGTGCGGGCAATGTACTCCATGCAGAGTCGGCTGTCAACAGTTGCTCAGAGGTGTTGAAAAAGTCAAAAAAGGTGAAATACACTCAAATTATCTCAATGAACTGCTTAAACTCGCCGACACAATGAAAGTGGCATCAAAATGTGGTCTGGGACAGTCAGTGGGTAATGCTTTCAGAACCATTGTTGAAAACTTCAGGGAAGAGATCATCTATTAACATTTAAACTTCTTAAAATAATGATAAATCTGACTATAAATAACCAGAAAATTTCAGTAGAACCGGGAACAACCGTCCTCGACGCTGCAAAAAAACTGAACATACATATTCCTACGCTTTGTAACCATCCGGATTTATGTGTGGCCGGTAACTGCCGTGTCTGTGTTGTCGAACAGACCGGTGCTAGAACTCTCGTTGCCGCATGTGCCATGCCGGTTGCAGAAGGTATGGATATTCACACCAATACGCTCAAGGTACGAAACGCCAGAAAACATATTGTTGAACTTCTCCTTTCCGAACACCGATCAGATTGTACAAAGTGTTACAAGAATCAGAAGTGTGAACTACAGGCTCTCGCAAATGAATTCGCCTTTGGTGACACCGTTTTTATCGATCTGGTGAAAGACCGTCATTATGAAATTGACAGATCATCTCCTGCTTTTATCAAAGATGATAGTAAATGTATCAGATGTCAGCGTTGTGTAAGAACATGTTCTCAATTACAGCATATCTCAGCTATAGCTGTTGCCAATAAGGGATTACATCAGAAAATATCTTCCTTCCATGACCGCCCAATGAGTCATGTCGTGTGTACCAATTGCGGACAATGTGTAAACCGCTGCCCCACCGGTGCACTCGTTGAAAAAACATATATCGACCAGGTATGGGATGCTATTTATGACGAAGATAAACATGTAGTCGTTCAGACAGCTCCGGCTGTCAGAGTAGCTCTGGGTGAAGATCTGGGCTTTGATCCTGGTGAAATTGTTACAGGTAAAATGGTTACAGCTCTTCGTTATCTCGGCTTCGACTCCGTACTGGACACTGACTTCAGCGCAGACCTGACAATAATGGAAGAGGGGACTGAATTACTTAGCAGACTTAAAAAAGTGCTTGTTGACGGTGATGAGAAGACAAAGATACCGATGTTTACATCCTGCTCTCCTGGATGGATAAAGTTCATAGAACATAAATATCCGGAATTACTCCCTAATCTGTCGACATGTAAATCACCTCAACAGATGTTTGGGGCACTTGCAAAGACATATTATGCAGCAAAAAAGAATATAGATCCTTCAAAAATAGTATCTGTGTCTATTATGCCGTGTACAGCAAAGAAATATGAAGCTGACAGACCTGAAATGAGAGCAAGTGGATACAAGGATATTGATTATGTACTGACTACCCGTGAACTGGCTGTGATGATTAAACAGGCAGGTATCGATTTCAGAAATCTTAAACCCACGCATTATGATTCTGTAATGGGTGAATCAACCGGAGCAGGTGTTATCTTCGGAGCAACAGGCGGTGTTATGGAAGCAGCTTTACGTACTGCCTATGAGATTGTTACAGGACGTGAGGTGCCATTTACAAACCTGAACATTACTCCTGTACGTGGAATGGAAGGAGTTAAAGAAGCTTCAATAAAAATTGAAAACTGCCTGGAGGATTGGAAATTCCTTGAAGGAGCAGTGCTTAATGTCGCTATAGCTCACGGTCTTACTAATGCAAATAAAATTGTTAAACTGGTAAGCCAGGGAAAGACTAATTACCATTTTATTGAGATAATGGCATGTCCGGGTGGTTGTATTGGTGGAGGTGGTCAGCCTATTCCCACGAGCATGGAAATAAGACAGAACAGAATAGATGCCATCTATGCCGAAGACGAAAATATGCCTATCCGGAAATCACATGAAAACCCTGAAATAATTGCTATTTATGAAGAGTTCCTGGACAAACCGAATAGTCATAAGTCTCATGAATTACTTCATACTCATTACACAGAAAGGGAAAATTATTAATTATCAAAATGGTTTTATCATAAACCTAATAATTAAGGGTGCCTCAAAAGGACACCCTTAATTATTGTTCTAATATTCACCTGGCTTCTACGGGATATAATGTACTCCGCTTGTTCAACATTCCGGATAAAACATTATCTGCATCTGATTCTTATCACTGTCCCGTGTCAAGTCTTTTTAAAAGATATGCCATGTTCTCTCCAAGAATACGCATAGTGTTAAGACCCTCTTCATCCTTTAATACATCACCTTTATCCCTTCCTATACCCATATTCCAATAGGATGACCCTGGTATTATCATTTCATTGATAAGAAAGAAATGATTGACAGTATCAAATGCATTCACTGCTCCCGCTCTTCGCATCGATAATACAGCAGCTCCGGCTTTCCTTCTCAATGGATTACCGGCTCCACGCATTGCGTAACCGGCAACATCAATAAGGGCTTTGGCCTGGGATGCTATATCAGCAAAATACACCGGCGCACCTATCAACAGCCCGTCACATTGCTCCATCCTTTCAATACAGGCATTGATGACTTCATTATTCTGATGACATCTTCCATCTTTAAGCTCCCTGCATTTCATGCAGGCTATACATCCATTGACCCTTTTCCCTCCAAGCTGAAAAAACTCTGTCTCTATACCATTGTCTTCCAGTGATCTGAAGACTTCTTTTATGAGTATTTCAGTGTTACCTCCAATTCTTGGACTGCAATTAATTCCCAATACTTTCATTTTTACAAATTTTACGTTTTTACCAATTTTACGAATATAATTAAATATCTCAAACCAGATAGTAATATACATTTCTTACTATAATATGCTATTATAAAAAGCGGAAATTGATAAATAATACGGTTTTAATAAATTCAGAATTTTATTTCATATAAACGAATATCTTTACCTCTCCGCTCTCTTGTACCCTTTAATATGAGAAAAATTATCCATATTGACATGGACGCTTTCTTCGCATCTGTTGAACAGCTTGATAACCCCGAACTGCGTGGTAAACCAGTGGCAGTAGGAGGTAGCGGGGAAAGACATGTAGTGGCTGCAGCCAGTTACGAAGCCAGAAAATATGGTGTACGGTCAGCAATGCCATCTGTTAGCGCTAAAAAATTATGCCCTGGTCTAATATTTGTCCCACACCATTTTGAACGGTACGTGGAAATATCAGGAGAAATAATGAAAATATTCAGACAGTATACTGATCTTGTTGAACCATTATCTCTTGACGAAGCCTTTCTTGATGTCACAAATGACAAGAAAAATACAGGATCTGCAACATTGATTGCCAAAACTATAAAGAAAGAAATTCTGACAAATTTAGGACTTACTTCTTCTGCTGGAATCTCTTTCAATAAATTCCTTGCAAAAGTAGCTTCCGAAGTAAATAAACCTAATGGTTTCTTTGTGATACTGCCTGAGGAAGCCGGTAAGTTTATTGACAACCTGGCTATTGAGAAATTTTTCGGTATTGGAAAAGTAACTGCAGAGAAAATGCATCAGCTGGGTATCCATAAAGGCATTGACCTTAAACAATGGGATATGGAAGGTCTTATAAGGAATTTCGGGAAGGCAGGGAAGTTCTATTATGATATCTGCAGAGGTGTTGATGACAGGCCTGTGGAAGCAGAATGGGAAAGAAAATCCATTGGAACAGAATTGACATATGAAAAAGACCTTACAACAAGATTCGCAATTATTACTGAACTATATAAGCTGGAAAGAGAACTAATACACAGAATGGAAGAGAATAATGCTGTGGGACGAACTGTGACACTAAAGATTAAGTATTCAGATTTCAGCCAGATAACAAGAAGTAAAACTCTTCAGAATTACATCCGGGATTTTAATACTCTTCACAGAGAGGTGTCAGAAATAAGACGATCAGTTGAGCTTGAAGGGAAAAAAATCAGACTACTGGGAGTTAGTATATCTAATATGGAGTCTGATGAACCTTATTGCCGGCAGCTGGATCTTTTTGATCAGCAGGTATGATTTTTACTTATGATATTGTTCAAAGAATCGTCTCAGAATATGATATCGCTTTTTATGTTTCATGTACAGCGATGGTTTCTGCTCAGAAAATAATCTGAAATTATCAAATCTCGCTTTTGCGTTTTCCAGAACAGCCGGTCCTATACATTCTTCCGGAATACCTCTGGCATGATAGATCTCCATATATCTCTCAATCCCTTTTTTCCCGAAAGCATCAAGATCATCGGCAATAGAAAGAATCTTTAATAATGTATTCTCTTTATCTTTATATCTGTATTTCTTATTATCATGGTTTTCTATAGCAAACAGTACATTTTCGTAATTATCCGGATCCATATCGTTTCTTATCAGGAAGGTTTTTGCCATCTCTCTGCTTTGATATCCATGTCTTTCTCTCTGATCTGACTGCATACCCAGGTCATGAAGAAAAACAGCTATAATCAGTTGGCGGATAAACATAGGCTCATGTAATTCTTTGTCACCGTATGCCAGCACTTCAACAGCATATTGCCATACACGGCGGTGATGTTCCAGATCATGTGACGGTAAATCAGTGTCACCCCATGTCAGAAGAAAAAATTCTTCCAGTTGCCTGAGTAGTAAATTTTCTGTTTTGGAAATTATTTCCGGAAGTGTCATGATGTATTATCTCTGTTCCGGGCAGGATTATGATTAAAATGAGTAATTTTTTGGCATCTTTTAAGTCAGATACCCTCAGAATTATCTTTTTTAATTAAGATAGTCCAGAACTAAGCAGAAAAGAAATAACATGTATGTTTCGTATTTTTATGCAGACAGGGGTGATTTTATTTGTTGATCATCTTCCTGGCCATATCAAGTATTGTGGTGTCATCAAAACTTACAATACCTCCTCCGGGTCCCTGCTCAAAATGAATACCAACACTTTCGCCTTTTTCAAAATTTGTCCCTCCGAAGTAGTTTCTTACTGTATCTTCATTCAGATCCAGCTTTTCTGCTATTTTTTTCATACTACCGGAGGGCAACTGATCTTTAATTTTACGGAGTTCATTAAAAGTGATTGTCTTTCTCATGATATATTTTTTTATTTTATACTTCTTCTTCTACCAAAGATAATCATTAATGTATTCAGAATAAAATATCTGTTGATATATATCAAATGACATATATTTCCTTTTTATGATTCGGCACTAAAGCTCATCCATCAGTTTGATAAACAGCTCTATTGCTTTTGCTTTTTCATTAGTCAGGTGGAAATCCATGTTTTTTGTCAGATAGATATTTAAATCTTCTCCTTTAATGATACCTGTATCGCCGTATAGCTTCACAACTTCAGGTATGTTTTCCACTCCTGTCTTCAGAGCTTCGTTAAAATCATAAAGTATGTTTTCTGCCAGCTTTTTGTTTGCTGTCCAGCATGCAAAAGCAAATGGTAATCCTGTATAATTATACCATTCTTCTGCCAGATCAGTTTTTCGGCTGTATCTGTTCTCATATTCAAAACACTGATCACCTATGAGAACTATTGCCTCATCATATTTTATATCAAGGAAATTGAAATCTTCCGATGTCTCAGCCCATATAAATTGTTGTTTCCAGTAATATTTTGCCAGAATTCTGGCCAGGTTTACTGATGATCTGGATCTGTAATCAAGGTATATTTTTTTTATTTCTTTAAAAGGACAATTACTTAGCAGCATTACAGTTCTTACTTTACCATAAGCCCCAAGACAAAAATCGGTAATAATATGATACTCCTTCATTAGAGGTAAGACTGCAATTGGTATAAGTCCGATATCCACATCACCAGCAATAAGACGGGTGGCACAATCGGCAGGGTGATCAGTTGAAATGTTCACTTTTTTATCGAATCCGGTCTTCCACATTCCATAAATGAATGGATATGTATTTGCATATTTTACAGCAGAAATCCTTATTTTTCTTCCTCTCATTTCTATTCCCGGTTACTTACTATTAATAATGTTTAAGTTTTTTAATTCTTCTAAAATAGTACTTTTGTATGTATGCTTACCTCAGGAAAACAATAAAAAACAAATAAATGGAATTAAATTCTCTAACCGCTATTTCTCCTGTTGATGGAAGGTACAGGCATAAGATGAATGAGCTCGATCTTTATTTCTCTGAATATAGCCTGATTAAATACCGGATAATGGTTGAGATTGAATATTTTATTGCTCTGTGCGATATACCTCTTCCAGGACTTGATGATTTCAGGAAAGATCATTACGGGCTGCTGCGTTCAATATATGAGAATTTTAATCTTGATGAAGCCGGAAAAATAAAAGCACTGGAAAAGAAAACGAATCATGATATCAAAGCCATTGAATACTATCTGAAGGAAAAATATTTTCAGTCGGGTTGGGGAAAGTGGAGTGAATTCATACATTTCGGACTTACTTCCCAGGATATAAACAATACCGCTATCCCACTTTCATTGAAAGATGCTATGATCAATATTTATTTTCCCCTTCTTTTTGAACTCAGGGAGGTGCTTGCTTCATTAGCCGACGAATGGAAAGATATTCCCATGCTGGGACGGACACATGGACAACCGGCATCTCCTACAAGGCTTGGGAAAGAGATAGCCGTATTTATCGCCAGAATTGATGAACAGTCAAAATACTTTGGACAAATACCGTATTCTGCCAAATTTGGAGGAGCTACAGGTAATATGAATGCTCATAAAATTGCTTATCCCGATATTGACTGGATAGCATTTGCTGATAATTTTGTTAACGATGATCTGGGTTTACAACGTTCAAAACCGACAACGCAGATAGAACATTATGATAATCTGGCAGCTTTGTTTGATAATATGCGGAGGATCAATGTTATTTTAATTGATTTGACAAGAGATTTCTGGACTTATATATCTTTGGATTATTTCAGGCAAAAGATAAAGAAAGGTGAGATAGGATCATCTGCTATGCCTCATAAGGTCAATCCTATTGATTTTGAGAACGGAGAAGGTAATCTTGGATTTGCAAATGCCATTCTCAGGCATATGGCAGAAAAGCTTCCGGTATCAAGGCTGCAACGTGACCTCACTGACTCAACAGTACTGAGGAATACAGGAGTGCCTGTTGGTCATACAATCCTGGCTTTTAATTCAATATTAAAGGGACTGAATAAGCTGATAATTAATGAAGAAAAAATTCGATATGATCTTGATAATAACTGGGCCGTTATTGCCGAAGCAATTCAGACAATACTGAGAAGAGAGGGTTATCCTGAACCCTATGAAGCACTTCTTGAATTAACCAGGACAAACAGGAAAATTACAAAAGATGAAATAGCGGATTTTATTGACAGTCTCGCAATAAATGAATCTGTGAAGGCAGAATTAAAAAGTATAACCCCGTTTAATTATACCGGTTTTTAATGTTTTTCTAATGGATAAGGTCAGACTCCTGTTGAAATATATCAGTCCCTACAAATGGACAGCTGTTAAAAGTGTCATTTATAATATTCTGAGTGCTGTTTTTGCACTTATTTCATATACCCTGGCAATACCTTTTCTTAAAATACTTTTTGACAGGGTGGAATCTTTGCCTCATCCGGGAGAATTTACAGCCAGTCTGGAATATCTTAACAGTTTTGTCAGGTATTATTTTACGGCTCTTATTGACAAGCAGGGAGAATCGGGGGCTTTATTGCTGATATGCGTTGTTTTCATTATTGCCAGTTTCTTCAAAAATGGCTTTATTTTTCTTGCAAATAACAGCATGGCTTATATACGCTCATGCACTGTTCGTGATCTGAGGAAAAAAATGTATGATAAGATTCTCCGTCTTCCTTTGTCTTTTTTTTCTGAATCACGAAAGGGAGATATTATGACAAGAATTTCAAACGATGTCCAGGAAATAGAACTGTCCGTGATGTCCTCCCTCACTATGCTCTTCAGGGATCCGATGTATATCCTGATTTTTGTCATCTATCTTTTTGTGAGCAGTTATCAGCTCTCTTTGGCTGCCCTGATTCTTCTGCCTTTAAGTGGCTTGTTGATAGGCAAAACAAGCCGTTCTCTCAGATCTTCGTCACTGGCCGGCCAGCAACACCTGGGAAGTTTGTTGTCTGTAGTTGAAGAGACACTATCCGGACTCAGGATAATTAAAGGATTCAATGCAGAGAAAAAAATGCAGAATCAATTCAGGGACACAAATGAAAGGTATGCGAAAATATTCAAAAGGGTGACCCGGAAAAACTATCTGGCATCACCATTGAGTGAATTCCTTTCAACAATTGTAGTATTGGTTTTAATGTATTTTGGAGGAATGCTTGCCTTGAGCGGAAGCACAAATATGACACCGGATAAACTGATAGCTTTTCTGATAGTATTTTCCCAGATCATTCCCCCGGCAAAAAATATTACAACAGCATGGTTCAACATCCAGAAAGGGATGGCCTCAATTGACAGAATAGACCAGATACTTGAAGCCGGAGAAAAAATATCAGAGAACCCGAACCCTGTTTCTAAAACACACTTTGAGGATTCTATCGAATTTAAGGATGTCTGGTATGCATATAACAGCGAACCTGTTCTAAGAAATATTAACCTGAAAATAAAAAAAGGACAGACAGTTGCCATTGTCGGAAAATCGGGTGCAGGTAAATCAACTCTTGCTGATCTTCTGCCCAGATTTATTGAAGCTGACAGAGGCACAGTCATGATCGACGGAGTGGATGTGAAGGATATCAAAATAACAGATCTTCGCTATTTGATGGGTATAGTTAGTCAGCACCCAATTCTCTTCAATACAACTTTTACAGAAAATATAGCTTTCGGAGTTGAGGAGCCCGAGAAAGAGAAAATTGAAAATGCAGCCAGGATTGCCAATGCTCATGATTTTATAATGGAGACAGAGAACGGGTATGATAATTATGTAGGAGAATCAGGAAACAAATTAAGCGGCGGTCAGAAACAGAGAATAAGCATTGCCAGGGCTATAATGGCAAATCCTCCCATCCTTGTTATGGATGAAGCAACTTCTGCCCTGGATACTGAATCGGAGAGACTGGTTCAGGATGCAATACTAAAACTGATGAAAAACAGAACATCGATAGTTATTGCGCACAGACTTTCAACTATTCAAAATGCCGATGTTATTGTTGTACTTGATAATGGAAAAATAGTTGAAGCCGGAACACATTCGGAACTAATGCAAAAGAAGAACGGTGTCTATGCCAAACTTCACAGTTATCAGGCTATATAAAAAACCTGTTACGCCCTGTACTCATTATTGTATTTTTCATTCATCCGCTATCTTTTTGTTATGCTCAGATTCACTTTTCATACCAGTTGGAAGGATAGTCCGATTTACCATTTGCTGAATGGATTCTTTGACAGGTATGAATTATAAAAACGAGGATCACTGGTGACTTCTTTTCCAAGCCATTCAGGCTTCTCAAACTCCTCATCTTTATCTGCAAGCTCTATTTCCGCAATTATCAGTCCTGTATTGGAACCGGCAAACTCGTCAACCTCGAAAGTGTGTTTTCCTTTTTGTATCCTGTACCTTGTTTTTTCAATAATACCCGGTTCACACAATAACAGAAGATCTTCCGCTTCTTTCACTGATATCTCCTTTTCCCATTCGAACCGGCACATACCAGATAAGTCGCTGCCACCCTTAATAGTGATATACCCCCTGTTTTCACTTATGCGTATTCTTACAGTACGGTCTGGAACAGATGAAATATATGCCTGTTTAATCTTACTGCAAATATATTTCTCATGCCGGAATTCTCCTGTAATAAGAAATTTCCTCTCTGTTTCTTTTCCCACAATATTATTAATCTTTTTTTGAAGATTATGACTATTCTATATCAAAGAGTCTGCATATATGTCTGTTATAAAGGTTTTCAAAAACAGCCCTGCCAACAGTATCCTTGTTAGTCTCAAGTAAACCGAGGTACTCATCTATCCGGTCAGCAGCAAGCTTATAAGCGACATGTATCAGCTGCCTCATATTGGAGTTGTAATTGATATTATCCGGAATATGTCGAATGGAGTCCGCAAACTTTCTGCTGTCCCAGCCAGATACATTTACTGCGGTTGGTAATTCAGAACTCTTAATATCAATAACATCGGCGTAAGGAGCGCACAGTTCTTCAATTTTTTCAAGAGATCCGTAGTATATCTCTTTTGCAAATTCAAGAGCTTTGTTTCCTGAAAGAGCCAGTCCTGTAATTTCTTCAAGCCAGGTAGTCCCTGCTGTTTTCAGATGTATACCTTTATTATGCTTTCTGATGATTGATCCTATATAAGGATAAATTGAGAATTTATCAGATCCTGAATGGACACTCATTTTAAGATCTTCCGGAAGGCCGAATTCTTTTATGGCAAAATCAATTATTATCAGATCTGATTCAAATTCTTCTGCAAAGCATTTAGGATCTCCTTCATAATCAATACCTTTATTGAATCGTCCGGAAAATTTTGGTGCGATGGTTTGTGCAGGGATACCTGCATCTCCGAGCATTTTAAGAATGAAAAGCAGTTCAACAGGAGTCTGAGGTAAGGGAACTTCATCCATTGAGACTTCGGTAATGAAATTACCCTTACCCTTAATATTTTCTATTTTTTTATAGATCTCTCTGGCTTTTATTATAGCGTAAAGGTACTTATCAGCAATAGCCCTGAGCTGTTTCATGCTTATCTCAACAGGTTTATTCAGACCTGCAAAGTTGAAGGTTCCCAGATAATTCATTGAGCGGACAATAAATTCTTCTATTCTCTCTTCTTCTGCCATTTTACCGATATAGGAGGCTACGTCAATAGTAAAAAAGTCTGAATAATTAATAAATCTGTCGACAGTCGCAAGGTTAATATGATCGGCATCAACGAAATAATCTCTTCTGAACTGAGCCCTGACAACTGCCTCATCAGCCTCTTTTCTTACATCTCCGGGTTCGGTTCCTATTATCATGTGTTCCCTGTTAGACTTATTCCACACGGGGGTAATGACAATCCCTTTTTTTTCAGCTTCAGTGATTGCTTTTAACTGGGCGTCTCCCTGACGACCAAATCTGTCGCCCATACCGAAAGAGTATTTTCCTAATTTTTTCATATTACAGGTCTTCAACTCGTTTCATTTGGGGAACTAATAAATGCATAACTATCCATGCCAAAACATAGGCTATTCCGCAGAATATGAACAACATGGCATAGCCGATTTCAATTTTGTCAAGTGCAGTGTAATGTTTCAGGAGTAGTCCGGCTGCCTGAGCTACAAGTATTCCTCCAAGAGCTCCGGCCATACCTCCTATGCCGGTTACTGAAGCCACTGCCTTTTTGGGGAACATATCAGAAACCGTGGTAAAAATATTGGCAGACCATGCCTGATGGGCTGCACATGCAAGTCCGATGACCAGAACAGCATACCAGGTATTAAATTGTCCGAGCCAGCTTGCCAGTAATACTGAAAGTGGCACAAGTGCGTATATGAACATAGCTGATTTACGGGCTTTATAGGTTGCCATCCCTGCGTTCATGAATTTTTTAGGCAACCAGCCTCCGAATACCGATCCAACTGTCGATATAGTATAAACGAGAGCAACAGCCATTGTCCATGAAATAACGCCAGGTATGTCGGCCTCTATTCCTGTATAGCCGGGATTCATAATTACAAAATCGTGTATTTTACGGGTATTCTCTCCGCTAAGAAAAGCCGGTAACCAGAAAAGATAAAACCACCATACCGGGTCAGTCAGGAATTTACCAAGAAAGAATGCCCATGTCTGACGGTATGTTAAAAGTTTTGTCCATGGCACTTTTTCATGAGCTCTTTTAATATCATTTTTTTCATCAAGGTCACTGTGAATATAATCATATTCAGCCTGTTTAATAATTCCTGCTTTTAGTTTTTGCTCAGGGCTTGCATAAATTCGGAACCAGAAGAACAGCCAGAGAAGGCCTATAGCTCCAACAAGAATAAATGCCCATTCCCAGCCCCAGTTGATAGCTATCCAGGGAACGAACAAAGGAGTAATTATTGCACCTATATTCGTGCCGGAATTATATATTCCTGTAGCAAAAGCTCTTTCTTTTTTCGGAAACCATTCTGCTATTGTTTTATTTGCTGCAGGAAAATTGCCAGCTTCAGTGAAACCCAGAGCTGCACGCCATATACCAAAAGTGAAGGCGTTATGTGCAAGGGCATGTCCTATTGCAGCAAAACTCCAGCCCAACAATGCATAAGCATAACCTTTCTTTGTCCCAATCCAGTCAATAAACCTGCCGGCAATTGTCATACCTACGGCATAAGCAATCTGAAAACTCATTACAACCCATGAATAGTAAAGCTCCTGATTTGCTTTGTCGGCACCAAATATGCCATTATCGGAAAGAATCGGTTTTAATAATCCTAAAACATTTCTATCGAAATAGTTAACAGTAGTGGCAAAGAAAACAAGTGCACATATTGTCCACCGGTATCTTCCGATGCGTTCATTTATTTCATTAAAAGACATAATCAGATGGTTTAGGTATATTTATACATTATAAGTTGTTGAAGCTGTTGTTCCTCCACGTCCTGTCCAGTTAGTATGAAAGAATTGTCCCCGGGGTTTATCAGTTCGTTCATATGTATGGGCACCGAAATAATCGCGCTGAGCTTGTAACAGATTAGCCGGCAGCCTTTTGCACCGATAGCCGTCGTAATAGCCCAAGGCTGATGATAAAGCAGGAACAGGTATGCCATTTGTTAATGCAGTAGCGACAACCTTTCTCCAGCCGTCCTGAGCTTTGTCAATTTTGTCTTTGAAGAAAGGATCCAGCATGAGATTGGTTATGGAAGGATTATTTGTAAAAGCTTCCTTTATTTTTCCCAGAAATATTGATCTGATAATACAGCCACCTCTCCACATGAGAGCTATCCCTCCATAATTAAGGTCCCATTTGAATTCTTCTGCAGCAGCTTTCATCAGGGCATATCCCTGAGCGTATGACACTATTTTGGATGCATACAGGGCATCTCTCAAATTATCAGTGAATTTCTTTTTATCTCCGGAAAAAGCAGGTTCAGGGCCTTGTAGAATACCGGAAGCTTTTAACCTTTCTCCCTTCACAGCGGAAAGACATCTTGAAAAAACGGCTTCTCCGATTAGAGTAAGCGGGATGCCCAGATCGAGAGCTGTAATGGCTGTCCATTTACCTGTCCCTTTCTGTCCTGCTGTATCAAGTATTTTATCAACAAATGGATTGCCATCTTCATCCTTAAAAGCAAGAATGTTTCTGGTAATCTCAACGAGATAGCTGTTGAGATCGCCTTTATTCCATTCCTTAAAAACGAGATGCATCTCATCAGTGTTCATGCCAATCAGATCCCTCATTATATGATAAGCTTCACATATAAGCTGCATATCACCATATTCAATGCCGTTATGCACCATTTTAACGAAATGACCTGCTCCGTTTTCTCCTACCCAGTCGCAACAGGGTGAACCATCCTCAACCTTCGCGGCAATAGCCTGAAAAACAGGTTTTACAAATGGCCAGGCTGCCTTTGATCCTCCCGGCATAATTGAAGGACCAAGCAAAGCCCCTTCTTCACCTCCCGAAACACCTGTGCCTATATAAAGCAGACCTTTGCTCTCAACATAAGCAGTTCTTCGGTTAGTATCAGGGAAATGAGTGTTGCCACCATCTATAATTATGTCTCCTGATTCAAGATGAGGAATGAGAGTATCAATCATCTCATCCACAGCATTGCCGGCTTTTACCATGATCATTATCTTTCTGGGCCGGCTGAGAGATGCAACAAGCTCCTCAACAGACCTGGTGCCTGTTATATTTTTTCCTTTAGCCCTTCCCGAAAGAAAATTATCAACCTTACTGGTGGTTCTGTTATAGACACTGACACTAAAACCTTTGCTCTCCATATTGAGAACGAGATTTTCTCCCATAACAGCCAGTCCTATTAATCCTATATCTGAAAGTTTGTCCATCTGTGAAGACTTTTGTGTAAAGTAAAAACTCTTTATAATTACTATCCTATTATTTATTTTCTATTTTTTCTCTTGAACTCCACAAACCTAGAGAGGGATTTGAAATATAGAAAATTTCTTCACCTTCCGGTGTAGTGTTAAATCCATCTTTCATTGCTGAGGGATTGTATTTTTTCATCGCTTCACTAAGATCAGAATACTTGAAATTAGCAGATTCAATATCTTCCTTGCTTACATGTCCGGGGCAATAAGTGACAGAAAATCTTCCTTCTGAACTGCCATGGATAAGATGAGCAGCAGCAGACAGGTTTTGCCTCAGTTCATCGTTATTTTTGACAGCATCAAGAGTTGAAGGCGTACCCCTGTATCCGTATTTTCTTATTAATCTGTCTATCTCTTTGTCTTCCCCAAACTCTCTTAATCCGGGAGCCAGTACAATAATCTCACCACCGTCAGCCATAGCCATACGCGTTCTGTATATACTCTTATTTCCAAGCCAGGTGCTCTTATATTCAACAGGATCAAGATAAACAACAGCTTTCCTAAGAGGCTTGTCAAACATTGTAAAATTGACTTTGAGAGATAATTCAGACGCCAGATAAAAAACTTCAATATCATCACCGATGAACAGACCTCTGATAACGAGCCTGCCCGATGCATCCCGTCCCACTACTGTTTGAATATATAATACCGGAAGGTGAGATATGAACTTTTTTTCAGCATAGTTAAGTATCCTTCTAACGGGATTATCAGCAATACCCATCAGGTTCTCCATACCATAGACAGCAGCAATGAAATGGCTTTTATTAATACCTTCCGATCCGCCTGTACCTACAAAAAGATTCTTATTGAAATTAGCCATCCCGATAACCTCATGAGGCACAACCTGTCCTATTGAGATAATAAGATCATGTCCGCCCTGGTATATCATTTTGTTCAGCTGTGCCGGCCAGGAGTATCGTAATACTCCTGAAGTAATTTCCGCAACTTCTTCCTCACTGACTGTGCCAAGGGTCAGAACATCTTTTCTCCAGTTATGAACACGGAATAATTCCATGGGAATATCTCCAAACATATCAAACAACTGGTCTTTGGTCATTGGTGTGTGTGTGCCAAGGGCAGGGAGTATATCTGTGAGTCTTTCCCTGTAATACTTATATATCAGATTAGTTATTTCTCCTGCTCTGGAATGAATTCGTGTCTGATCAGGTGGCACTGCAAGGACATGATCTTTTTTACCAAGTTTTTCGAGAGCTGTAAAAAGGCCTTGTTGAAGGGTCTCTGAATCAATAATTGTATTTACTGATCCATTTTGATAATAAATCATATCTTAAATCTTTCAGTTATACTCCGGAGTAGGCACTAAAACCTCCGTCAACAGGTATTACTACACCAGTAACGAATTTTGAGAGATCGGATGCCAGATACACAAGGGTTCCCGTTAACTCTTCAGGAGTTCCGTATCTTTCCATTGGAGTATTATTGATGATCTTCCTTCCCCTTGGTGTCGATTCTCCTGTTTTTTCATCAATGAGGAGGAACCTGTTCTGATTTGTCAGAAGAAATCCCGGAGCAATTGCATTAACTCTGATATTTGTTTTTGAAAAATGAACAGCCAGCCATTGGGTGAGATTATTCACGGCTGCTTTTGCTGAAGAATATGCTGCAATTTTTGTGAGAGGCCTGTAAGAGTTCATGGAGGATATATTAATTATTACTCCTGATTTATTCTTGACCATATCAGATGCAAAAACCATTGTCGGAATAATTGTCCCTTTAACATTAAGGTCAAAGACTTTGTCAAATCCTTCAATTTTAAGACCGAAAAAAGTGTCCGACGGATCCTCTGAACCATCCATTTGTTCCACATTGGTTGTTGCAGCAGGAGAATTGCCTCCGGCCCCATTGATAAGTATGTTGACTGACCCTAGTTTCTTGTCAATTATTTCTTTTGCTCCTTCAAGCGAAGCCTTGTCAAGTACATTTGCAGAAAGACCGATTGATGGAATTTTATACTTTTTTTCCAGTTTAGCAGCAACATTCTCTGCTGCATCTTTATTGAGATCAAGAATTGCAGTCTTTACTCCATGAACAGCAAGTGAGCGTGCCATCTCTGAACATATTATACCAGCACCTCCTGTAATAACGGCAACCTTACCTGTCAGATTGAAATTATCCATAAATATTATATTAATTTATTTTTTTAGCTGTGTTTATTCATCATAAAAACCAAAGTAATCTCTTGCATTTTTCCAGGAAACACCTACTATTAGTGGTTTTAGTAGTTCATCCTCATCAGGGATTGTTCCCTTTTCAACTTCTTCTCCCACATAATTACATAAAATCCTTCTAAAATACTCATGCCGGGGATAGGAGAGGAAACTTCTGGAATCTGTGACCATTCCAATAAACCTTCTCAGTAAGCCCAGTGAAGAGAGATCCCTGATATGCTTTTCCATTCCGTTTTTCTGATCAAGAAACCACCAGGCAGCACCGTATTGAACTTTTACTGCTGTTGAGCCGTCATTGAAATTGCCGGCCATTGTCAACATCATCTCGTTATCGGCAGGGTTCAGATTATATAGAATTGTTTTTGCCAGCTGATCGGTGTTGTCAAGTGTGTCAAGAAACTTTGACATTTTGAAAGCATCCTGTGGAACGCCTATTGAATCCCAACCGGTGTCCGGTCCCATTAGCCTGAACATTCTTGAATTATTATTCCTAAGTGCTCCTACATGAAACTGTTGTGCCCATCCTCTTTTATGGTTCATGCGACATAATTCAATCATTATGGCAGTTTTGTATTTTTCTGCTTCTTCCAGTGACAGATCGTTACCTTTTATTAATTTTTTGAATGATTTGTCAACATCTGATTCAGTGAATGGTGAATAGTAAAACCTGTCAAGGCCATGATCTGAACATCTGGCTCCCGTTATATGAAAGAATTCATGTCTTTTGTCAAGAACTTCCACCAGAGTCCTGAAATCTTTTATTTCTTTATCAGCCGATTCTCCCAGTTTTTCAATATATGCTGTGAACTTAAGAGGGTCCTCTGTCTTTATTACATTATCAGGCCTCCATGTAGGAAGGATCTTTACTTCAAAGGCATTTTGAAGCTTTTTATGATATTCAAGCGAATCAGAAGGATCATCTGTAGTACATACAACTTCTGCTTTTACCTTTTTTAAGAGAGAACGGATGCTGAATGCTTTTGTCTTCAGAAGATCTACAGTCTTTTTGAATATTTCTGCAGCTGTTGCGGGAGAGAGAAGATCATAAATATTGAAATACCTTGCTAGTTCAAGATGTGTCCAGTGATACAGGGGATTTCCTGTTGTTGAGGGAACAGTCTCTGCCCATTTGGTAAACTTTTCATAATCAGAAGCTTCGCCGGTACAAAACTTTTCATTAATACCATTTGTCCTCATAGCACGCCACTTATAATGATCTCCTTCGAGCCATGCCTGGGTCAGATTGTCAAACTGCCTGTCATCGGCAATCATTTGAGGTGAGAGATGACAATGGAAATCAATAATGGGCATGTTTTCAGAATATTGGTGATACAGCCTTCTTGCAGTTTTATTCCCGAGGAGAAAATCATCATGGATGAAAGTCTTCATATCTTATATGATTAATAATGATAAAACAATATTTCGCTGTGCAGGTGAGAAACAGATAATTGAATGAACACGAAAATAGGAATTACTATCCAATCTTTCAAGAAATATTGTTTATTATTTGAGGGACCTCTTTCGCAGATTTCTAAGGTATTGAAAGATTGTTATTTTGATTGAAAAGTATTATATCTGAAGGCTCACTTACTATGTGTTTTGATAACTGTAATTTGCTGGTTTTACTGATTTTATCTGCAATTTATCCGGTGTTCAGAATTTTTTAAGATATATTTGTGTGTACCAAAACCAAATCACAATGAATATAGAAATACGATATGCAGGTCACCCTGAAGATGTAAAGCGATATGATACAGAACGTATACGACGTGATTTTCTTATTGAGAAAATATTTTCAGCAGATGAAGTAAACATGGTATATTCAATGTACGATCGTTATATTGTTGGAGGTGCCATGCCCGTAAAGGAAGAATTGAAACTGGAAACATGTGACGATCTGAAGGCTTCCTGTTTTCTTGAGAGGAGGGAACTGGGACTGATAAATACAGGAGGGGAGGCTATTATTGAGACCAGTAATGGAACATACAAACTTGATTTTAAAGAGGCTTTGTATCTCGGACAGGGAACAAAAGATGTCGTTTTTAAATCAGTCAGTTCCGGCAATCCTGCAAAATTATATATTAATTCAGCTCCTGCCCATTATGCCTATCCTTCAAAAAAGGTTACCCTTAAGGAAGCAGAGATTGTTGTTATGGGCAGTCTGGAGCAATCTAACCACCGAACAATAAACAAACTGCTTGTCAACTCTGTTGTCCAAACCTGTCAGCTTCAGATGGGTATGACAGAATTAAAAGAGGGTAGTGTATGGAATACTATGCCCGTTCACACCCATAACAGGAGGATGGAAGCTTATTTTTATTTCGAAGTGCCTGAGAAACAGGCTGTGTGTCACTTCATGGGCGATCCTGACGAAACGCGTCATATCTGGATGAAGAATGACCAGGCTGTTTTATCTCCTTCATGGAGTATCCACAGTGCTGCCGGTACATCAAATTACACATTTATCTGGGGAATGGCTGGAGAAAATCTTGATTATGGTGATATGGATATCAGAACACCGGATACACTAAAGTGATTATTCATCCTTTAATGCCTGCTGAGAAGTGCAGGCCACAGATATTATAAAAATTACCGATATATGAATGAAATTTTTGATCTTTCCGGTAAAGTGGCTCTTGTAACAGGAGGAACTCACGGAATAGGATTGGCTACAGGCCTCGCTCTTGCAAAGGCCGGGGCTGTGGTATGTGTTAATGACATCCTTGAAGAAAAGCTGGAATCCTGTAAAGATGCCTTCAGAAAAAATGATTTGAATGTTTATACTCTTAAATTTGATGTAACTGATCCTGTTGATGTTGATAAAGGAATAACGAAAATTGAAAAGAACTGTGGGCCGGTGAATATTCTTGTCAATAATGCAGGAATAATCAAACGTATTCCTATCCTTGAAATGGATGTTGAAGATTATAAACAAATTTTGGATGTTGATCTTGTTGCCCCTCTCATTGTATCAAAACGTGTTGTTCCGGGGATGATAGAAAAAAGAAGCGGCAAAATTATCAATATGTGTTCAATGCTCAGTGTATACGGAAGAAATACGGTTTCTGCCTATGCTTCGGCTAAAGGGGGGCTTAAACTTCTGACACAATGCATGACATGTGAATGGGCTAAATATAATATCCAGATCAATGGAATCGGACCCGGATATATTGCTACAAGTCAAACCGCACCTATCCGTGAAAACGGACATCCTTTCAATGATCTGGTTATGGCCAGAACACCGGCAGGCAGATGGGGTGAACCGGAAGATGTTGGCTGGGCAGCACTATTTTTAGCGTCAAAAGCAAGTAATTTTGTTAACGGACATATCCTTTATGTTGATGGTGGAATACTCGCAAATTTCGGATATGTGAAAGGCGAAAATGAGATCTGAATTATTCTGAAAGCTCTTCTTCAGCGGCAATGGCATTGAAATAGAGGATTGTTGAAAAAACAGGCAAAGCCGGTAGATATAAAGCGTTTATAATTGTTGACAGAATAAGATAGCCGGGCTGGTCCATAAACGCACTTACACCTTCAACAGACGAAGGATCGGTTACAGTATTGAATAAACTGCCTGTAAAGGGCAGAAGAATAAGAGCAGACAATATAACTGATATCACCGTTAGAAGAGCCACGAAAATCGCAACCCATCCGATATTAATCCAAAATTTACGGTGTACGATCCTGAAGGTACGAGCTATTGCATGTCCTATGTCTGTACCTTCAACAATCATTACCGGAAGAATAAACATATATATGGTTGCAATGTATATTGCAGCAAAAATAAATCCTATAAGAAAAACAAGCAGGCCCAAAGCCATTAACACCGATCCGAAAAAGGCCAGAAGAACCATTATTATCAGATAAGGAATATAGTATTTGAAAGCTTTTACTGCTGAAACAAATATTGTTGTCTGATTATCAATAGGATGATGGATGACATAATAGGTTAATAATATAGTGAACCAAATGCTGATAAGAGAAATAATAATAACCGGCAACATAAGTTCCCGGACTTTATTAATAATTTCTTCCGGATCAGTGTAATTTTGGATATCGACTAAGTCAAAGGCTGACATCAGGTATTGCATAATAGCTGACAGAAGCAGCGAAGTAAGAAAAAGAGCAATAAAATGTCTTTTATAAAACGACCATAATGAATTCATCACACTATCTGTGTCATGCTTCCGGTATAATATATGGTCTTTAAAAATTTCTGTTATTTCCCTTTTCTCCATTGTCTCAAGATGTTAGTTAGAGGAAATCTGTATTTTTGCTTTTCAGGCACAAAAATACCTTCATTGACTGATTTAACATCCTCAATAGTAAAAAATGATTTAGGGTTGATGCTGTTAATAATCTGAATAACCTTGTCAAGTTCATGCCGTTTGACAATAGAATAGATAAGATGTACCTTTTCTTTTGCACCCTGGGCTTCTATACTGGTTGCACCGTATCCCCGGCTGTTGAGTTTTTGGACCAGCTCAGGACCGTTACCCCGGGTAATAATACGTATTATCTGTATACCCATGGCTAATCTTTCCTCAATTATCATTCCTACATAGTTCCCCATAGCAAAACCAGCAGCATAAGCAACGTAGTTGATATAATTATCCAGATTCTGCATTATTTTGGTTATTGCAATTATCCAGATTAAGACTTCAAAAAATCCCAGAACAGGGGCGACGTTTTTGTTCCCTTTGGATACAAAAATAATTCTCATTGTCCCGATTGTAACGTCACATATACGTGCTACGAAGATCAGAAAAGGCAATATTACCAGAGAAAACAGGTCTGAATCATAGAATACTGTTGCCATTATAGAGTTTTTAAAGTTTTTTACTGCTTCAATCTGAGGTCAACGACCTTATCATAAACATAGTAACATGGGCTTTCGCACATGTTCTCAACATATCTGACACGTGGAGTTACAGAATCAACTATCACGTACGTGTCTCCATAATATGTGTAACTGGCTGTCAGAGTGTAGGTTCTGTTTACGGGCACATCCATGGTGATATTTGATGATGGGGTTGTAAAAGAAATGTAAATAATATCATCTTCAAGTATGCCTTCATAAATTTTTATGAGAACTCCTCCTCCTGCTCTGTCACATTTAATTTCGAGTGTGGCGGTGGTTGGCTTCGTTGCAGTACATTCCTTGTCATTACAATCGACAAAATAATAACTGTATTTTTCACAGGAAAAGAAAATAGTTAGTACCAACAAAAAGGTAATCTTCTTTAATACAACGACTGTTTTTTTTAGTACCATCTTATTGTTTTGGCCGGAGTTTTAATATTACTGAATAAAAAGTTTATTGAACATCCTGTCCGTACCCATATGGAACCGGATTTATGATAATCTGTAGTGACTAACTCAACGCCTGAATAGATTGTCAGCTTCCTTATATTCCATTTAAGTGATGCAGAAGGTGCAATTTTGAATTTTCCTTCCGGGATTATCTCTGTTCCTTTAAAATTCTCAGCAAAGAAATAACCTGCCGACAAGGAGGTTGAAAAATAGAGGTTACTCCTGAACATATTATCGGTCAGATTAAAATCCCTGAACAATCCGGCATATATAAATGAACTTTTTTCCTTATACTGATAATAAGTATTTTCTGATTCTTTTACAAGAACACTGGTATAAAACGGTTTGGTGTCAAATCCTGCCAGAATACCGATATTGCTCAATGGTTCCTTGAATGAAAAGCTGAATCCTGTGTAAATGTTATCGAAGGTGAATCTTGTAGAAAGAGAAACAGCAGCCTGGTTGAATCGGCGATTGTTATAGCCCTGAATATTATAATCTTTTAACAGATCTAAAATTTCTTTTCGTCTGTATTCTGCAGCTATTTCATAGGGGTTTGTTACCTGACGGCCTTTGTTGTTCCATTTGTCGCCTGATTTCAGGAGCATTTCAACTGCATCTTTCTGATCTGATCGTATTGACAGGCTCAGAGCATCCCAGTTATATATATTTTTTTCATACATATCCACGCCGTTTTCCATAAGCAGTTTCATTATCAGAGTATCCCCGTTTTGTGCTGCAATGAGAAAAGGAGTAAAACCGTTATTATCCCTTGCTTCCAGATTAGCCCCATTAAGCATCAGCAGATCAGTAATGTCCACATTGCCTGCCCATACAGCAGCCATAAGAGGAGTAGTGCTATCCCCTGATTTCACATCAATATCTGCCTCATAGTATAATAAAAGATCTGTCATTACAAAATAATTGTAAACAGATGCATAATGCAAAGCTGTTGCACCATATACATCCTGATGATCTGTATTGGCGCCGCTTCGTATAAGGGTTTCTGCAATTTCTGTATTATTCAGTCTGGCAGCCAGAATCAGGGGAGTCTCTCCTGAAAAAGTTTCAGCATCTGGATCTGCCCCATAACGTATAAGAGCATTGACAGCGTTCAGCCATTGTCCTGATACAGCAAAAAATAACGGAGTAGCCCCTTCCATCGTTTCAGCATCAACATTGGCACCTTTGTTAACTAATCTTTTTATTTCATTATCATAACCCAGCGATGAAGCAATCATCAGATTATAATCCAATGCCCCTTCATAAAAATAAGGGAGATATCCGGAAGTGTCTGTAATAACTACCTGCCCTTTAATAATACCCATTACTGAAGCAAGAATCAATGCTATGACAAAAAAACGAAAACTCATAAATTTAACATTTCTACAAATTTAATTTTTTATTCATTCATTCCTTCTTTACCTGTCAGGTAAAGAGTGATATTTGGTGATTTTTACATATTTATTATAAATTGAAATTTCATATAGTATTCAGATAGTAAATGGAAGTCTGTTAATAATTTCAATTTTTAATAACTTATTGATAGTTTTTTAAATATTCTTATTGATCTGAAATGAATACTTTTTATTTTTACCCCTGAAAAATTATTTGTTTTTTGGCAAGTATGAAAAAGATATTACTGATAGTTATACTGGCATTATTTTTCAATTATAACCCCGGAGCTGTGGAGGTGGAGAATGTTATAGCGGATAAGCTCAGACCTGGGAATGTCAGACTTACCAATGACAATTCAACTTCAGAGTCCTATGAGGCAGCAGAACGAATTATCAGGGCATTTATGCGAAAGTGGTGCATTGAAGGAGCTTCTGTGGCAATAGCAAAAGAAGGACAGCTTTTATATGCGAAGGGATTTGGATACGTGGATACACTCACAAAAGAAGAAGTTCAGCCATATCATAAATTTCGTACTGCCAGCATCTCAAAGCTGGTGACAGCCATCGCTGTCATGAAGCTTGCAGAGGAAGGAAAACTATCTCTGAATGACAAAGTATTTGGACAGGAAGGAATACTGAATGATCCATATTTCAGTAATCCCCGTGATAAGCGGGCATATGATATTACAGTTGCTCATCTCCTCAGTCATAAAGGCGGTTGGTCCATGAGATGGGGTGACCATATGTTTATGCCTCTTACTATTGCAGACAGGATGGGATTAAAGCCACCTGTCGCTACTGAAAATATTGTCCGTTATGCGCTTGACAGAAGGTTGCACTACACCCCGGGAAAGGGAAAAGTGTACTCTAATCTGGGGTACAGTATCCTCGGCCTTGTTATAGAAAAAATATCAGGAATGCCCTATGAGCAATATTGTCAACAAGCATTTCTCGAACCCCTGGGGATATATGATATGAGAATGGCCAGAAACATGCCATCAGAAAAGGCTCCCTTTGAAGTTACTTATTATGAACCATCGGATATAATACCTAAGCTTTGTATCTATGGAACCAATGAATTGGTTTCTCCATGTTACGGAGGTAATGATATTGAAGCACTGGGAGCGGCCGGAGCTTGGCTTGCAACTGCTCCTGACCTTATACGGCTTGTGCTTGCAGTTGATGGCTTTGACTCTCATGAGGATATCCTGGATAATCAGAGCATAGATTTTATGACTGATAATTCAAACGGATTTGCTCCTGTAGGATGGAAAACAACATTTACCAACGGAACATGGTGGAGAACAGGATCCTATCCGGGATCGGCCGGCATGCTTAAGAGGATGCCTGACGGTACTATATGGGCTGTCCTGCTGAATACCAGTGCATGGAACGGACCGGAAATTCATTCCTTCGTAAATATGATGATGGCAAGGGTAGTATCTCAGATAAGACAATGGCCTGAAGAAGACCTTTTTAATTATGCTCTCCCTGTTCCACTCTATACAAATCTGGACAATCTCCATTACAACAGTAATTGAATGTGCTTCTCCGTAAATGTAAATCTTGTTAAAGAAGAACTTGAAAACAGATACGGGGTAAATTTTCCCGATAAATATCGCTATGAGCCCAGTTACTATTACCATGCATTCAGCTTGCCTGAACTACCTGCAATATGTTCAGATAATCCACAAACAATACGTCTTTTAAAATGGGGTTTAATACCATCCTGGATAAAATCAGAAGAACAGGCTGGAGAAATAAGACTTAAAACATTCAACGCCAGGGCAGAGAGTATCGGCCAAAAGGCTTCTTTCTCTCCATCATTCAAATCAAAACGATGCCTTGTTCCCGTTAAAGGTTTTTATGAGTGGCAACATTCAGATAAGTTAAAAATACCTTGGTATGTGACTTATACCGAAAGTGATATATTTTCTCTTGCAGGCCTGTTCAGTGAATGGTCTGATTCCCGTACGGGAGAACTAGTGAGCACATTTACCATTATCACTACTGAAGCTAATGAGTTAATGGCCTGTATTCATAACTCAAAAAAAAGAATGCCAGTGATCCTGAATTGTCAGGATGAATTTAAATGGCTCGATCTTTCAGTTCAGCAGGAGGATGCTTTGTCAATACTGAAAGCATGTCCTTCAGAATTACTAAAAGCTCATACTATCGGGCCACTTATAAAAGACAGATCAGCCAATAAAAACACTCCTGAAATTATCAGGGAGTACTCATGGGAAAATAATAATACCCTTTTCTGAACAGCCGTAATAACATTATCCCCTGATCCATCAAATAGTTATCAAAACAGGAGATAACTAATGCATATTCATTTATCAATTAAAACTATATACTGTCACAAATAATTATTTTTTGTCTTCTCTAAATGCTCCTGTTTTGTGCGGTTTTTAGGCCTCCAAAATGCCAACCAATTGATTTATAAATAAAAGGGTAATTTTTTCTTGTAAATTTGGGTGTCTTTAGCACAAAACAGCACAGAAAGTTCTTCAGCCCGAGGGCTGGACTTCCAATAGTACATGTTCCACCGGGGCAGTGGCAATAAACCCGTTTCAACCCCCTTCAACTTCTTCAACTTTTTCAACCGGGGAAAAGCTACCGTCAGTCAGGATGTCATTTTGAAGTAAACCCCTCCAGGGTTTTTGTTATGATGTAATGCACCTTTCCCGGGGTGGAACCCGGGCTACTGGATGTTGACACCTCCGGTGTCATGGAAAAAAAGAATCAATGTTTTGCACAGCGTTAAATTCCGGGAATAATTATATAAAATTTATTTTGGGTGTCTTTCGCACAAAACAGGAATATTTGTTCTGCTGTTTTTCAACCGGGTTTATGAAAAAAAAAGAAGGTGACCTGAGTAGACACCTTCTTTTAAATAAATCATGCACAGGTTTATTTTTTTGTGACAGCTTTCAGGACTTTTTCCTTATCAAGCTTTTTAGTACAGAAAAACCAGTCATAGCATGTCATCTCCTCCTTACTTTCCATCCTTTGTTTTGCAACTCCACATGATCCGGCTGTAGGGACAATTACATCATCGCCAGGTCTCCAGTCGGCAGGCAGAGCAACAGAGAATTCATCAGCAGTCTGTAATCCGATAAGAACCCTGTATAGTTCATCGAAATTACGACCCAGGCTTAATGGGTAATAAATAATTGTACGGATAAGGCCTTTCGGATCGATAAAGAAAACAGCTCTTACTGCTTTTGTAGAGCTCTCTCCAGGTTGCATCATTCCGTATTTATTAGCCACCTCCATTGTAATATCTTCAATAAGGGGGAAAGTGACTTCTACATCCTTCATGCCTTTATACTGTATCTTTTCCTTGATGGTACGCAGCCATGCAATATGGCTGTAAAGGCCATCTACAGATAATCCTATAAGTTTGCAGTTTGCCTGGTTAAACTGTTTTTCCATGGTAGCAAATGTCATGAATTCTGATGTACAGACAGGAGTAAAATCAGCAGGATGACTGAACAGAATTACCCAGCTTCCTTTGTAGTCAGCAGGGAAATTAATATCACCCTGTGTTGTAACGGCCTTGAAATCGGGAGCTTTATCTCCGATGCGTGGCATTGAAAAAGTTTTGTTTTCTTCCATTTTTATTTAGTTTTAATTAGTAATTAACTCTTCAATCAATACTCACCAGTCGTCAGTTACTCATTAATAATTGGTAATGAATAGAGGTTATTCTGTCTTTTTGGTGACCGGGAAAGACTTAGTTTTTGATCATTCGTCTATGACTGTCCGACGCTTAACCCTTGCGCCATAATATAACAACTGAAGCAGTGGAAAGGTTCTGGAACCTGTCCATTTCTGATCAATCAAAAATTTCCTGGTTATTTTCTCCTGATAAGCATAAGATCAAGATCCTCTTTGAGAGCAACCAGATCTTCCTCATGTTCAATTTCATCAGTGAGTATTTTTAACACTGTATTGTAGGTAACAGGGTCAGCTTCTCTTGTAATGTCCAGTAATTTATTATATGTACGTATTGCACACTGTTCTCCTTTAATATTCTGCTCGAGTATTATTTCAACATAAGGGTCTGATGGTGCATCATATCCGCAGTTTGTTAATTTGGACCATTCATCAGGTGAGAGGATAGGGGTACCTCCCAGTTGAACTATTCTTTCAGCAAGCAGTTCAGCATGAGACAGTTCCTCAGTGGCATGCAGTATGAGTTCGCTTGTAACGGCATCTTTCATAGGGCCCTTGACCACTTTTGCTCCTGTCCAGTACTGATAATAAGCAAGCCATTCGTCTGCCAGTGCTTTGTTAAGGAGGTTGATCAGCTCATCAACATCCATTTTAACTATTGATCTACCGATTTCTGCCATAATAGAATAATTTTTAAGTTAATACTATCTATATTATTTATAATGATTTATAATTATCTGTGAAACCTGATATCTGTCTGGTTTTATTTATATCTGTTTGAGTATTTCTTTTAAATTGTCTGAAGATGAGCCGTCCTTTGAAAAAAGAGCCGGCTATACCTGCAGCAATAAGAATAGTTTTAAGGAAAAGGTTTTCTGTAATGAAGAAGAAGGTTAACAGAATAGTGACCCACATAATGATTATCGCAGCCGTTAACATATAGGGGTTATAATTTCCTTTGGTATTATACAGATATTTTCGGATCACCGGATGTGATGACATTTTTTCATAGAGACGGGGAGAACTCTTCACGTAAAGGCCTGCAGCAAGGATAAAGAAAGGGGTAGAAGGCAGTACCGGAAGGAAAATTCCTGTTATCCCTAATGTCATGGCAAGTGTACCTGTCAATATAAAAAGAGGTTTCATCATTTTCTTATTTACTTATTTTCATTGATGAATTCTCCGATTATCTGAAGCTGTATATCTTTTATTCTGAAATTGGGAATGGTCTTCTTAGCGAGGTGTGATGAGATGAGTTCTTCGAGTTCTTTGTCATAATAATCTTCAATTAGTTCTTTCTCCGGGCAATACAGGTGATGGTGGTTTTCTGTCACGAAGTCATATCTCATCTGGTTGTTATCTGTCTGTACTTTTTTAATGATTCCTTTATCAACAAAGACATCGAGTATTTTATATACTGTAGCCAGAGGTATGTGGGGGAAATTCATTCTGAGGTATTCTGCGATATTCTCAGCACTGGGATGATTGTCCAGTCCCATCAGCACCTCGAGTACGGCAGTTCGTTGTGGTGTGATTTTCAAGTTGTTATCAGATAGTATCTTTATAACTGTTTTGTTTGCCATCAGATAAAAAATAAGGAGTGTCTATTTCAAATATATCAAAAAAATATGAAAAGCATCAACTTTGTTGAAGTACACTTTTATCAAAGATAATAATTCTCATCAGATAAAAAATATTAAATAATAAATAAAAGCTAAGGAGGATAAATATCAACAGAGAAGAAGAATCGGAAAATAACTAAGGGTGAAAATCATTTTGCAGTAACAGCTGATATCATGAGCGACAGAACTGTAAGGGGTGACAAGGCATTGACAAAAACAGGCATTTTTCTTTTATGACAAAGTACTGTTTATAAGTCAGATGAAATGGATTGATAGTAAGGTGCGGCTATTCAGCTTATTACCCTGTGAAAATACATTGCAAACGACCTGTAAAGAAAATGGGTCCATTTGCCAAAAGGAACAATTATCAGAGCCCATTGAGCCAGGATGATGAGATGTACAAGATATAGCCATTTATTGTTTTCGAGTAAGCCGGTATCGATGAAAAGTCTGACAATGAATGCCGACAAACCCATGGCTGTAAGCCATATAATGAACAGCCAGTCTGATGGTTGTGAATACTTGCTTATCTCATCCTTTTTTCTTATCCGGTCATAAACGAAAATCAGTGTTACAGTGAATACGATAATACTTACAATATATCCCATTACAATGACAAACACACTGTCGCTGGAGAACCAGTTAAGAAATACAGTAGTGAACAATAAGCCAAGGTAGCCTAATACAAGTATAAAATGTTCAAACCATCTGAGCTCATTGTCATCACAACCCAGAGCCCTTTTTTGTGTGAACATATGGACTATCAGATCCCAGAGAGCTTTTAAATAATTGATTACAGGCACTTGTATCCGGGGCTTCAGTATAATGAACCACCACATCCGGATCAGATTGGGAAGAAGGATGATTGAAAAAACTCCCACAATAGCAATTATCTCAAAGGTATGTCCGGTGTGCATTATGCGGCTGAGATCAAAATCAACTGAAAATGAATAAAATAATACTACTGCAGCAATGAGGATCATCCCTGCTGTTGTGGCAGGAAGCGATTTGTACAACAGTCCGGACAGCCCGGTCCAGTCATATACAGAAATAAGCCACCTCCTCAGCGACATCATTAATTCTCCGGGGTTGGCGTTCTGCGGGCAGTATGTAGTGCATTGCCCGCAATAATAGCAAAGCCAGGGCTTCAGGGATCCTTTTAGATCATCTTCAAGTCCAAGTACACTGAATCTCTGCATTTCACGAGGGAAGGAATCTTCTTCTGTTGAAAGGGTACATACTGCTGTGCATGTACCACAGTTATAACAGGCATTGAAATCGAAAGCACCATATTTTGACAAATCTTTTCCGAAATCAGTATTTATTGCAGTCATTAATCAGCCAGTTTATAAGTATAATATTCATCCATATCATCAACAGTGCCGGTTTTTACCAGACCATATTTCAACATGGTCATGAGATAGAACACTACTTCATGGCCAGGTATGCCAAGTTCCTGTGACAATTGTGTTATTGTCATCTCTTTTTTTTGAAGCGCGTCCAGTATCATTTTTTTAATTCTGATATACTTCTTCAGGTTTTCCTTTGCCTTTTCCGGGACCTCTCTTCTTTCTCTGAGATATTTAAATGTCTTTCCTTTTTCTGTTTCCATAACTACTGCCGTTTGTTTTGTGTTTATTCAGTATTATCCTTTACCGGCAAGTGAATCTATCATACTCTCAATCTCTTTGTCGGAATAAGAGATAAGGTTGATAGCATTAACAGGACATACCGGGAGACACATGCCACATCCTTTGCACACTGAGTTATTTATTGCAGCGACATCTTTATCTCCTTGTTTTACCATTCTTATTGCATCAAAGGGACATGCTTTTTCACATTCGCCGCACCAGGTACATTTATTTTTATCTATTTCGGCAATTATTGGTTCCAGTTCCAGTTCTCCCTTGTTTACAAGTGAAAAAGATTTAGTGGCTGCCGATAAACCTGAATTTAGTGATTCTGTCACATTTTTTGGTCCCTGGCATGTGCCAGCAATGGTTATCCCGTCAATAACGGTTTCAACCGGCCTCAGTTTCGGATGAATTTCATTGAAAAACCTGTCTCTTCCCCCCGGCAGTTTGAATATTTGTGAAATACTTGTATCTGATCTGGGAACAATGCCTGTTACAAGCACTACTAGGTCCGGTTCAACTGATATTTCACGGTTGCCGGTAAGTATATCATTGATCTTAACACAAATTTTCCCGTTTTCTGTTGAAACCATTAAAGGGTTTTCTTCATAGGATTGCAAATAGATATCCCCGTCCTTTTGTGATTCATAGTACAAAAGTTCCTGTTTACCATAAGTTCTTATCCCTCTTGTGAAATGGAAATTCTTTACATTTTTGAAATTCTTTTTAACCTGAATGGAAGTATGGATGGCAGATGTGCAGCAATAGCGTGAACAGTATTTGTTTTCTCCTTCACTTTGCCGGCTGCCCACACAATAAATATATGCAATGCTTTTAATGGCTTTCCCGTTGAACAATAGGTCATTATGGCACAGGTCTATAAGTCTTTTAAACTGAGGAAGGGTTATGACATTATCAATTTCATTATATCCGAATTCTCCATCTTGTGGTATATAGGGATCGAAACCTGTTGCTACCAGTATGGATCCTGCTTCTACTTCAATCACTTCTTCTTTCAACGAAAAATCGATGTTATCGCATACTTTTTCACATTCCCCGCATCTAGTACAGTTTTTTATATCGATAACAGGGTATTTAGGATACTGGCCCGGATTCTGATAAATTGCTTTTCTATTTGTAACATTGAAATTATACTCATCAGGAACTTCTACGGGACAGACTGCGATGACTTTTTTCAGTTTATCATCATCGAAATGGTCTTTTATGTAACGGGGTTTTATTTTTACCTGAAGCCTGAAATTTCCTATACTACCTTTGTTTGAGATCACTTCGGCTCCCGTAAGTAAAGTAATATTCTTACTGTTATTGATCTCATTGTACAGTCTGCTTACAATTTCTCTTCCTGTCTGATCGCTTGTGAACAGTATATCCCATTGAGCTACACGTCCTCCTGTGAAATGATCTCTTTCGATAAGGGTAACGGGGCAGCCCATGTGTGCCAGTTCGATTGCAGCTCTCATGCCTGCAATACCTGCTCCGATTATTACCACTGCCTTTTTTGAAGGGATTTTTATAGGTTCAAGAGATTTCGAAAGCCGTACTTTTGCAACTGCTGCTTTAACAAGCTGTACAGCTTTTTCCGTAGCTCCTTCCTTGTCATCCGAATGTGCCCATGATCCCTGTTCTCTTATATTTGCATGGACATAATTATACTTGTTGAGTTGAGCTCTTTCTGTCACAGCCCTGAAAGTTATCAGATGAAGTTTGGGAGAGCATGAGGCTACAACGAGTCCGTCAAGATCATTGGTTTCTATATCCTGGACCATTTCTTTCTGAGTGGCATCGCTGCAGGCGAACATTGTTGTTTTAGCGAGAAAGACTCCTTCTTCATTTTCGATAGCAGCTCTTACCTTTTCAACATCAATATAGTCGGAGATATTTCCTCCGCAATGACATATATATACTCCAAGCTTTTTCTTCATTTGGCCTCAATTATATAACTTATTGCTGCCGCTGATGCTGCGCCGGCAGATAATATTGAATCCGGGATATCCATCGGTCCTGCCGCTGATCCTGCAACATATACTCCTTTTACAGTTGTTTCAGCAGGACTGGAGAGTGGTTCGGGCTGGTTGATATAACCAAGCTGATCAAGCCACAGTTTATCACCGTTGAAGAACAGGGCGTTATCGGGATTGGAAAGTACTCCTACTGATAAAATGACCATATCGTGTTCACTTTCCTTTAGTTTATTTTCATTTATGTCTTCATATCTGAGGAACAGGTTGCCGTTATCCTTTTCAGTGATTTTACCTATTTTCCCTTTTATGAAATTCACTCCCATGCCCTTGGCTTGTTCATAGAATTCCTCAAATCCTTTTCCGAACGATCTGATATTGATGTAATAAATTGTTACATCGGCCATAGGTAGAGCACCCATGAGCAGCTGAGCCTGCTTAATAGAGTACATGCAGCAGATCTGTGAACAAATGGGATTTCCGGTTGTGAAATCGCGTGAGCCAGTGCACAGTACATAGGCCAGCCTGTCTGGTACTTTTCCGTCACCAGGCCTCAAAACAGTGTTGTATGGTCTTGTGGGTGCCAGCTGTCTTTCCATTTCCATGGAAGTAATCACATTTCTGTATTTTCCGTATCCGTATCTCGGGATCCTGAGAGGATCAAACAGGCTGAACCCAGTTGCTGCTATAACAGTTTGAACATCAATGTTAATTATTTCTTCTTCCTGGGTAAAGTCGATACATTTGGTGGGACATACTTTTTCACAGGCTCCACATAATGTACAGTTCTCAATATCAATAGCTGCTGCTCTCGGACTGGCTATTGTAAATGGAATAAATGCTGCCTTGCGACCCACAAGGTTGTATTGATATTCATCTTTTACAACTACAGGACAAGCCTGTTCGCATAACTGACAAGCTGTGCAGTCTTCCTCAATAACATATCGTGGTTTTTTTTTGATCTGAACCCTGAAATGTTTCTCAGCTTTCTTTACGATATTCTGAACCTCTGTTCCTGTGAAAATTGTTATTCCGTGATGACGTGATATCTCCGATATTTTCGGAGTAGTGATACATGCCGCACAATCAAGGGTGGGAAAAACCTTGCTAAGGAGGATCATTTTGCCTCCAAGAGAAAGGTCTTTTTCAACAATAAGGACTTTATATCCGTTATTTGCTATGTTCAGTGCTGCTTCACCTCCGGCAATCCCCCCGCCAATAACAAGAGCATCAAAGGAAGTTGTTTTGTTTTTTCCGGCCATAATCAGCTCTTAATTGTTTTAAGCAGATATTCGTTAAAGCTTTTTATCTGTTTCACAAAGGATTCACTGCACACGGAGCAAATAGCAGCCATTCTTAACCGCGCAGGATCAAGTTTTTTTTCTTTCATTATTTCATGTGTCTTTGAAACAATATTTCCTGTTTTTTCGGTGCATGATTCACCAAAGGTGCAATCACTCCCGTCGGCAGCTATAAATACACCGTCAAACCCTTTATTATAGGCGTGCAGTATCCACCTGGGCTTTATACCACTTGAACAGGGGACTGATATGGTATATACAGTAGGGGGATAATGAAGCTTCAGCAGTCCTGCCATATCAATGGCAGGGTCTGATATCTTTTCGGTAGAAAACACCAGTATGCTGGCACTCCTCCTGTTCATAAGAAAAAATCAAAGTTTACTTCTTCCTCAGGAAGATTCTGAAGTAACCATTTTCCTCAACAGTGCCAAGAAATTCATGCCCCTGTTTTGAACACCATTTAGGAATGTCAACTCTTGTTCCTTCATCAGCTGATAAAACTTCCATTACATCACCAGCTATTATTGTTCCTATTGCTTTTTTTGCTTCCAGAAGGGGACCCGGACATGCTGTGCCTCTTGCATCAACAGACTTTGCCACACTAATGTTTTTTAATTCTTCTTGTGTCATGATAAATAGATTAATCGTTAATAGTTTTAGTTAGCAATAAACGTTATTGGCCAGTTTGTACATTGTAATATTTTATTTCCTTCAGGAGATAAAAAATATTATCTGTTAAATATCAAACAAACAGCTGTACGGAACTTTCATTGGCTTCAGCCATAAAAGTAGTAGCACCTGCATACCTCAGGTTGGGATAATCTATCATTTCTTCTTTTTTAAATCCCATCAGATTCATTGACATTTCACAAACTGTAATTTCTATCCCCAGTGCCGCTGCTTCTTCAAACATTTGTTCAAGTGATAGCACTCCCTGTTTCTTCATCAGGTATTTGATCATCACAGGACCCATACCTGCCATGTTCATTTTTGACAATTTCAATCCGGTCTTTCCTTTCGGGAGCATTATACCAAACATTTTTGAGATAAAATCTTTCCCGGGAGCCTTTTTCTTTTTATCTCTCAGTGCTGATAATGACCAAAAGGAGAAGAACAGTTTGACCCTGGTGTCCAGGGCAGCTGCAGCAAGAGAAATTACCATTACCGCAAGTATTTTGTCCATATCTCCCGATACAACAGCAAATGAGAGCTGGTCTTTTCTGGATTCCTTCAGGGATGATACTGAGGTTTTCAGATCATCTATTTCTTTTTGCAGGTGATCTATCTGTTTAGTCAGTTCCTCTTGCATTTTTTAATTTTCAGTTAGATTGGATTTCGAATAAAGTAATTTTATCGTTTCTAGTAAGTCAGGGATGCTTTTGCTGAAAGCACTTCTGTCACAACCGAACCGGCAGCTACGGGTTTGGCTCCTTCAACCAGTTCGCTTTCACTTATTTTTCTTTCTTTGATACAGGGTGAACAGATCAGAAGTTCCCCTCCCAGTTCAATGAAAGTATCCATTAATTGGTTTAATGGGAGTAATCCGGGCGCAGCAACATTCTTTGCTATACCCTTCTTTGCGAGCAGGACTGCTGATGCCTGAAGTATAATTACCACATGTGCATCAACTGACTGAGCCGCAGTTGCCACAACAAAAGGCAATGTTGCCTTTTCCTGATATTCAGGTCCGGTAGTGCTTATGATCACTAGCTTATCTGTTTCTGACATAGGTGTTGTGTTTTATTGTTAATAATATAACAAAGGAAGTTTATCTGAACTTATAAAAGATGGAAAACACTGTGAGCTTAATTATTATTGTTTGTGATATAGCTCACAAAATTGTAAATTTGATATATGAAGACAGGATGCAGTAATTGTGTTTTTAACCTGGAAGCTTTTTATAAGCTTAAAAAAGATGAGGTGGAAAAACTTTCATTAAACTGTTCTCTTGTCAGTTTCATTAAGGGTGATTCAATAATACGGCAGGGGACGTTTTCTACCAATGTGGCTTTTCTTAGAACCGGTATGGCAAAGATACATATTGCCGGCCCCTATTATGAACAGATAGTCAGATTTGTAAAGTCTCCGACCTTCCTTGCCCTTCCGACAACTTTCGGTGATAAGATAAATCAATATTCTGTTACTGTAGTGGAACCTTCAGAGGTTTGTTTTATTGATATTGTTGTTTTTCGCTATCTTCTAGCCAGTAATCCGGAATTCTCGTATGAGATCATTCTTGAACTGTGCAGAAATGAACTCGATATGTTTTACAGGTGTGCCAACAGGACACAGAAACAGATAAGAGGTAAGATTGCTGATCTGCTTCTTGAGATGTCCGTAGAGATTTACAGGTCTCCTGTTTTCAACATGCCTGTAAGCCAGGGGGAGATTGGAAATATGATCGATTCTTCCAGAGAGACTGTGAGCAGGGTCTTTACAGAATTTGAGAGAGATGGGATAATAAAAATAACAGGGAAGAAAATTGAGTTATTAAAAAAAGAAACTCTGGAATTGATCAGTTCCAATGGTTAGAGAAACCAGACGTAGTGTAATATTTAGATTTAAATAAAAAAAAGCCGTCTCATTATTTTAATGAGACGGCTTCTTTAATATCATTTTATTAGAAGCTATGATTGTATAAACTCAGTTCAACATATCGCTTCCGGTTTATAATTATTTCTTCCAGAGTTGTTCCATATCCTCCAGTGTTTTACCTTTTGTTTCAGGAACAAATTTCCATATGAAGAGGGCTGCCAGAATTCCCATTAGACCATATATCCAGTAAGAGAATCCATGGTTAAAGAGTTCGATGAGTCTCTGGTTGTCGTTCATAATAGGGAAAGAGGTAGATACCAGCCAGTTGGCTATCCATTGTGCTGCTACAGCAATTGACATAGCTCCACGTATACTGTTTGGGAATATTTCTGAAAGAAGAACCCATGTTACGGGGCCCCAGCTCATTGCAAAAAAAGCAGTGTAGGTAAGCATGAAGATAAGAGCTACGATACCCTCGTGATGAGTTGAAAACGAAAAGCCAAGACATATCATACTGACTGCCATTCCCAGAGCTCCTATGATCATTAGAGGTTTTCTCCCGAATTTATCAACGGTAAATATTGCCACTACTGTAAATGAGAGGTTGACAGCACCTACATAGATGGTCTGCAGCAGCGAGGCATCTGTTGAAGCTCCCATGTTCCTGAAAATATTACCGGCATAGTATAATACAACGTTTATCCCCACAAATTGCTGGAATAATGAAAGCATTATGCCAATAAAAATCACGAAGAACCCGAAAGAAAGCCATGGAGCATTTTTCTCATGGAGAGTGGCCTTTATTTCTTCAAGTACTCTTGGAGAATTGTCTGTACCTGATATTTTGTCTAGTACTTTAAGAGCTTTGTCATTTTTCCCTTTCATAACAAGGAAACGAGGTGTCTCGGGGACAAACATAAGAAGGATAAGGAATAATCCTGCAGGGATTGCTCCTGAGAAGAACATCCAGCGCCATCCTTCGTTAATAAGCCAATCATGACTACCCTGTTTTGCGATGAAATAATTCACAAAATAAATCACCTGCATACCGAAAATAATTGCGAACTGGTTGAATGATACCAGCTTGCCGCGGCTTTCTGCCGGTGCAATCTCAGCTATATACATTGGGGAGATACCTGATGCAATACCTACTCCGAGACCTCCTATTACCCTGTAAAAGAAAAATGAATACACAGGCAGAGTGCCGAAAATATTGAGTGCTTCCGGTCTCCATGCTCCTATCGCTGAAAGCAGAAAAGCAACTGCAGCTACAAGCAGGCCATTTCTCCTTCCCATGGACTTGGAAATAAAACCTGAGAGGGCACCACCAAGAATACATCCTATAAGAGCACTTGAGATGACAAATCCTTTTATTACATCTGCTGTACCTTTTAATTCCGGTCCTTCAGTAGGGATGTCTTTGCCAAGAAATCTTACAGCCCAAATGGTTGCAATAAGAAATAAGACACCACTTGTAATACCTCCTTTTTTACTTCCAAGTAATTTGACGATCTGTGCAGAAATAATAAGGATTATCAGATAGATACAGATTGCCAGAATAATTCTGTACTGTCCGATGAGCTGAGTCGCATATTCATGATTTGCCGGATCAAGGATCTTAGTAATAAACAGTTCGACAAGAGATTGTTCGGCACCGTTTACAACAGCAGTATCATAACCAAAAAGCAAGCCACCCAGAGTAGCTACTAACGTAAGTGCTATAATGTAAACAGGATTCCCTTTTGAGGCATAAGTTCCTGCGGACTTAGCGGAAGAGTTTTTAGATGTCATGATTTATTTTATTAAATGTACAAATATATTAAAAAACCAATAGCCTGTCCTTTTTTTAAAAAGGTATATAATAATGTTTTATATATTATCTGTATTTACCCTGGTACGGGTAGAAAAACTTCAGGGTTAATGACATCCTAATAAAAGTTATTTTCAATAGTCGGCCCGGAGGGAATCGAACCCTCGACCCCATGATTAAGAGTCACGTGCTCTGCCAGCTGAGCTACGGGCCGTTTTATGAACTGACAAATTTAATATTTTGTTGGTATTATAACTTAATTATGATATATTTTTGATAAAATGATTTATAATAGCATGTCCTGTAAGCACAAAAAAACTCCCCCTGGTCGGGTATTTTACATTTTATCCATAACTCCAGGGGGAATATTCGTACTAAAACCAAAAGAAGGGTTGACTCAATTATCAGAATCTGAGTTTAACTCCGCCAAATACAGTTACTCCCGGCATTGTATAATACAGATTCGTTTCATATTTCTGATTTAAAATATTTTCTGCACTCAGGAACAATTCACCCCATTTGATGAAATTGTATGATACTTTGGAATCAAGTAACAGATAATTCTCGTAAGATTCACTTGCAGGAGACGGATCGCTGTCAAGATGATTTATATACTGCGAACTGACCATGAACCTGAATTTATTGAACATATAGTTTGCACTGGCAAAAAGATTATGACGAGGAGTAGCATAAACAGGTGTTTTCATATGAGTATATGAGTAAGTCAGATCAAGTGAAAGGTCCTGTACCGGGACCGCACTTCCTGAAAACTCAATTCCCCTGTTGTCTATTTCTCCGGCATTCATGAGGCCTTGCATGGGTACTGTTATAATCAGATCTTCCCCCTTTACAATAAACCCTGTGAGTTCAAGCCGAATATTCTTGGCGGGAAAAGACTGAATGATTCCCGTTTCATAGTTTACTACGGTTTCCGGCTGCAGATTGATGTTGTGATTCCAGAGGAACAGTTCCCTGAGTGTAGGTGAACGGAAGCCTTTTGATACAGATGTTTTCCATGTAGTGTTTTTAAGTAGGTCCCATGCAAATCCTCCAGCCGGAATCCACTTTCCTCCATAAGTTTCATGATTCTGATAACGAAGTCCGGCATTCAGTGTAAGTCTGTCAAATAGTTTTTGTTGCATGAAGCCATAGAAACCTGCATCATAAATTGTGGTGTCTGTTATAAAAGCCCCGAATATTTCATTCTCAGCTTCTCCTCCATAGATCAGGTAATCAGAACCTATAGTAAGAGTGTTTCCTTTAAATAACCTGGCAGTCTCAAAAATATTAACACCGTAATTAACATCAAACGAGCGGAATCCATCCGAGATATCGTGATTGCCGAAATTGTAAAAGACCTTAAATGTACCGGAATATTTGTTAAAGTTGTTGTTCATGGTTACCGACCAGTAACCACGTGTTATGTCCAGATTATATCCCGGAAGAGCGTTAACTGTGTCGGGTCCAGGGTCAGCGGCATCAAAATTGGCAAGACTTATATCAGCCATAAGATCCAGATTGTTATTAATATCGTATCCCACTTTCAGGTATCCGTTCGTTATGTTGAATTCAGAATTTTCTCTGTGCCCATCGGTTTGCTCACGGTTAACCGACAGGTAAGCACTGAATTTATCTTTTTTGTAACCGGCCGATGCCATATATTTCTGAGTATTATAGGAGCCATACATAAAATGTGCATTACCGTGAAAACCTTCATCTTTCTGTTTCTTTGTAATGATGTTTATCACTCCTCCCATAGCATTAGACCCGTATAGGATAGAGGCAGGTCCTCTTATGACTTCAACTTTATCTACATCCGAAGACACATAAGAGTCGGGGAGAGGATGACCAAAAATGCCGGCATACTGAGGATGGCCGTCAATAAGCATTAGAACACCGGTCGTCGGACTGCCTCCGATGCCCCTTATTGATATTTGCCCGGCAGAACCGTTTGATACGCCAAAACCCATTATACCTCTTTCGGTGATGAATAAGCCAGGGACCCTTCCGTTTAATACAGGAAGAAGAGCTGTCTCTACACTCTCGGTCAGCTGCCTTGTGCCTACTACCGAAACAGCCATGGGAACATTATTCCTGTTAACTTTTACTGTCGTCCCCGTTACAACGATTTCTTCCAGACTAACAGTGTCCTTTAAAATTGACTGTATTTGTCCCTGTGAAAAAACAGAGACATTAAATATGATTAGCATTAAAAATAAAACATGGATCTTTTTCATTGTTTGTGTGTATTACGAAGTTCTAAAAAAGTGTTACTGTATTTGTAAAAAAAATCAATCTGCTTTGCTCATTACCAGCTTTCCGTGAAGAATACCCTTTATACTGATCAGATTGTCCGCCAGCTTAGTCAGTGTCTTTGCCAATCCTTTGACAGCAACTATTTCCAGGCAAATTTCAGAATTAAGATGGAAATGCTGGGCTGAAAGAATTACATCAGAAAAATCATGCTGAATTGTTTTTGACTTCACAAGAATATCCTTTTTTTGATGATCGTATATCAGAACAATAGCTCCGGCAACAACATTATTACAATGCCATTTCTTTTCAACTATGTTTTTCTCTATGAGGTTTCTCAGTGCTTGTGAACGGTTGGCGAAACGATTATCCGAAGCAAACTCGTCAAGCTCCTTAAGCAAATCCTCTTCTAAACTTACACTGAAACGAACTACGCTCATCGTAACACGAATTTTTGCAAAAGTAATACTTTTTTTAATATTCAGTACTTTTTTTAAAGATCATTTGGTCCTGAATATTTAAAAAATGTTAATTAGTTATTTTGAAAATTGCAAGTAGTTTATTTTTTTCTGTTTTGTAAGGTTTTTATCCCATAATGGTTTTCAATGATCTTTATGAAGATCTTCCCTGGTAAAAGATATCTGAGAATTACTGCCAGTTTTTGTCCGAACGGAGCAATTATATAACGCTGATGAGACTTACCTTTTTCGATTATTCTGCATATCTTTTTTGCAAGAACTGAGGGATCCCATCCCTTTCTTTCGTCTTTTTCAATAATGTCAAGAGATTTCCTGTATTGTTCAAAATATGGGTCATCAGGTTCCATAGGGGCAAGGTATTTACGCCTGTTGGCTGTATTATTGGTACAGAAATCCCCCGGATTTATTAATATTACATCTATATTAAATGGTTTTACTTCCATTCTGAGAGCTTCACTGAATCCTTCTATTGCAAATTTTCCGGCTGAATAGTATGCCTGATAGGGTAGTCCCATTAGTCCTCCGATAGAACTGATGTTGAAAATTTTTCCTCCTCCCTGCTCTCTCATTATGGGGAGGACCTCTCTTGTCAGGGTTATAGTACCGGAAATATTAGTATCTGTTAATAGTTTTATGTCAGACAGAGGAGTTGTTTCGAAGGGTCCTCCTATATGCATTCCTGCATTATTGATAAGGATATCGATTCTTCCTTCTTTCTGCACAATGGTCTGAACAGCCTGTTTGATGGATTCCTGATCCTTCAGGTCCATTTTCAGGATTGAGATATTTTGTGGACCGCAGGGTTCGTTCCTGACAGTTCCATAAACATTATGGCCGGTTTCAGCCAGTAATTGAGCTGTAGCCTTCCCAAAACCTGATGATACACCTGTAACCAAAATGACCTTATTCATTACGGGGGACATATTTCGAATGGCTTAATATGACCATCTGTACGGTATGTAGAAATGCCTGTTCGTCACCGGCAACTATATTTTATATTATATTATACCGAGAGTCCTGGCGGCTTTTGTAATTTTTTCAATAGATATTTCAACCTGTTCTCTGGTATGTGTGGCCATAAGTGAATATCTTATCAGAGAATCTTCACGCGGCACGGCGGGTGAGACAACCGGGTTAACAAACACACCTTCAGCCAGCAGGTCTTGTGTGAGTCGCAGCGCTTTATAATTATCACGTATAAATAAAGGTATTATTGGTGTTTCAGATCTTCCTGTATCAAATCCTGCTTCTCTGAAGCTTTTCAGGGCGTAATTTGAAATATCCCACAGATGGCGTATTCTTTCAGGTTCGTCTGTCATAATATCAATGGCAGCCAGAACGGCCGCGGCAGAAGCCGGAGTGATACTTGCGCTGAAGATAAGGGAACGGGAATTGTGTTTCAGATAATTAATTGTGTACTTGTCTGATGCTATGAAGCCTCCCAGTGAAGCCAGTGATTTGGAGAAAGTTCCCATGATAAGATCAACTTTATCAGTTAACCCGAAATGGGATGAGGTGCCTGATCCGTTTTCTCCCAAAATGCCTATTGAATGGGCGTCGTCAATCATGATTGTAGCTCCGTATCTGTCAGCCAGTTCAACTAATTCAGGCAGTTTGATAATATCTCCTTCCATGGAAAAGATGCCGTCAGCAACGATAAGTTTCATACTTTCAGGTTCACATCTTTTCAGTTTGTTTTCAAGGGAATGCATATCATTATGGGAATATTTGAGTATCCTGGAGAATGATAAACGACTTCCTTCAATAATTGATGCATGGTCCAGTTCGTCAAGGAGGATATAATCCCTTCGTCCGGTGAGGACTGATACAACTCCAAGATTGACCTGGAAGCCTGTACTGTAGCACAGTGCTCCATCTTTTCCAACCAGGTCAGCAAGCCTCTCTTCCAGCTTAATATGAATGTCAAGAGTGCCGTTAAGAAATCTTGAACCGGCACACCCCGTGCCATATTTGTTTATGGCTTGTTTTGCAGCCTCTTTGATTTTGGGATGATTTGTCAGTCCGAGATAACTGTTCGAACCGAACATCAGAACATCGTTCCCCTTTATTTTAACAACTGTGTCCTGATCTGATTCTATTTCCCTGAAATAGGGATAAATACCAGCTTCCATGGCTTTCTGGGGAGCATCGTATTTTGCGAGTTTTTTAGCTAAAATTCTCAAGTATTTATATTTTACAACAGGAAGTAAATATATGAAAATTATTTTTTCATATATTGGGACACTGCTTATAAATATAAATTAAGCAATATCAAATAATTTACCGTAAAATTTCCTGACTGTGGAACATAAAGGTTATTTTAAATCAGAAATCTACGATACACCAGAAAAAGGTAAATTCGGTTTATGTGACAGGCTGCTTCTTGACAGTCGGATTTATTTTACACTGAAATACGCTGTAATTGTATTCAGGACAAGAAGGGAAGCGCGAAAAGGCATCTATGATACCAGAGCCTGGGCCGATTCCTCGAATTATATATTCAGGTTCATAGAAAAAGCAGGAGGTAAGTTCCATATAAGTGGTATGGAAAATATTGCCAGGGATCAAGACCCTGTTCTTTTTATTGCCAATCATATGAGTACTCTTGAGACGATGATCCTGCCAGGTATTATCGCACCACACCGGGAAGTTACCTTCGTGGTCAAGGAGAGTCTTGTGCGACATCCCCTGTTTGGTGATGTTATGAGATCGAGAGATCCTATTGTTGTTGGCAGGAAAGATCCAAGAAAAGATCTTGAAGCTGTCATGAAAGGAGGCATGGAATTATTATCAAAGGGGATATCTATAATTATTTTTCCTCAAAGTACTCGAAGTATTCAGTTTAAACCTGAGGAATTCAATTCCCTCGGAGTTAAACTGGCCAGAAAGGCAGGAGTAAAAGTAGTGCCGGTAGCTTTGAAAACCGATTATTGGGGTAATGGGAAAATTATTAAGGAACTTGGTCCGATAGATAGTAAAAAACATATTTATTTCAGGTTTGGAGAGCCATTTCCTGTAAGCGGTTCCGGGAAGGATGAAAATCAGAAAATTATTGAATATATTCAGTCATCTCTTAACCATTGGATGCTTACTGAAAATAAATAGTGTATGAATTACATTTATTGAAATATTTTCATAGATTTGTCTGAGTATTGATATTCCGGGAAACGTTTTAACTCTTTTTATCACTGACTTCCTGATATTTCTGTCGATACTAAAGATTTTTATAATTAATTAATAAAATATCTTGTAATATGGCAACATTGGATTGGATTGTTCTGGGTATTTTTTCTTTAGGATTAGTTGGGTTAATTGTATGGGTATTAAGAAAAAAAGATAAAGATACCACTGATTATTTTTTGGCTGGGAAGAACGCAGGATGGATTTCAATAGGTTCTTCGATATTTGCTTCCAATATTGGGTCAGAGCATCTTGTAGGCCTGGCAGGAGCCGGTTTTATAAGCGGTATGGCTATGGCTCACTGGGAAATACAGGCATGGCTGATACTCTTGTTAGGCTGGGTGTTTGTCCCGTTTTATGACAGGATAAAGATATACACTATGCCGGAATTACTCGAACGTCGTTTTTCATCAGAATCAAGAAGTGTTCTGTCAATTATTTCTCTTGTAAGTTATGTTCTTACAAAAGTTGCCGTTACAGTCTATGCAGGAGGGGTGGTATTTGATCAGGTATTCAACATAGATTCGGTTAATATTTTTGGAAGGGAGGTCGATTTTTTCTGGGTGAGTGCTATCGGCCTTGTTGTGATTACAGGAATATACACTGTTCTTGGGGGTATGAAAGCTATTATGTACACTTCAGTAATGCAGACTCCGGTACTTTTATTCGGATCGATAGTAATCCTGATTGTAGGGCTTGCCAAAGTTGGAGGATGGGCAGAAATTGAGAATATTGCAGGATCAAATCTTAGACTTATAAGATCAGCCTCCGATCCGGAATTCCCGTGGACAGGAGTATTAATGGCTTCTGCAATTATCGGATTCTGGTACTGGTGTACTGATCAGTATATAGTACAGAGGGTTTTGTCGGGAAGTAATATGAAACAATCCAGAAGGGGGACTATTCTGGCAGGTTATTTTAAGCTGTTACCGGTCTTCTTTTTCCTTATACCCGGCATGATAGCATACGCATTAAATCAAAAAGGCCTATTAGAGGTTGGCAGTAGTGATTCTGCATTTGCAGCTATGGTGGCAACCCTCTTGCCAAAAGGTGTTACAGGGATAGTGGTATGCGGACTACTGGCAGCCCTTATGAGTTCACTGGCTTCTCTCTTTAACTCGTCGGCCATGCTTTTCGTAGAAGACTTTTATAAAAAAATGAGACCCGGACAGTCTCCCAGACACTATCTGCATATAGGAAGGACGGCCACAGCAGTAGTGGTTGTGCTCGGTGTATTATGGATACCCGTTATGCTGGGTCTGGGTAAAGTGCTTTATGAATATCTTCAGGGAGTTCAGGGGATGCTGGCTCCTGCTATTGCCTCAGTCTTTATCCTGGGGGTGTTCTGGAAAAGGATGTCATCGAAAGCTGCCTTCTGGGGCATGATAACGGGTTTTCTCCTTGGCATGTTCAGACTGGCTCTTAATGTTGTCTATGGCCTGGTTGGGAAAGCCGGATCAATGATTAAATCGGTCCTTTATATAAATGAAGAAAATGCAAAAGCAGATGCCCTTGCCGATCTGACATCAATAGGTTCCAAAATTGATAAATCATTCCCTGCAGAACTGGCAGCCTCACTGACAGAAAAAATAAATGCAGCAAAAGAATCACTTGCCACATTGACTCCCGAAGCCAAAAACTATGCCTCCACACTGATCTCGCAGGTGAAGGACGGGATCCATCAATATTACATCGATAGTGGAGGGATCTTTTATAAAATTGCATCGGTGAACACTTATCACTATACTTCAATCCTGTTCTTTTTCTGTCTTTTGCTGATGATTGTCATCAGTTATATGACGAAAGCTCCTTCTGCAGAACAGTTGCAGTACACATTCGGTGCTTCAACCCCTGAACACAAAAGGCTTACAAGAGAGAGCTGGAATAAATGGGATGTAATACACACAATAATCATCATTGGTATTATTGTGCTCTTTTACGTGTATTTCTGGTAAATAATTATAGTAATAAAAATATGAAAGAATTAAAAAACAAAGAGATCTGGTTTATAACCGGAAGTCAGCATTTATATGGTCCGGAGACCCTGAAGCAGGTTGAAGCTGATTCAGTAATTATTGCTTCAGCTCTGGATAAATCACCGCTCATGCCTCTGAAGGTGATTTTTAAACCTGTTCTGACAACAGCAGAGTCGATTTTTGAATTATGTACAGCAGCAAATAATTCAAAACAATGTATAGGGTTGATAACCTGGATGCATACTTTTTCACCGGCCAAGATGTGGATAAAAGGATTATCAGTCCTCAATAAACCCTTCCTCCATTTTCATACACAGTTGAACAGGGATATTCCATGGGAGACTATTGATATGGATTTCATGAATCTTAATCAGTCTGCTCATGGCGACCGTGAATATGGTTTTATAGGAACCAGAATGAGGTTGAACAGGAAAGTGGTGGTTGGTCATTATCAGGATGCAGAAGCTATTGAACGTATAGCGGTATGGGTAAGAGCTGCAATGGCTTTTGATGATGCCCGTAATATGAAAGTTGCACGGTTCGGAGATAATATGAGGGATGTTGCCGTAACAGAAGGCAATAAAGTCAGCGCTCAGATTAAAATGGGTTATTCTGTTCACGGTTATGGGACAGGTGATCTGGTTAAAGTTGTTAATAGTATATCCGACAGTTCCATTGACAGTCAGATAGAGGAATATGCTTCCGATTATGAAATGACTTCAGAGGTGCGGCAATCAGAGACACTTAAAGAAGCAGCCAGAATTGAGCTTGGAATGGACTTGTTTCTGAAAGAAGGGAATTTCAAGGCTTTTACTACCACATTTGAGGATCTTCATGGTCTCAAACAACTGCCGGGGCTGGCTGTTCAGAGACTAATGTCAAGAGGCTTTGGCTTTGGGGCAGAAGGTGATTGGAAAACTGCTGCACTGGTACGTTCAATGAAAGTAATGGCTGAAGGCTTAAAAGGCGGCACATCTTTTATGGAAGATTATACATATCATTTTGATCCCAGTGGCATGAGAGTTTTGGGAGCTCATATGCTTGAAGTATGTCCGTCTATTGCCCTGGGCACACCCACTGTTGAGGTACATCAATTATCAATTGGGGGAAAAGCCGATCCGGCACGGCTTGTATTTAAAACTGCTACAGGCAGAGCTGTAAACGCATCGGTTGTCGATCTTGGAAACAGGTTCAGAATGATAGTAAACGATGTGGAAGTGGTAAACTGTCCTGATATGCCTATGCTGCCAGTTGCCAGTGTGCTTTGGAATCCGATGCCTGATCTGAAGACAGGCGCGGCAGCATGGATACTGGCAGGAGGAGCACACCACACAGGATTCAGCCTGGCACTTAATCAGGAGTATCTTGAGGATTTTGCAGCCATGTCCGGGATCGAATTTGTTCATATAAATGATAAATGCAAACTGGATGATTTTCGGAAAGAATTGAGATGGAATGAGTTATATTATCATTTAGCAGGAGGGTTAATGTAGGTTATAATTCTTTTTATTAACAGGTTCTTTTTGAAATGAGACTTTACTCAAAGTATTCGAGATATTTGATTGCAGTGGATTGTATAATATTTGGTTATGATATTCATGAAAAAAATATTAAACTGCTTCTTATAAAAAGAAGTTTTAATCCGGCAAAAGGCAAGTGGTCTCTGGCTGGTGGTTTCGTGGAGCCTGATGAGAGCCTCGATAATGCAGCCTGCCGTGTACTAACTGATCTTACAGGCCTTAAGAATATCTATATGAAACAGTTATTCTGCTATGGAGATCCCGGAAGAGATCCGGGGGCCAGGGTTATTTCAGTTGCTTATTCTGCGCTCATTAAAATAAAAGATATTGACAAAGAACTTGTGACTAAAAACGGTGCTCACTGGAGACCATTGAACAAGTTGCCGGACCTTATATTTGACCATCAGGAAATGGTTGGAAAAGCACTCCGTGACCTGTGTTTTCAGGCCAGGATCAAACCGGTAGGTTTTGAACTTCTTCCTGCAAAATTCACTTTGGTACAGTTACTTGATCTCTATAGGGCTGTATACAGAAAGGATATTGATAAGAGAAATTTCAGAAAAAAAATACTGTCTTTTGGTGTTTTGGAAAAATTGGATGAAAAGGAAAAGGAAACATCCAAAAGAGGTGCTTATTATTACAAATTCATCAAATCAAGATATAAAAAGCTGGTTGAAAACGGATCCAGTTTTAATCTTGATGTAGGTTAATATGCTTTTATATCATTAACTAAATGTGGTGATAAACTATTATGTTCCTGAAAGAAATGGTTACATCCCGATTATTTTCTTCCGTTATCTTAAGATGATGCCGGAATAAAACTAAAAGACATTGATATGCTTGAAAAACTGAAAGAAGAGGTTTTCAAAGCCAATCTTGAACTGGTAAGAAATGGCCTTGTAATTCATACATGGGGTAATGTGAGCGGAAAAGATCCGGAAAGCGGGAACATTGTTATCAAACCTTCCGGAGTAAAATACGATACAATGAAAGCCGGAGATATGGTTGTCCTTGATCCGCAGGGTGATGTGCTGGAAGGTAAATACCGACCTTCAACGGATGCTCCTACTCATATTTATTTATATAAACAATTCTCTTCTGTAGGAGGTATTGTTCATACTCATTCAACTTATGCCACATCATGGGCACAGGCTGGCCGGCCAATACCACCTTTCGGAACAACACATGCCGATCACTTCTATGGTGATGTTCCATGTTCCAGATTGCTTACAGAAGAGGAAATATCTGTCGGGTATGAGTTAAATACAGGCAAAGTTATTGCCGAGGCTTTTGAAAAAACAGATCCTATGGCTGTACCATCTGTTCTGGTTCATTCTCACGGACCTTTTTCCTGGGGGGCAGATGCAGATGATGCCGTATATAATGCTGTTACATTAGAAGAGATAGCAAAAATGGCTTATCTGACAGTTATGCTGGGAAACACAAGTCCCATTGATCAGTTTTTGCTGGACAAACACTATCTCAGAAAACATGGCAGGAATGCATATTATGGTCAGAAAAAAAAGAAATAATATATATTTATTATGTCAAAGAAATATGTAATAGGAATCGATTATGGTACCGATTCCGTCAGATCAGTTGTCGTTGATTCGACAAACGGACAAATAGCAGGGTCATCAGTTTTTGAATACCCGCGTTGGAAAAAAGGTCTTTACTGTGACCCTTCACTTAATCAGTTCCGGCAGCATCCTCTGGACTATATTGAAGGGCTGGAACATTCCGTCAGGAATGCCCTGTATGGCCTTGATAATGAGATTGTTAATAATATTGCGGGAATAACAGTTGATACAACCGGTTCAACTCCCGTGGCTGTCGATGAGAAAGGAATACCTCTCTCTTTAAAGCCGGGTTTTGAGGATGATCCGGATGCCATGTTTGTACTTTGGAAAGATCATACTGCTGTTAATGAGGCTGCTGAAATCAATGATCTTGCAAAGACCTGGGGAGGAATTGATTACACCATGTATGAAGGAGGTGTTTATTCATCGGAATGGTTCTGGTCAAAAATCCTTCATATATTAAGGGTTAATGAGAAGGTAAGGAACAATACTTTTTCATGGGTTGAGCACTGTGACTGGATACCGGCGATACTGACCGGGAACGTTGATCCTCTCAGTCTGAAAAGAAGCCGTTGTGCTGCAGGCCACAAGGCTATGTGGCATGACGATTTTGACGGCTTACCTGATGAAAAATTCCTTTTTAAGCTTGATCCTCTTCTTGGAGGATTAAGGGACCGTCTTTACAGGAATACCTGGACATGTGATGTGCCGGCAGGCACTATAGCCTCAGAATGGGCAGGTAAACTGGGTCTTCCTGCAGATGTTATAATAGGAACAGGAGCCTTTGATGCTCACCTTGGGGCTGTCGGCGGAGAGATAAAACCTAATCAGCTGATAAAGGTTATGGGCACATCCACCTGTGATATGATGATTGCTTCCAAAGAGGAGATGGGTGACAGACTTGTTTCAGGAATATGCGGACAGGTTGACGGATCAATAATACCGGATATGATAGGGCTGGAAGCAGGTCAGTCTGCATTTGGAGATATTTATGCCTGGTTCAGTAACCTTTTGTCATGGCCTCTTACCGGGATAATATCCGGAATGTCATGGCTGGAAGAGCCGGTGCGTAAGAGAATAAGTGAGGAAAGTGCAGGAAAGATACTTGAAGAACTGAGCAGACAGGCTGCTGATATAGAGCCGGTTGATTCTGCTATCGTGGCTCTCGACTGGATGAACGGCCGTCGCTCTCCTGATGCTAACCAGGAACTGAAAGGGGCCATAGCAAATCTTTCTCTGGGATCGGATGCACCAGGGATATTCAAAGCTCTCGTTGAAGCCACAGCATTCGGATCAAGAATGATAAATGAACGTTTTATCTCGGAAGGTATAAAAATAGACGGTGTTATAGCTATAGGCGGGGTGGCGAGAAAAAACCCCTTTGTTATGCAAACAGTGGCCGATGTACTTAATATGCCTATCAGAATAGCAAGCTCTGATCAGACCTGTGCATTGGGATCAGCAATGGCCGCAGCTGTTGTGGCAGGCATATACAAAGATATACCTGAAGCACAAAATGCCATGGGAGGAGGTTTCGAAAAAGAATTTAGACCTGATCCCGTGAAAGCATTTATCCATGACAGACTATTCAAAAAATACAAAAAACTGGGTTCTTTTATCGAAGAACAAATGACATAGTATTTACTATAAGTTAATTTATTTATCGTAACTTTTTAGTCATCAAAATAATTAAAGATCTGACAGATGAAAAAAGCAGTAATTATTACTTTTGCGCTGATCCTTGCAGGATCAGCGTCGCTAAATGCACAGAAAACAACTCCTGGATCTGTTAACCAGCTGGTCGTTATTGCAAACAGTACAGGTCCTGTTATCAGCAAAGATATTTACGGCCATTTCTCAGAACATCTTGGAAGATGTATCTATGAAGGTATATGGGTCGGGACTGATTCAAAAATTCCGAATACTTATGGTATAAGGAATGATGTTCTCTTTGCCCTCAGGGAGATTAAAATACCTAATCTGAGATGGCCGGGAGGCTGTTTTGCAGATACATATCACTGGAAAGACGGAATTGGTCCTCAGGCACAACGTGCTTCTATTATCAATACTCACTGGGGAGGTGTTACCGAGGATAATTCTTTTGGTACACATGAATTCATGAAACTTACAGAACTTCTTGAATGTGATGCATATATAAATGGCAATGTAGGATCGGGCTCAGTCAGGGAAATGGCCGAATGGGTTGAATATCTCACTTCCGGTTCAGAAAGTCCTATGACCAAGATCAGAAAGGAGAACGGGAGAGAAGAACCATGGAAAGTCAGGTACTGGGCTATCGGAAATGAGAACTGGGGATGCGGAGGAAACATGACTGCAGAGTTTTACGCCGATGTTATGAGGCGATATTCAACCTACCTGAAAGACTATTCCGGCAACCATTTGTACCGTGTTGCATGTGGGGCCAGTGATTATGATTATGAGTGGACGGAAGTATTAATGAAAGACAGGAAGAACAGAAGTATGTTTGAAGGTATATCTCTTCATTATTATTCAGTGCCCGGTGGTTGGTCTGTCAAAAATAGTGCTACCAAATTTACTGAAAATGACTGGTTTGAGACATTCCGTCTCAATTATCAGATGGATGTAATTATAAAAGGTCATAAAGCAATAATGGACAGATACGATCCTGATAATACTAAAGGTATAGTAATCGATGAATGGGGAAACTGGTTTCAGGTGGAACCCGGTACAAATCCCGGTTTCCTATATCAGCAGAATACACTCAGAGATGCTATTACTGCTGCAATTCATCTGAATATTTTCAATCAGCATGCAGACAGGGTCATAGTGGCAAACCTTGCACAGGTTATTAATGTGCTTCAGTCTGTAATACTGACAAAAGAAGATCAAATGATACTTACTCCTACTTATCATGTATTCAGGATGTTCAGGGTCCATCAGGAAGCCAGCCTTCTTAAGTCAGATCTTGCGTGTGAGAACTATACACTGGGAGAAAACAGTATCCCTGCTTTAACAGCATCTGCCTCCATGGATAAGGATGGCAAGATACATATTTCTATTGCTAATTTAAATCCTTCAAAAGAGATATCCTTGACATGCCCGGTTATTGGAGGGGATTTCAGGAAAGCAACAGGAGAAGTCCTGACTGCCTCAGACATGACGGCACACAATAGTTTTGAGGCTCCTGAAGTTGTTAAACCGACTGTCTTTGATGATTTTAAGATGAAAGACGGAGTGCTGTCAATCAATATGCCGGCTAAATCGGTAGTTGTTCTGGAACTGGAATAATTTGTTTTTAACTCTGTTGATTTCTTCATAATGAAAAGGTTAATGATCCTGAAATATGTTTTATTAATGGTTTCTCCATTAATAATAGTCAATTCGGGATGTTCTGATGATTCCCTTTCCGGTGATTACCCCATCAGTCCTGTTCCTTTTACTTCGGTGAGACTAACGGATGATTTTTGGTCGAAACGTATTGAAAGAAATGCTGAGGTAACTATTCCCATTGCTTTTTCATATTGTGAGACAACGGGGAGGGTCAGAAATTTTGAAATAGCAGGAGGTCTTGATACCGGAAGATTTCAGACTATTTTCCCTTTTGATGATTCTGATGTATTCAAGATAATTGAAGGCGCTTCCTATTCTTTACAGACCTTCCCCGATAAAAAGCTTGAAGCTTATCTGGATACTCTGATCTATAAAATAGGCCTGGCTCAGGAGGAAGATGGATATCTCTATACCAACCGTACTATTGCTGAAATGCATGGGGGAGAAGGTCTGCACGAATGGGCCAGTCCCAAACGGTGGGAACTTGCTTATGATCTCAGCCATGAACTTTACAATCTTGGACATCTGTATGAAGCGGCAGTAGCTCATTACCAGGCAACAGGAAAAAGATCACTGCTAGACATTGCAATTAAATCGGCCGACCTTGTTGACAGAGATTTTGGCAGTGACAGATTACAGGTCTATCCCGGCCACCAGGTCATTGAAATGGGTCTTGTGAAGCTTTACAGGACAACAGGTGATATAAAGTACCTTGACCTGGCCCGTTTTTTTCTTGATATACGTGGCCCGGGAGGAGAACAGTATAATCAGGCACATGAAAAGGTCGTTGATCAGACAGAAGCAGTAGGGCACTCAGTAAGAGCAACATATATGTATTCAGGGATGGCCGACATTGCTGCTATAGAAAAAAATACTGCTTATCTCAATGCTATAACAAGGATATGGGAAGATATTGTTCATCGTAAGATGTACATTACCGGAGGAATAGGAGCTACAGGTGGTAATGAGGGTTTTGCCGGTCCCTGGGTACTGCCAAATATGACAGCCTATTGTGAAACATGCGCTTCAATAGGGGATATTTTTACCAATCACAGGCTATTTCTTTTACACGGAGACGGAAAGTATATGGATATACTGGAAAAAACTCTTTACAATGCCATGTTGTCGGGGGTCTCTCTTTCAGCTGACAGATTTTTCTACCCTAATCCTCTTGAATCGGCAGGTCAGCATCAGAGAAGTCCATGGTTCGGCTGTGCCTGTTGCCCTTCAAATATAGCACGCTTTATTCCTGCCATACCTGGATACATATATGGTGTTAAAGAGAAGGATCTGTACGTAAGTCTATTCGTTTCCAATGATGCTGATATTGTTGTAAACAATAACAAAATAAATATATCACAGAAAACAGGGTTCCCATGGAATGGTAAAGTGGAGATGTCTGTTTCTCCTGATAAGGATGCAACGTTTTCAATAATGTTGAGAATCCCCGGTTGGGTAGTCAATGAAGCAATCTCTGGAAATCTGTACAGATTTACGGATAGCAATGACGAATCATATAAAATACTTGTTAATGGAGCCAGTTGCAACTTTGATATTGAGAAGGGATACGCACGTATTGAAAGGAAATGGAGGAAAGGCGACAATATACTTATAGAGTTCCCGATGCCGGTAAGGAAGGTTATAGCTGATGAACGTATTTCAGATAACCGTGGGAGAATAGCTGTCCAGAGAGGTCCTGTAATATATTGTGCCGAATGGCCTGATAATAATGAGAATATTCTTAACCTACTTATTGATGATAATGCTCCCTTTACCACAGAATACCTTCCGGAGTTGCTTGAGGGCGTACAGGTGGTGAGGACAACCGGCTATCAGTCTGTAAGGAAAGATAAAGGGAGAATAGAGAAACCGGATCCGGAAACAGTTACACTTATACCTTATGCTTACTGGAATAATCGTGGTCCGGGCCAGATGATGGTATGGCTTCCGGTTACAGAGGAAGGCATGTCAAATATTGGCATTCCGGAGACTAAATGACTTTCCGGTTTTTTCACAGTGGCAAAAATTGTTATTTTTGACGTAAAAGGCAGATTTCTTTTATGCGTAAGTTTTATTATATTTTTTATCCGGATTCAAAAGGCAGTATAACACAAGAATGGAATGAGTGTTTAAAAAAAATTGAAGCTTCAATCCTTCAGGATTATTTTCTTATAAAACTGAATATTTTTGCAGATCTGCCGGATTATAACAGTTTTCTTGAATTCCGCTCACAAATCCATAATTCTCTTTATACTCTTTTCGGATCTGATATTCCTGCATTTAACCTGACTGTTCATCCTCCGCAAAGACCATGGAAAATTGTTCTTGAAGCCACCTGTATTTCTCCGGATTCTGTCAGTAATATTATCCATGATGAATATGAGGGTATCCCGTATCTTATCCTGGAAACGGAAAGCGGAAAAGAACTTTGGTCAGCCGGTGTAAGCAGTTACCAATACTGTAATGACACCTTTCGTGATGCATCAGCAGCTTTTGAAGTAATGAGAGGACTGCTGGAGAAAGCAGATATGTGCTTGAACAATGTGGTACGGCAATGGAATTACATTGGAAATATTCTTTCGGTTAATGATGGTTTGCAGAACTATCAGAGGTTTAATGAAGTGAGAAATGATTTTTACTCAGCTTACAGAAATGTTTCATGGTATCCGGCAGCTACTGGGGTGGGAATGAGAATTGGTAATGTAATCCTTGATTTCAAGGCTTTACAGACTAATGATTCAATTATCCCCATCGATAATCCTGAACAGGTAAGGGCTTATAAATACGGGCAGGATGTTTTGAAGGGTGTTGCAGGGGAAGCGAAAACTAAAAAACACCCTCCTCAGTTTGAACGTGCCCTGCTGATATCGGGGAAGCAGTACTCTTGTCTTCATATATCAGGTACAGCAGCAATAAAAGGACAGCTTACAGTGGGTAAAGATGTTTATGAACAGAGCCTTATAACCATAAAAAATATCCAGAGACTTACTGATACAGCTTTTTTGAATGATATTGCCGGCCAGCAGCAATTCTCAAATGAAAACTTTTCTTTGTTAAGAGTTTATATAAAATCCCAGAGCGATTTTGAGACAGTTATGGGAATATGCAGGCAGATTTTTCCTGATATCCCGGCTGTGTTTATTGAAGCAGATATATGTCGTGATGATTTACTGATGGAAATAGAGGCGGAGGTTGATCTCAATCAATAAAGTTTATTAAATTAGCAGAAATAAATCTATAATTGTTATGAAAAGAATAGTATTATTTTCACTCATAGTGATAATTGGAAGTATTAGTTTAAATTCCTGCAGACAATCATCAAAAAATAAAGAAATGGTAAAGAAAGAAAATTTTGGAGTCTTTAAGGGTAAGGATGTTTTTCTTTTTACTCTGACTAATAAGAATGGCAATGTTGTAAAATTGACCAGTTTTGGAGCCAGGATTACCTGGATTGAAGTACCTGACAGATCAGGGAGAAAAGAAAACATAACCTTTGGATATGATACTTTCGAGGGAATGATAAATGGAGATCCTTATTTCGGATCAGTTGTTGGCCGTTATGCCAACAGGATTGCAAAAGGAAAATTTACACTCGATGGTACAGAATATACACTTCCGGTTAATGACGGAGATAATACTCTTCATGGCGGTCCGGAAGGATGGCACAGTGTTGTATGGGATGCTGAAATCCCTGAGAATGCAGATGTTCCCACAGTCAGGTTTACTTATCAGAGCCCTGATATGGAAGCCGGTTTTCCCGGCAACATGAATGTTGAGGCAACATATACCTGGACAGATAATAATGAGATAGTGATTGATTACAAATGTGTCACCGATAAAAAGACTGTCCTGAATATTACAAATCATGCTTATTTCAACCTGCATGGTGCAGGTAACAGAGATATTCTGGATCATGAAGTTACCATTAATGCAGACAGATTTGTTCCGGTTGATTCGGGGCTTATACCAACAGGAGAACTACGTCCTGTGGCCGGTACTCCTTTCGATTTCACCAGTCCACGTAATGTTGGTGAAAGGATCAATGAAGACTATGACCAACTTGTAATCGGAGGAGGATATGACCATACATTTGTACTGGACAGTGACAGGGAGTATGACGCCAGGGTATTTGATCCGGTCAGTGGCCGTGTACTGGAGGTGCTGAGTGATCAGCCCGGTGTCCAGTTCTACAGCGGAAATTTCCTTGACAGTTCTCAGAAAGGTCATGGAGGGAAACCCTACATACATCGTTCCGGCCTTTGTCTGGAGACAGGCCATTATCCCGACAGTCCTAATCATCCTGATTTTCCGTCAACTACACTTAATCCTGGAGAAACATTTACATCACAGACTGTTTACAGGTTTTCTGTTGAATAGATTATTTACCGACGGCTGGATAAATATTCAGTTTACAGGCAGCAAGTGCGGAGACTATGACTATTACAGGAAGTTATACGAAGACCAGCTTGATGAGTATGGTAAACTGATCAATGTCAAACTTGATCCTCATGCAATGACAGAGGTAAATATTGAGACGTACAGGACAGCTGATTACATGTTGAGTTGTGCACAGCAGTTCCGGCCCGGAGCTCCCGGTTACCAACAACATCCCTGGCAGGCCACCCTTGGTATAGATGCCACTGTGTTTACCAATCATCCCGGGTCACAAGATGAATTATCGTGTCCGAATTACTGGGCAGGAAACGGGATACTTCCAAATGCCGCACAATATAATAATGTCCTTATATGTATTTATAATATTCCTCAGGAGAACCCGTTACCATTTTTACGTTCTGAACAAAAAAGCGAAGCGGGCAGGAATATTGCAAGTCATGAAGATGCTCCATCCGATGAACTGATACCTTTCTCACATGCCTATTTCCCGAAAGATGCATTTGACGAAGTAATCCGGAAAGGAAACTGGATCTTCGGGAGAAAGGACAAGGGATATATAGCTCTTTATTCACAGAATCCCACAGAATGGAAAAAAGTAAGAGAGAGAGAGGTTGATCTGATAGCCAATAGCAGGCAGAATAAATGGATTTGCGAAATGGGTTCTCAGGATCAATGGAAAAATTTCCGGAGTTTTGTATCTGCAGTATCCCGTAGTAAGGTTCAATGTGACGGCCTTAATGTAAAATACACTTCTCCGTCAGCCGGAGAAGTACAATACGGCTGGTCGCAGGCTCTTAAAGTAAAAGAAGAGACCATTTCCCAGAGAGATTATCTCAGATTCTATAACCCCTGGTGCCGGAATGAATTTGCATCAGAAGAAATAGTTATTAGCAGAGATGATGAGATACTTGTCCTTGATTTCAGAAATGCCAAAAGAGAATACCGGAAAAAGTGACAGATGATTTTCCGGAATAATACACAGAAAATGAAAAGAATACATTTTTACCGCTTGTCCCTTATTTTATTGTTTTTTTATTTTTCATTCGTTTCACTATACGGGCAAAAGCCGGTCTTACCCGATACACTTACAATTGTTCATCTGACAGACATTCATACCTGTAATCTAACAGGATATCATCCAACCATTGTCAGTCAGAGACAATACCTGATGAAAAACTCTGATATGTTTTCCGGTTTCATTGATTTTGCACCTCAACGTTTTGATGCCGATTTTTTTGTTATTACGGGTGATCTGGTTGATTTCTATGAGGCTGAAACCGCCACAGGTAAGGTTATTGGTACTCAGATAGAACAATTCGCCGACCTGATAAATGATTCGGAAATTCCTTTTTTTCTCACACTGGGTAATCATGATATCGCAACCTATACAGTTCCTCAAACATCAAAATTTACATCCGAACAGATAAGAGCAGGGGAAGCAAGGGCTTCGTGGATGAGAAATATGGCCTGCTTCAGAAATGGTACTTATTACAGCAGGATTTATAAAGTGGATACTTTAACGGTAAGATTGTTGTTTCTGGATAATAGTTTTATTGCAGATGAAGATTATTATGATGGAGTTCAGCCTTTCATTGTTGACCAGTACCAGCTTAAATGGCTCGACCGGCAGTTGAAGGCATCTCCAACGGATGTGGAGATAATATTTACACATATCCCACTCCCCAGCGGAAAAAAGACCAGCAGTAGTATCTTATCGGAGCCACTGTCCACGTATTCCTCTAAAGCCAGTTATTATGATCTTTTAAATCTGTTGGAGAAACACTCTTCAACATGGGCTGTAATAGCAGGTCATACTCATACAAATTCTGTTAACGAATATGTTTTTCCAGATGGAGATAAACTGACACAAATTGTCACAGGTTCTTTCGGAAACGACAGGAATAACTGGCGTATTATAAAGGTTACAGGTGATAAAATTATGGTTAGTTATCCGGGAGGCGTTGATAATGAAGTTGTTATTCGATTAAGATAAAATATCAGGTAATAATCAATAAATCAATAAATAATTTACAATAGCTAAAACATTATGACAAGCAGACGAAGTTTTTTAAAAAAAGCAGCGATTACATCAGCGGGAATAGGGCTTGTTCCTGCTTTTTCCACAACACTGGCTGGTTGTGCTCCCTCAGACAGGATCAATATTGGACTTATTGGATGTAATGGGATGGGGTTCAGTAATCTGAGTGCATTTCTTCAGAATCCTGAGGTAGAATGTATCGCTCTTTGTGATATTGATAAAGAAGTGCTTAACAGGCGTGCATCTGATGTTGAGAAAATAAGAGGAAAGCGACCTGAGAATCTTTACAGCGACTGGCGCCGGGTAATAGATAACCAAGATATTAATCTGGTTATAGTAGGCACACCCGATCACTGGCATTGCCTGCAAATGGTAGCTGCCTGTGAGGCCGGGAAAGATGTGTATTGTGAAAAACCAATTGCCAGAACCATAGAAGAATGTAATATCATGGTGAAGGCAGCAAAAAAACATAAAAGCATCGTACAGGTAGGACAGTGGCAGAGAAGCGATCCTCACTGGCTTGATGCTGTCGATTTCATCCGATCAGGCAAACTTGGGAAAATACGTCTTGTCAGGGTCTATTCATATCAGGGATGGAATACATCAATACCTGTACTTCCTGATGAACCGGTTCCGGAGGGTGTCGATTATGATATGTGGCTGGGTCCTGCTCCGTCACGAGCATTCAACAGAAACAGATTTCACTTCACTTTCAGATGGTTCTGGGATTACGCCGGAGGCTTAATGACCGACTGGGGTGTCCATCTGCTTGATTTTGCCCTTTTCGGAATGGATGTTACAACTCCTAAATCTGTTATGGCAATGGGTGGTAAATATGGTTATCCTGATGATGCATGTGAGACACCCGATAGTTTACAGGTTATCTATGAGTTCGATGGTTTCAATGTTATGTGGGATCATGCCATTGGTATTGATGACGGTGGTTACGGGAAAAATGCCGTCCTCGGTTTTGTCGGAGAGAACGGGACTCTTGTTGTTGACAGAAGCGGATGGGAAGTAATTCCTGAAGTGGTCAACAATGAGAAGAGAATGGAAGCTGTCCCATGGAAGGCAGGGAATAACACAGGTCTTAACAATCATGTTAAGAATCACCTTGAGTGCATAGCAAAACGTGATCCTGACACTAATGCTTCTCCCGATATTGCTGCGCATATATGTAAGTTTTCTGCTGTCGGAAATATTGCTTTCAGGACAGGAAAGAAACTTATATGGGACGGTACCCGGTTTACTAATGATGATGAAGCAAACAGCTACCTGGTTCCCAGCTACAGAGAGCCATGGAAACTGCCTCAGGTTTAGAAATATCGGTTTGTTGTTATTCTGCTGTTCCTGAAAAGCTGTAAGGGAAATGACTAAAAAAATAATTATCCCCTTAGGCGGGACCCTTAATTTTGTGGATATTGAATACAATGATACAACAGCCCGACCACCTTTTACAGGAACGAGTTAATCTCTTCGATGGGATATCATTAGTCGCCGGATCGATGATCGGATCCGGGATCTTTATTGTCAGTGCTGATATCGCCAGAAATGTGGGATCTCCGGGATGGCTGATGATGGTATGGCTGATAACAGGTGTCATCACTGTTATCGGGGCAATAAGTTATGGCGAACTGGCCGCTATGATGCCCCATGTGGGTGGCCAGTATGTTTATCTTAAAGAGGCTTATCATCCTCTCATTGGATTTCTTTTTGGATGGACTACATTCCTTGTAGTTCAATGTGGTTCAATTGCTGCTGTAGCAGTTGCCTTTGCTAAATTCAGCGGTGTTATTTTTCCGTGGATATCAGATAGGAATGTTCTGTTTCAGCTTGGTCCGGTAAATTTTACCAGTACAATGGTAATTGCAATTTTAATGATTATATTTCTTACATGGCTCAATACCAGAGGTATTGTCACCGGTAAAACTGTGCAGAATTTTTTTACCTCAACAAAAGTGATAGCACTGCTTGGCTTTGTTCTGACAGGTGTAATAGCTGCCAGAATTATGGGTCTTAATCAAATAAACCCTGATTTATTATGGAATGCAAGTACCATAGGAGCAGATAATAAGATGGTACAGTTAAAAGGATTTGCTATCATTTCAGCAGTGGGTGCAGCACTTGTAGGCTCCCTTTTTGCATCTGATGCCTGGTATAATGTTACATTTATTTCCGGCGAAGTGATAAACCCAAAAAGAAATATACCTCTCAGTCTTCTCTTTGGCACTTTGATAGTGACTATAATTTATATGTTGACCAATTATATCTATATCAGGGTTCTACCCTTACATGGTTCTCCTGAAGGAGCTTCTGTCCTGGAAAGAGGAATGCAGTTTGCAACTGATGACAGAGTAGCTACTTCAGCAATGTATGTGATTCTGGGAGATTATGCTGCAGTTGTCATGGCATTATTTATCATGATAAGTACTTTCGGATGTAATCAGGCTCTCATTCTTACAGGACCTCGTGTCTATTATGCAATGGCAAAAGATAATCTCTTTTTCAAAAAAGCAGGTGAAATAAATAAATTCGGAGTTCCCGGATTTGCAATCGTTGTCCAGGGAATATGGTCTGTTTTGCTTTGTTTGTCGGGAACATACAGCGATCTACTTGATTATGTGATTTTTGCTGTCCTTATTTTCTTTTCTCTGACAATATTTGCAATTTTTATTCTGAGGATTAAACGCCCCGACATACCAAGGCCTTACAAGGCATTTGGTTATCCTGTAGTGCCGGCTGTTTATATCCTTGTCACTCTTATTATTATGGTAATTCTCCTTATTTATAAACCAAGATATACTTTCCCCGGGCTCATAATAGTATTGCTGGGAATACCCGTTTTTTTTCCTCTGGAGAAAATTTTCAGCTTTAGAAAAAAAATAAATTTGGAGTAATGATTCTGCTGATACCTGATAACTCTTTTATTTTGAAAAGAACTGTTTTATAAAGAAATATTCTCTCTTATATACTGCAAATGTTTCCGGAAGCATTCATAAAAAGAATAAAAAAACAGGAATATATAGACGCCGCAGAGTTACTTGATGCTCTGCAGGAACCTTCTCCGGTTTCTATCCGCATAAACAGAGATAAATGGAAGCTTAGTCCGCTGGCCGCTGAACGTGTGCCATGGTGCCCTGACGGATACTATCTGGCCGAACGTCCTTCTTTTACTCTTGACCCACTCTTTCACGCAGGAGCATATTATCCTCAGGAAGCCTCAGGAATGTTTCTGGAACAGTTCATCAGACAGGTGGTTCATGATAAGGAAAAATTGAAGATCCTTGACCTTTGTGCAGCTCCAGGCGGTAAAAGTACTCATCTCTCATCTCTGACTGGTCCTGATAGTGTGATTGTTGCTAATGACGTAATAAAACCAAGAGCTGATATTCTGGCAGAAAACCATATCAAATGGGGTTTGTCAAATACAATGGTTACCCAGTCCGATCCTTCAGCTTTTGAAACTCTTAAGGGTTTTTTTGATATTATTTTAGTCGATGCTCCATGCTCGGGAGAAGGAATGTTCAGGAATAAAACAGCTATTAGGGAATGGTCAATCGATAAAGCTATCCATTGTGCCAGCAGACAGAAGAGAATTTTAATGGATATTTGGTCTGCACTAAAAGAAAACGGTATACTGATTTATAGCACATGTACATTCAACTCAGCTGAAAATGAAGAAAATGTTAAATGGCTGTCAGAGAGACATGAGTCAGAA